>CANJGB010000001.1 GCA_947473805.1 Alphaproteobacteria bacterium
CAGGCCGCGCCGGTCAGCTGCGCGGCGGTGTTCGGGCGTCCACATCGGGCATCTCCCACATCCGATTCGGATGCCCGTAAGCGAATCACAACTGATTCCTCCGACTCAACAACTTTCCGGAACGGCTCTCACACGTGGCCAATAACCGGGTCGAAGCGGGCGAGTTGCCGCAAGTGATTCGCAATGTGTTTGCCGCTCTTTCCGGCATTGCCGGTGCCGCCGCCCAGCCACACATGGCCGAACGTCCCGAACCGGCCGTGCCGATCAAGCGTTCCGTTACCGCGGACTACATCACCTGCCTCGAAGACGGCAAGAAACTGAAAATGCTGAAGCGGCATCTCCGGACCGCGTATAATATGACCCCGGAACAGTATCGCGAGCGGTGGGAGCTGCCCGCCGATTATCCGATGGTCGCCCGCAACTACGCCCTGAAGCGGCGCGACCTTGCGAAGAAGATCGGCTTGGGTACGTCGCGCAAGAAGGTGCGGCGTTAAACCAGAGGAGCGGCCCGTAGTGCAGGAGGCCCTGAATATGCCAAATCGCCTCGAACAGCTTTGTCTTGAGCGCGGCATGCGAATGACCGGCCAGCGCCGCGTCATCGCCCGCGTGCTGAGCGAGGCCCAAGACCATCCGGATGTCGAGGAACTGCACCGCCGCGCGGTCGAGCAGGATCCGAAGATCAGCATCGCGACCGTCTACCGTACCGTTCGCCTGTTCGAGGAGGCCGGCATCCTCAGCCGGCACGACTTCCGCGCCGGCCGTTCGCGCTACGAAGAGGTGCGCGACGACCATCATGACCATCTGCTCGACCTCAAGAGCGGCAAGGTGATCGAGTTCCGCAACCCGCGTATCGAGGCTCTGCAGGAAGAAATCGCCCGCGAGCTTGG
Organism: Alphaproteobacteria bacterium; assembly: GCA_947473805.1. Taxonomy (GTDB): domain Bacteria; phylum Pseudomonadota; class Alphaproteobacteria; order Ferrovibrionales; family Ferrovibrionaceae; genus CANJGB01. Next base: position 888 of record CANJGB010000001.1, read on the forward strand.
GTATCGCCTGGTCGATCATCGGCTTGAGCTCTACGGCGTGCCGTTGGGCCCGCCCGGCAAGCCGGAGTGAGTTTGCCGCATCTCGTCGCCCGCGCGCTCTGATGGTGCGCGCCGCGACGACCATCATCCTTATGCTGGCGTGGACGTTGGTGCTGCTGCCGGTGCAGATTTTCGCGCTGCGGTTCTCCCGGCGCGAACTCGCGGAATCCGTGCCCATGCTCTATCACCGCGGACTTGCCTGGCTGTTGCGGGTGCGGGTCCAGGTCCGCGGCACGATGTCCGCCGAACGCCCGACGCTATTCGTCGTCAACCACGTCTCGTGGCTCGACATCGTGGTGCTCGACACCCTGGTGCGCGGCTCCTACATCACCAAGCGCGAGGTCATGGGCTGGCCGGGCTTCGGCTATCTGGCCCAGCTGCAACGCTGCCTGTTCATCGAACGCAAGGCGCATCGCACCCGCGACCACAAGGACGAGATGCAGGTGCGGCTCGAAGAGGGCGACAACCTGATCCTCTTCCCCGAGGGGACGTCGTCCGACGGGATGCGCATCCTGCCGTTCAAATCGTCGTTCTTCGCCGTCGCCGAGCAGCACGTGAATGGCCGTCCCCTGGTGGTGCAGCCGGTGTCGCTGGCCTATTGCCGGTTAAATCACATGCCGGTCGGCCGTCGCCTGATGCCACTGTTCGCCTGGGTCGGCAACGAGGACCTGCTGCCGCACCTGTGGCGCTTCCTGCGCGTGGGTTCTTCTGTGGCCGAGGTTGTGTTTCACTCGCCGGTTACCCTCGATAGCTTCGGCTCGCGCAAGGAATTGTCGGCCCATTGCCGGGCGGTCATCGCCCAGGGGGTCAGCGATTCGCTGGGTGGGCGCCGCCGCCCCGCGGGAACCGCTCCGGCCGCGGCGGCCCACGCCAATCCGGCCTGACCCGCCCGTCCTTGACTATACACCTGCGGATGCTAGTGTTTTTCCGTGATCCAGATCGCCACGGCGCGGCCCATCTTTCCGCTTCCGACCGGGTATATGCCCGGGCCGAATAGGCCAGCTTGACCAAGTCCGTCTACATCAAGTCCTACGGTTGCCAGATGAATGTCTACGATGCCACGCGCATCGCCGACGTGCTGGCGCCCATGGGCTATACGCCCGCCGAATCGCAGGATGCCGCCGACATGGTGGTCCTGAACACCTGCCATATCCGCGAAAAAGCCGACGACAAGCTCTATTCCGAACTCGGCCGTATCCGGACGGTGCAGGCCGATCGTGCCGCCGTCGGCCAGGCCGCCCAGACCATCGCCGTCGCCGGCTGCGTCGCCCAGGCCGAGGGCGACGAGATCATGCACCGGGCGCCCCATGTGGACCTGGTGGTCGGCCCGCAAAGCTATCACCGCCTGCCCGACCTGATGCGCGCCGGCGGCCGGCAGATCTCGACCGATTTCCCGGTGGCCGAGAAATTCGCCGCCCTGCAAGGCCAGGCCACGTCCCGCGGCGCCTCCGCCTTCCTCACCGTGCAGGAAGGCTGCGACAAGTTCTGCACCTTCTGCGTGGTGCCCTATACGCGCGGGGCCGAATTCTCGCGTCCCGCCACCGACATCCTGGCCGAGGCCCGCCGCCTGGTCGCCACCGGCGCGCGCGAGATCACCCTGCTGGGCCAGAATGTGAACGCCTGGCACGGGGCCGGCGCCGATGGCGTGACCTGGACGCTGGGGCGCCTCATCCTCGCTTTGGCCGAACTCGATGGCATCGAGCGGCTGCGGTACATGACCTCGCATCCGCTTGAGATGGACGATGCGCTGATCATGGCCCATCGCGATGTGCCGCAGCTCATGCCGTTCCTGCACCTGCCGGTGCAGTCGGGCTCGGACCGCATCCTGGCCCTGATGAACCGCCGGCACCGTGCCGCCGATTATCTCCGCGTCATTGACAAGCTGCGCGCCGCCCGGCCCGACATCGCGCTGTCATCCGATTTCATCGTCGGCTTCCCGGGCGAGACCGAGGCCGATTGCCGCGCCACGCTGGACCTTGTCCGTGCCACCGGCTTCGCCCAGGCCTTTTCGTTCAAGTACAGCGCCCGTCCCGGCACGCCCGCCGCCGACATGGGGGACCAGGTAGCCGAGGCCGACAAGAGCGCCCGCCTCGCCGAACTCCAGGCCCTGCTGATGGCGCAGCAACTGGCGTTCAACCAGGCCAGTGTCGGCCGCACCATGACCGCGCTGATCGAACGCCGCGGCAAGCGCCCGGGCCAGTGGCTTGGCAAGTCGCCTTATATGCAGTCCGTGCTGGTCGATGGCCCGGACGATCTCATGGGGCGCACCATCACGGCTGTCATCGAACACGGCTATCAGAACAGCCTCAACGGACGAATCCTGCCGGCCGGAACCGACCGGGCGGATATTTTGGCGGCATAGCGAGGAGCGAATTTGAGCGATCTGTCCACGCCGACCAGCAAGGAACCCATCATCCTGGATTTCGCCGACAACCGCCTGTTGCCGGCCCTGTTTGGGGAACACGATCGCCACCTCTCCCGCATCGAACAGCAGATGGGCGTCTCGCTGACGCCGCGCGGCAATCGCGTGGCCGTTGCCGGCCGGCCCGAGCAGCGCGATGCCGCCCGCCACGTGCTGCGCAGCCTGTACAACCGGCTTGAGCGCGGTGAGCCCGTCGAGGTCGGCGATGTCGATGGCGCCATCCGCCTTGCCGGCGCGCCATCGGCCAAGGGCGCGCCGGGTGGTGAATCGCTTTCCGATCTGCCGATGGTGCGCACCCGCAAGCGCAATATCGCGCCGCGCTCGGCGACCCAGGCGCAATATCTCAGCGAGCTGCAGAAGCATGAACTGGTGTTTGGCATCGGCCCGGCCGGCACCGGCAAGACCTATATGGCGGTCGCCGTCGCCGTCGCCATGAAGCTGTCGGGTCAGGTCGACCGCATCATCCTGTCGCGTCCTGCCGTCGAGGCGGGCGAGCGCCTTGGCTTCCTGCCCGGCGACATGCGCGAGAAGATCGATCCCTATCTGCGCCCGCTGTACGACGCGCTGTACGACATGCTGCCGGGCGAGCAGGTGGTGAAGCTGCTGGAAAGCGGCGAGATCGAGGTCGCGCCGCTCGCCTTCATGCGCGGCCGCACGCTGTCGAATGCCATCGTCATCCTGGACGAGGCGCAGAACACCTCGCCGGTGCAGATGAAGATGCTGCTGACCCGGCTCGGCGAAAATTCGCGCATGGTGGTGACCGGCGATCTGTCGCAGATCGATCTGCCCATCGGCGTGCCATCGGGCTTGCGCGACGCCCTGTCAATCCTCGATGGCGTCGAGGGCATATCCGTGGTCCGCTTCGGCGATGCCGACGTGGTGCGCCACCCTCTCGTGACCCGCATCGTCAAGGCTTACGGCGCGCGTGACCGCGATCTGGGTCTCGACGCCCATGGCGGCGGGCGCAAGCGCTGATCCCATGCCGCCTGCCGTCACCGTGGACATCCGCATCGACGACCGCGCCTGGCCGGCCGCCGTGCCTGGCCTGCGCGCCGCGGTGCGGCGTGCCGCGCGCGCCGCGCTCAAGGCCGCGCCTGTCGCCGGGCCGGTTGAACTCGCGGTGACGCTGACCGACGATGCTGCCATGCGCGACCTGAACCGCACCTGGCGCAAGAAGGACAAGCCCACAAACGTGCTGTCATTCCCTCTTGCCGAGGGCGCCATGCCGGGCGAACCCAATCATCTGGGCGATGTGGTGCTGGCGCGGCAGACCGTCGAGGCCGAGGCCGCCGCCCAGGGCAAGCCGGTTGGCGACCATCTGGCGCACCTCGTCGTGCATGGCGTGCTGCACCTGCTCGGCTTCGATCACGAATCCGCCCGCGAGGCCCGCGCCATGGAGGGTCGCGAGGTCGCGGTCCTCGCCGGCCTCGGCATCGCCGACCCCTATCACCTAGGCGTACGATGAGCGACGAAGGACCATCTCGCCCAACCGAGAACGTGTCCCTGGCGCAGCGCCTGCGCGAATGGCTGGGCCTGCGCGGTCGCACCGAGGAGACGCTGCGCGAGGAACTGGAGGAGCTGCTTGAGGATCATGCCGAGGACGGCGGCGGTGCCTCGTCCGAGGAGCGCGCGCTGCTGCGCAATGTCCTCTCGGTCGCCGACCTGCGCGTCGACGACATCATGGTGCCCAGCGCCGACATCATTGCCATCGAGGTCGAGTCCACCCTCGAGCAGGTGATCGCGCGGTTCATCGATGCCGCCCATTCGCGTCTGCCGGTCTATCGCGAAACCCTTGACGACGTGATCGGCATGATCCACGTCAAGGACCTGCTGCCGTACTGGAGTGCCGGCCAGCCCTTTGCGCTCGAGCCGGTGCTGCGCAAGGTGCTGTTCGTACCGCCGTCGGCGCCGGTGCTGGAACTTCTGCTGCAGATGCGCGGCACCGGCCTGCACATGGCGCTGGTGGTCGACGAATATGGCGGCGTCGATGGTCTCGTCACCATCGAAGACCTGGTCGAGCAGATCGTCGGCGAGATCCGCGACGAGTATGACGAGGAAGAAGGCCCGTCTTTGATCGACAAGCCCGATGGGTCGGTCGAGGCGCTGGGGCGCTGCCCGGTCGAGGATCTGGAGAAGCGCGTCGGCCGGGCCTTGCTCGACGATACGCAGGAAGAGCAGATCGACACCCTTGGCGGCCTGGTCTTTTCGCTGGTCGGGCGGGTGCCGCGCCGGGGCGAATTGATCGCCCATCCCAGCGGCCTGCAATTCGAGGTGCTCGACGTCGATGCGCGGCGGGTGAAGCGCATCCGTATCCGCAATCTCGACGCACTCGTGCCGGCGCCGACCGGCAAATGACGATGATCGCCACGTTCGCCGCCCGGGTCGCGGCCCTGGCGGGCTGGCGGCGGCTCGCCGTTGCGGTCCTTGCCGGGGCGGCCACCGCGTTCTCCCTGGCGCCGTTTTTCATTCTCCCGCTGCTGCTGGGCTATGCCGTGCTCGCCTGGCTGCATGAAGGCGCGGCGACGCGCCGGGCGGTGTTTGCCATCGTCTGGGCCTTTGCCTTCGGCCAGTTCGTCGCCGGCCTGTATTGGACGGGCGTCGCCTTTCTGGTCGATGCGGCGCGGTTCGCCATCCTGCTGGCGTTCCCGATCCTGGGCCTGCCGGCCGGCTTGGCACTGATTCCGGCGTTCGTCGCGGCGCTCATCTGGGTCCCCGCCCTGCGTGGCCCCGCCAGCATCCTGGTTCTGGCCGTAGCGTGGATCATTGCCGAATATGCCCGCGGCCACCTGCTGACGGGCTTTCCGTGGAACCTCATCGGCTATGTCTGGGTGGCGTTCGACGCGACGATGCAGCCGGCGGCCCTGATCGGGGTCTACGGACTTGGCCTGCTCACCGTCGCCGGTGCGGCCTCGTTCGCCCTGCTGGCCGGCCCGCGGGGCTGGCGCTGGCCGGCGGGTTTCGTTGTCCTGTTTGCGGCCATGACGGCCGACGGCTATTGGCACCTTGCCGTCACTGACTTCGCCGCCGTGCCCGGGGTGCGCCTGCGTCTGGTCCAGGCCGCGATCCAGCAGTACGAAAAGCTGAACGAGGACAACAGCAACCAGCATCTTGCCGACCAGCTCACCCTGTCGGCAAAACCTTCCGCCGCGCCGATCACCCACCTCGTCTGGCCTGAATCGGCCATTCCGTTCTTCATCGAGTACGAGCCGAACGGCCGCGGCTTCCTGGCCAATTCGGTGCCGGCGGGCGGGCTGCTGCTGTCGGGCGCGCCGCGCCGCACGCCGCCGCAATCCGCTGACCTGAAAATCTGGAACAGCCTCATCGCCCTCGACGAGCGGGGCGAGGTGGTTGCCGCCTACGACAAGCAGCATCTGGTGCCGTTTGGCGAGTACCTGCCTTGGCGGTCGGCGCTCAGCCGCATTGGCATCGACAAGCTGGTCCCCGGCGCGCTGGACTATTCCTTTGGCCAAAGCCGGGCACCCATAGCGCTGCCCGGTCTGCCGCTGGCCCGCGTGCTGGTCTGCTACGAGGCGATCTTCCCCGACGAGATCGGGTTCGGCGGCGCGCGGCCGGGCTGGCTGCTCAACATCACCAACGACGGCTGGTTTGGCACCAGCACCGGCCCGTACCAGCACCTGGCCATGGCACGCATGCGGGCGGTCGAGCAGGGCCTGCCGCTGGTGCGTGCCGCCAATACCGGCGTTTCCGCGATCATCGACGCGCAGGGAAGAATGGTGGCGGCCCTGGGCCTCGGCCAGCATGGTGTCGTGGATGGTCCCCTGCCGGTCGCAACCGTATCGGCGCCGCTTTACGCGCGGATAGGCGACCTTGCCGTATTACCCCTCGTTGCATTGTTCCTGCTTGCGGCGCTTTGTCTCCGCGCCCGCCGTTGACGTCGCTGCCCGCAAGGTCTACACGCGCAACAGGCAGCCGTTGGGGGAAGCCGTGGGGGCCAGTCGTAATCCCGTCGATGTCTTCGTCGGCGCACGTCTTCGGTTAAGGCGCACCATTGCGGGATTCAGCCAGCAAAAGCTGGGCGAAACCGTCAACCTGACGTTTCAGCAGATTCAGAAATATGAAAAAGGCGCAAACCGTGTCAGCGCCAGCCGCATGTTCCAGTTCGCCCACGTCCTGGGCGTCTCGCCGGCCTACTTCTTCGAGGGGATCGAACTGTATCTGGGGCCACAGGGCGCGGCTGCAGCTTTGCCGGGCTTCGCCGAAACACCCGATGCCTACGAGGCCGGGCCGGCCAAGCCGGATGTGGTGTTTAACCGCGAATCACTCGAACTGATGCGCGCCTTTGCGCGGATCTCGACACCAGAGGTACGCCAGCGCCTGTTCGAGCTGGTAAAGGCGGTCGCCGAGGCCGAAAACCCGATGACCTGATCCGTTCCTACTGAACGGACCGAAGGGCGCGCCACGCGGTGTTACGCAGGCCCTGCTGGTCGGCAAGCGGGTTGAGGGCCAAGTTTCGCACGATGGGCGACAGCGCATCAACGCGGCGCCGCAGTTCGGCATTTTCACAGCGCAGACGCTCAAGTTCATTGCCGCTCGCCAGACGCTCGGTGGTGAACATCTTGTCCATGACGAACTCCTTACTGCGCGTTTGCGTATGCCGCGGTCTCGGCTGCCGGGGCGTGCAGCGCCTCGAAGCTGCGGAAGCGCGGCACGTCGTTCGAATCTTCGCCACGGTTCAGTTCATCAATGACGTTGCGCCGGTACTCCGGGTCGAAGATCACGCGGTCAAGATCGATGTTGGTGCCGAGGGCCATGCCGTCCTCCTGAAGTCACAGGGTCAACGGCAAGTCTAGGTAGGGGTTGCATTAACAGCCCGAAACAAAGTCGGGACCGGCGGTGACATTCCTGTGATGCGCCCGTGACCGCCGTCACACAGTGCGGGCCACCGGCAGTTCGAGAACGACCTCAAGGCCGCCCCCACGGCGGTTCCGCGCCGAGGCACGCCCGCGCAGTGCCTCGATGTTGCGCCGCACGATCCACAGGCCGACGCCGAAATTGGTGCCCGGCAGGCCACGCTGCTCGGGACGTTGCGAGAAATAGCGCTCGAAGATGCGGTCCAGGTTGTCCGGCGCCACGCCCGGCCCCTGGTCGGCAACCGTCAGGATGGCCCAGCCGTTGTTCACGACCAGCGTGACGTCGACGTCGGTGGCGGGCGGCGCGAAGCTGATGGCGTTGTCGATTACGTTCTCGATGGCCACGGTCAGCATGTCCAGGCCGCCCCGCACCGCGACGCCATCGGCAATCCGGCCGCTGACGCGCGCGCCACTGGCGGGCAGGTTCTGTTCATACCGGTCGATCAGGTCGTCGCACAGGGCCGAGAGATCGACCTGCTCGCGCGGCGGATCCAGCAGGTCGGCGGTGGCAACGTCCAGCCGCCGTGCGGCCTGCACCAACTGGCCCAGTCGCTCGACCGAGCCGCTGATCGAATGCAGCGCCTGTTGCAGGCGCTCGTCATCTGGCGCAATGCGCCGGCGCAGCGGTTCCAGCGCGTGGGCAATGGTTGCCAGCGGTGTCTTGAACGCATGGGCGTTGTCTTCCGCGGCAAGCCGGATGTTGTCGGCCGCGCTGCGCAACTTGACGACCATGCGGTCGAACGCCTCGGCGACCGGCGCCAGTTCGGGGATGTTGTTGCGGTCACTGAATCCGGCCTCGCCATCGGGCCCGCCATTGCCGATCGCACGCGCCGCCGCGGCAAAACGCGCAAGGTTGCGCCATACGCCCAGGAACAGGCCGAACACGATGGCGGCCAGCGCCAGGTAGATCGCGCCAGCAACCTGAATCTCCGCGCTTTGCCAATAGGGCCGGCCCAGTTCGCGCAGGCCCGCCAGGCGGTTCGACACGACCAGCGCCCAGCAGCCATTGGTCGTCCGCACCGGCGTGATCGACGTCACCAGTTCGCGCGGCGCGTTCACCCGGTCGAACGGGATCGACAGCGGCACGTCGCCGGAACAGGTTTCACCAAGTCGCTCCAGTACGCCCTGCTCGACCAGGCGCTGGCGTTCGGCGGTCAACGATTCCGCATCCACCCGCGGGGCCGAGGCGACATAAAAAAAACCGCTGTCGCCACGCGACGGACGGAACAACAGGCGCAGGCTCACCGTTTCGGATTCGAAGCGCGACAGCTCGTTATCCAGTTGCGCGACAGGGATTCGGTCGGCGCCTTCCAGCAGCGGCCGGACGGCACGCGCGACGATCAGACCGCGGTCGCGCACTGCGTCCAGCAGGACAGTTTGCCGGTCGGCGTCCGATTGTTCGAACTGGCGGTACAGCACGGCCGGCACCGCGACGAACACGATCACCAGCAGAATCAGGTTCGTCCGCACCGAAGAAACGGCACGGCGAAGGCCGGCGGTCAGGCCGCGGCTACGGGTTTTCGATCCAGCGGTATCCGAATCCGGCATAATTATCCAAGGCGGCGAATTCCGGATCAGCTTCCCGGAATTTCTGACGGATGCGCTTGATCAGCGCGCGCACGTTCGCGCGATACCCTTCCTCGCCGCTTCCGGCGCGAAAACCCTCGCCACGCACAACATCATAGATGCCGCGATAGGGCACGTCGCCGCCCGCGCGCCCGGCCAGCAGCGCCACGACGCGAAACTCGCTCAGCGTCAGCGGAATCACATGCGTCCGCCACAGGGCGCGGGCACTGTCGTGATGCAGTTCCAGCGGGCCGAACGTTTCGACCAGCGGGCGCGGCGCTTCGCCCGGCAGCGCCTTGACGCCGTTCAACACCAGCTTCACACGGTGCAGGATGACCGAAAAACTTTTCGATTTCTCGATGAAGTCGACCGCGCCCAGTTTCAGACCGCGCTCCTCGTAGATTGGCTGCGTCAAACCGGTCAGGAACAGCGCGGGTGCCGTCACGCCCTGCTCCCGCAGTTTCTGCAGCAGCTCAGGTCCGTCCAGTTCCGGCATCTGCCAGTCGAGGAGAAGGACAGACGCCTGGCCGCTGCCGCTGAAATAGTCGAGCGCCTGGTTGGGACCGTGCAGCGCCTTCACCTGAAGTCCGGCGTCGCCGAGATTGCCGACGAGCGTCTCAAGGAACAGGGCGTCGTCATCGACAACGGCGATGTCCAGCGGTGCGTCAGGGCTTGCGTCGGTCATTCAGTACTTCCACCAGGCAACGGTCGCGTGCATCGGCTGAACTCTCTTGTCCGGCGGCCGCATAGTCCAAGGCGTAGAATGCGTTGCGTGACACATCGAGAAAGAACTGCACGTCCAGCCGGCACTGTCCGGCCTGGTACCGCCAGATTTTTGCAGCCCCAGCGACGCGCTCCGACGCCGGAGGGCCTAACATCGCGGTGGTCTCGTCCTGGCTTAACCCGACCAGCCGCGGCAGCGGTTCGTCCGGTCGCGGCGTGACAATTATGGGACTGGGCGGAGCCGCGGCGGGCGTCGGTCGGTTGACCGGAACGGGCGGTTTCGCCCGGGGCAGCGGTACGTTGGCTGCCGCGGTCGGCGGCGGGGGCGCTGGCTCAGGCGCGGCGATGACCACGGGTGGCGTCGCCGCGACGGGCGGCGCGGCCGGCGGGTTGATCAGGGCGCAACCCGCCACAAGCAGCAGGGCCAAGGGCGCAAGGAGTGAGGGAACTCGCATAGGGGATCGGCGAAAAGCTCCCGTCGGGATGACGTGTACACTGTAGCATCCGGTTGAAAACGTCACAGCCCCAAGCCCGGTTCCGGCGCGAATGACGACCTTGGCTGGAAATCTGCCGCTGATCTGCTAGCGTCGCGCCCACTTTCACGCGTGGGGACCCCGTGGCCGACACCAAAACCGCCATTTCGCCCGCCATCGACGATTTTCTGAAACGTCACCGGCGCGCCTATCTTTTCGTACGTGCTGCCGATGGCAGCGCCCGCGGCTGGCCGCTTACCGCGTTCCATGCCCCCGGCCGGCTGTGGTTCACCACCTACAAGAAAAGCCCGAAAATGGTCCACGTGAACGCTGCGTCGCAGGCGCTGGTCGCCGTGCTGACCGACGAGGGCGTGGCGCCGGTCTCCTATGTCATCGTCGACGGCGCCCTCACCGTGCGTGAAATGACGCCCGAACTGGTTGAGTTCGTGATGGCCGCGCGGCCCGACGATGGCCGTCGCATCGAGGCGTCCGAGGCGCGCTACCGGCGCGCCCTGACCGCCGGCAAGCGTGTGGTGATCGAGGTCGCCCTCGACCGCGCCGAACATTTCACCGTGGCGAAGGGGCGCTAGCATGAGCACCAAGGCCAGCATCGACATGAGCCCGGCAGAGCGGGTCGCCTTCCTCAAGGCCGGCGATGTCGCCATCGTCTGCGCGCCTACCGCGTCCGGCGGCCTGGTGGCGCGCGTCGCCGCCTATCGCGCCGAGGGCGAGGATCTTGTCATCGACCTTTCCGGCGCCGCCGCCGCGCTGCCGCAGGTGCCGGGTGCCGTCGCGCTGGTCGACGCCTATCCGACCTACGACCAGATCAAGGGCGTGATGCTGCGCGGCGCGCTGGAACAGGGGCCGGCGGCCGGTACCGTACGGCTGCGGACCGAACGCGCCAGCGGTTTTGATTTCGCCAAGATTCCCAAGGCGCCGGGCAGCTGAAAACGAAGCCGCTGTTTGCCTCGGGGCAAATGCAATATTCTTGACCGCATTGGCGATTCTTGCCAATAAACGCCGGCTTTTCATGCCGCTAGGGGGGATACCAGCGTGGCGCAGCACGATTATCTTTTCACCAGTGAGTCCGTGTCGGAAGGCCATCCCGACAAGGTGTGCGACCGTATCTCCGATACCATCGTCGATGCCTTCCTGGCGGTCGATCCCTATGCGCGCGTCGCCTGCGAAACGCTGGCCACCACCAACCGCATCGTCATCGCGGGCGAGGTTCGCCTCGCCGCCGACAAGTGCGGCCCCAAGGCGCCGATGCTGAAGGACGGCACCCCGAACGTGAAGCTGCTCGAGAAGCTGGTCCGCCAGGCGGTGAAGGACATCGGCTACGAGCAGAAGGGCTTCCACTGGAAGAAGGCCAAGATCGACATCCTGCTGCATGGCCAGTCCGCCGACATCGCCATGGGCGTCGATGCCAAGGGCAACAAGGACGAAGGCGCGGGCGACCAGGGCATCATGTTCGGTTATGCCTGCAACGAGACGCCGGAACTGATGCCGGCGCCGATCCAGTACTCGCACAACATCCTCCGCCTGATGGCCGAGGCCCGCCACAGCGGCAAGGAACCCCTGCTCGAGCCCGATGCCAAGAGCCAGGTCACCCTGCGCTACGTCGATGGCAAGCCGGTCGGCTGCACCGCGGTGGTCGTCTCGACCCAGCACGCTGCCAAGGACGCCAAGGGCCGCCCGCTGGAATCCGGCGATGTGAAGAAGATCGTCCGCAAGTACGTCGAGAAGGTCCTGCCCAAGGGCTGGATGCCGCCGGACGATCATTTCTACGTCAACCCGACCGGCCTGTTCGTCATCGGCGGTCCCGATGGCGATGCCGGCCTGACCGGCCGCAAGATCATCGTCGACACCTATGGTGGCGCGGCCCCGCACGGCGGCGGCGCCTTCTCGGGCAAGGACCCGACCAAGGTCGACCGCTCGGCCGCCTATGCCGCGCGCTACCTGGCCAAGAACGTCGTCGCCGCCGGCCTGGCCGACAAGTGCACGATCCAGTTGTCCTATGCGATCGGCGTGTCGCACCCGCTGTCGGTCTACGTGAACTGCCACGGCACCGGCACGGTCGACGAGAGCAAGATCTCGAAGGTCCTGCAGGAGCTGATGAGCCTGACGCCCCGCGGTATCCGCGAACACCTGAAGCTCAACCGGCCGATCTACGCCCGCACGTCGTCCTACGGCCATTTCGGCCGCAAGGCCGACAAGGACGGCGGCTTCTCGTGGGAAAAGACCGACCTCGCGGCCAAGCTCAAGGCCGCGTTCTGAATCCAGACGACCTGACCGGGCGCCCCGAGGGCGTCCGGTCGCGCAAGGTTCATGGTCGGCGCCAGGGCCGGCCGCTCCGGCCGGGCCGCAAGGCCCTGCTGGATAATGCGCTGCCGGAAATCGCCCTGCGTCTGCCGGCGCCCGGCGCCCGGCTCGATCCCGCCACCCTGTTCGATCCGCCGCCCGCCGACCTGTGGCTGGAAATCGGCTTCGGCTCCGGCGAGCATCTCGCCGCCCAGGCCGCGGCGCACGCGAACATTGGCTTCATCGGCTGCGAGCCGTTCCTCAACGGCGTCACCACCTTCCTGAAACATGCCGCCGACCGCAGCCTGCGCAATGTGCGGGTGTTCAGCGACGACGCCCGCCTGGTGCTCGAGGCGCTGCCCGATGCCTCCCTCGGCCGCGCCTTCATCCTGCATCCCGACCCGTGGCCGAAGAAGCGGCACCACCGCCGCCGCATCGTCTCGCAACCCGTGCTGGACGAACTGGCGCGCGTCCTGCGGCCCGGTGCCGAACTGCGCCTCGCCACCGACCATGCCGAATACGGCGAGTGGATGCTGGATCAGCTGGCGCAAACGCCGCACTTCAGGCTGGTCGAACAATGGCGCACGCCCGACCGCCCCGACGTCGCCGACTGGCCCAATTCCCGTTACGAGCAGAAAGCGCTCAGCGTCGGAATCCCCTGCCTGTACCTGAAATCGGTGCGGCGAGAATCAGCTTGATACCGGGTCTTTCTTGGTTATAGTGCGCGGCACATGACTGGCCCGGTCGGTGATCGGGTGGAACGCTACGAAGGGCCGGTCGGCCCTTTTTTATTTGCCGTTTTTCAGGAGTTGCATCCGCATGGATCCGGCCCGGCGTGTCGAGGCGATCATCGCCCCGTCGCTTGAAGCGATGGGGTTCGAGGTCGTGCGCGTGCGCCTGTCCGGTTCGCAGACTCCGGTACTGCAGGTCATGGCCGAACGTCCCGATGGCACCATGACGATCGAGGATTGCGCCGAGGTCAGCCGTGCGGTGTCCGCCCTGCTCGACGTCGAGGACCCGATCAAGAGCGCCTACAATCTCGAAGTGTCGTCGCCCGGCATCGACCGGCCGCTGACCCGGCTGCGCGATTACGAACGTTATGCCGGCTTCGAGGCGCGCATCGAGACGCGCCGCCCGGTCGACGGCCGCAAGCGCTTCCGCGGCAAGCTGCTGGGCATCGACGCGGAAAACATCAAGCTCGCAACCGACACCGGCGAGGTGCTTCTGCCCTTCGCCGAAATCGATACCGCCAAACTCGTGCTGACCGATGAACTGATCACGGCCAGCCTCAAGCAAAGCAAGCAGTAGACAACAGGAGCGCCACATGGCCGTCGTCGAACCCGCTTACAGCATGAACCGCCTGGAGCTTCTCCAGGTCGCCGATGCCGTCGCCCGTGAAAAGTCGATCGAGCGCGACACCGTCCTGATGGCGATGGAAGACGCCATCCAGAAGGCGGCGCGCACGCGCTACGGCGCCGAGAACGAGATCGTCGCCGAGATCGACCGCAAGACCGGCGAAATCCGCCTGGCCCGTCTGCTCAGCGTGGTCGAGCAGATCGAGAACGACGCCATCGAGATCGACCTGACCGAGGCGCAGCGCCGCAACCCCGACGCCCAGGTCGGCGACAAGATCAGCGAAAGCCTGCCGCCGCTCGAGTTCGGCCGCATCTCGGCCCAGATGGGCAAGCAGGTCATCGTGCAGCGCGTCCGCGAGGCCGAGCGCGCACGCCAGTACGAAGAGTACAAGAACCGCATCGGCGAGATCGTCAACGGCATCGTCAAGCGCGTCGAATACGGCAACGTCACCGTCGACCTCGGCCGTGCCGAGGCGGTGGTCCGCCGCGACGAGCTGCTGCCGCGCGAGAATTTCCGCCAGGGCGACCGCATCCGCGCCTACATCTACGACGTGCGCCAGGAGCAGCGTGGTCCGCAGATCTTCCTGTCGCGCACCCATCCGCAATTCATGGCCCGCCTGTTCGCGCAGGAAGTGCCCGAGGTGTACGACAGCATCATCGAGATCAAGTCGGTCGCCCGCGATCCGGGCAGCCGCGCGAAGATCGCGGTGATGTCGAACGACGGCTCGATCGATCCGGTCGGCGCCTGCGTCGGCATGCGCGGCAGCCGCGTCCAGGCCGTGGTCGGCGAACTGCAGGGCGAGAAGATCGACATCATCCAGTGGTCGGCTGATCCCGCCACCTTCATCGTCAACGCGCTGGCCCCGGCCGAAGTGGCCAAGGTCGTGCTCGACGAGGATGCGGGCAAGGTCGAGGTCGTGGTCCCCACCGACCAGCTGTCGCTGGCCATCGGCCGCCGCGGCCAGAACGTCCGCCTCGCCTCGCAGCTCACCGGCTGGGCGATCGACATCCTGACCGAGGACGAGGAGAGCGAGCGTCGCCAGAAGGAATTCAGCGAGCGCACCAGCTTCTTCATCGACACCCTTGAACTGGAAGAGACCCTTGCCCAGCTACTGGTCACCGAGGGCTTCGAGAAGGTCGAGGAACTGGCCTACCTGCCGGTCGAGGAACTGGCCGGGATCGAGGGCCTCGATTCCGACGTGGCCACCGAACTGCATCGCCGCGCGACCGAGTATATCGAGCGCACCAACGCCGAACTCTCGAACCGCCGCATCGAACTGGGCGTGACCGACGAGGTCGCGGCGTTCGAGGAGCTGACGCCGGCCCTGCTGGTCAAGCTGGGCGAGGCGGGCGTGAAGACCCTGGACGATCTGGGCGATCTCGCCGCCGACGAGCTGATCGAGCATGTCGGCAGCGCCGCGCTTACCGAGGACCAGGCCAACGCCATCATCATGAAGGCGCGCGAGCACTGGTTTGCCGACGAAGTGAAGCCGGAGGCGTAGGACCGGTTTGGAGGAGCCCGCACAGGCAGACACTGAACCGGAGGACGGCGAGGACGGCCGCACCCGGCGGTGCATCGCCACCGGCGTGGTGCAGGATGCGGAACTGATGGTCCGGTTCGTGACCGGGCCGGACGGCCAGGTCTGGCCCGACGTCCAGGCGAAGTTGCCGGGGCGCGGCATGTGGGTCACGGCCAGCCGCGCGGCGCTGGCCCAGGCCATGGCGCGCAAGGCCTTTGCCCGGGCCGCCAAGCAGGCGGTCGTGGTGCCGGCCGATCTGCCGGACAAGGTCGAGGCCCTGCTGGTCCGGCGTTGCATCGACTGGCTGGGCCTGACCAAGGGCGCCGGCCAGGGGGTCAGCGGCTTCGACAAGGTCAAGGAATGGCTGGCGGCCCGCCGGGCCCGGGTTCTGGTACAGGCCCGCGACGGCAGCCCCGACCAGCGGCGGAAACTATCTACCCTCGCGCGGGAAATTCCCGTTATCGCCCTTCTGGACGGCGCGGAATTGAGTTTGGCATTGGGCCGCCAAAATGTGATACATGCTGCCCTTTCCTCGGGCCGGCTAGCCGACCGCTTCCTGATCGAAGCAAGGCGGCTGGCTGGATTTCGCGAGCCGGAAACGGCCGCCGGCCCGCAGTTGGAGACCGAATGAGCGAAGCGAACAAGCCGGGCAGCGACAACGCCGGGAATGCCCCGCGCCGGCTGGAAATGAAGAAGACCGTCGAAACTGCCCAGGTGCGGCAGAGCTTTAGCCATGGCCGCTCCAAGGCCGTGACGGTCGAGGTCAAGAAGAAGCGCATTGTCGCCCCGGCGCCTGGCGCCGCCGCATCCGCCGCGGCCGCGCCCCGCCCGGCAACGCCTGCCCCCGCCGCACCCGCGCCCGAGGCGCCGAAACTGGCCGTCGCCGCCGCGGCCGCGCCGGCGCCGGCAGCTCCCGCCGCCCGGCCCCAGGCCAAGGGTGGCATGGTCCTCCGCCAGCTGACCGAGGAAGAAAAGGTCGCCCGCCAGCGCGCGCTGGCCGATTCCAAGGTCGCCGCCGAGATCGCCCGCAAGCGCGCCGAGGAGGATGCGGTCCGCCGCGCCGCCGACGAGCGGCGCATGGCCGTCGAGCGCGAGGCCGCCGCCAAGCGCCTGGCCGAGGAAGATGCCCGCCGCAAGCAGGACGAGGAAACCCGCCGCAAGGCCGAGGATGATGCCGCCCGCCGCCTGCAGGCCGAAAATCCCGGCGCCGTCGCTGCCGCGCCTGCCGCTGCAGCTACCGCCACCGCGGCGACGACACCTGTCGCCCGCACCGCCGCCGAGGAAGAGGAAGAGCGCGCGCGCAAGCGCCGCGCCACGCTCGCCGTACCGGCGCGCCCCACCGTCAGTCCCGGCAAGAGCAAGACCGACGACCAGCGCCGTCGTGGCAAGCTGACCATTTCGCGCGCCCTGGACGAGAACGAGCGTGTTCGCTCGCTCGCCGCCTATCGCCGTGCGATCGAGCGCGAGAAGCGCCACAACCAGCAGGCCCATTCGAACGAGCCGCCGAAGAAGGTCGTGCGCGACGTCGTGGTGCCCGAGAGCATCACCGTGCAGGACCTGGCTAACCGCATGGCCGAGCGCGCCGTCGACGTCATCAAGGCGTTGATGAAGATGGGCGTGATGGCCACCGTCAACCAGGCCATCGACGCGGATACCGCCGAACTGCTCGTCACCGAGTTCGGCCACAACCTGACCCGTATCGCGGAGTCCGACGTCGAGATCGGCCTGGTCGGCGACGCCGACACCGACGAGGCGAAGATCCCCCGCCCGCCGGTCGTGACCATCATGGGTCACGTCGACCACGGCAAGACCTCGCTGCTCGACGCGCTGCGCGCCACCGATGTGGCCGGCGGCGAAGCAGGCGGCATTACCCAGCATATCGGCGCCTATCAGGTCGAGCTGAAGTCCGGCAAGAAGATCACCTTCCTCGACACCCCGGGCCACGAGGCGTTCACCGCCATGCGTGCGCGCGGCGGCCGGGCCGCCGACCTTGTCGTGCTGGTGGTTGCCGCCGACGACAGCGTCATGCCGCAGACGGTCGAGGCCATCCGCCATGCCAAGGCGGCGGGCGTGCCGATCATCGTCGCCGTCAACAAGATCGACAAGCCGGGCGCCGACCCGACCAAGGTGCGCCGCGAACTGCTGCAGCACGAGATCGCGGTCGAGGAAATGGGCGGCGAAACCCTCTCGGTCAACGTTTCGGCGAAGACCCGCGAAGGTCTCGACAAGCTGGAAGAAACGATTCTTCTCCAGGCCGAACTGCTCGACATCAAGGCCAACCCCGACCGCAACGCCGAAGGCGTCATCATCGAGGCCAAGCTCGATCGCGGTCGTGGCCCGGTTGCGACGCTGCTGGTCCAGCGCGGCACGCTCAAGATCGGCGACATCGTCGTGGCCGGCTCCGAATGGGGTCGTGTCCGCGCCCTGGTCGATGACCATGCGCGCAACGTCACCACCGCCGGCCCGGCCGTGCCGGTGGAAATTCTCGGTCTGGGCGGCGTGCCCGAGGCCGGTGACGAATTCCAGGTGGTCGAGAGCGACGCGCGCGCCCGCGAGGTGGTCGAGTTCCGCCAGCGCCGTTCGCGCGACGCCCGTGCCGTAACCGGCGCGCGCGGCACGATGGAACAGATGTTCGCCCGCGTGAAGGCAGGCGAGACCAACGACCTGCCGGTGGTGATCAAGGCCGACGTACAGGGCACGGTCGAGGCCATTATCGGCTCGGCGCAGAAGCTCTCGAACGACGAGGTCTCGGTCCGTGTGCTGCATGCCGCTGTCGGCGGCATCACCGAGTCCGACGTCATCCTGGCCCAGGCCTCGAAGGCGCTGATCATCGGTTTCAACGTCCGCGCCAACAAGCAGGCGCGCGACCTTGCCACCCGCGATGGCGTCGACATCCGCTACTACTCGATCATCTACAACGTGATCGACGATCTGCGCGCGATGCTGACGGGCCTGCTGGCCCCGGAGGAGCGCGAGAAGTTCCTCGGCCTCGCCGAGATCCGCCAGGTGTTCGAGATCACCAAGACCGGCAAGGTCGCCGGTTGCATGATCACCGATGGCATGGTCAAGCGCGGCGCCAAGGTGCGCCTGCTGCGCGACAACGTCGTTATCCACGAGGGCACGCTCTCGACATTGCGCCGCTTCAAGGACGAAGTGCGCGAGGTCAAGGGCGGCATGGAGTGCGGCATGGCCTTCGAGAATTACGAGGACATCAAGGTAGGCGACCAGATCGAGTGCTTCGAGCTGGAGCAGGTGGCGCGTACGCTCTGACGCGCGCCTGCGTCTGACTTTACCTCCTGACGAACGGGCGGGGCCGCACGCGGCCTCGGGTGGCCAATGTCGCAACGCAAGTCTTCATCCACGGAATCGGCCCGCGCGCCGTCGCAGCGCCAGCTGCGCGTGGGCGAGGAAATCCGCCACGCGTTGAGCGAGGCGTTCATGCGCGCCGACTTCCGCGATCCCGACCTCCAGGGCCTCAACGTGACCGTGGCCGAGGTGCGCGTCAGCCCCGACCTGCAGAACGCCACGGCCTTCGTCATGCCGCTGGGCGGCGGCGACGTGACCAAGGTGGTCGCCGGGCTGAACCGCGCCGCGGCCTATGTGCGCTCGCAGGTCGCCAGCCGCATGCAGCTGCGCCGGGCACCGCGCATCGACTTCAAGGCCGACCTCAGTTTCGAGCGGGCCGAGGCGATCAACCGCCTGCTGCACCGGCCCGACGTCGCCGCGGACCTGAAAACGCCGGACGACGAAGACCCGGCCGATGGGACGTAAACGCCGGGGCCTTCCGCTCAACGGCTGGCTGATCATCGACAAGGACAGCGGCCTGACCTCTGCCAATGTGGTGGCACGGGTCCGCCACCTCACCGGCGCGGCCAAGGCCGGCCATGCCGGCACGCTGGACCCGCTGGCCACCGGCATCCTGCCGGTGGCGCTGGGCGAGGCGACCAAGACCGTCGCTTACGTGCAGGACGGCGCCAAGACCTACCGGTTCACCGTCCGCTGGGGCGAGGAACGCGCCACCGACGATACCGAGGGCGAGGTGACCAAGACCTCCTCCAACCGGCCCGCCGAGGCCGACATCCTGGCCGCCCTGCCGGCCTTTACCGGCGTCATCCAGCAGGTCCCGCCGGCCTATTCGGCCATCAAGCTGGACGGCGAGCGGGCCTACGACCTGGCCCGGGCCGGCGAGGTGGTGGAAATCGCGTCTAGGCCGATCCGCATCGACCGTTTCGACCTGGTCCGGGTAATCGACCGGGATTCCGCCGAATTCGAGGTCGATTGCGGCAAGGGCGCCTATGTCCGGGCGCTGGCCCGCGACCTCGGCCGCCGGCTGGACTGCCTCGGCCATATCAGCGTCCTGCGCCGCACCCGGGTCGGCCCGTACCGCGAGGCGGGGGCTTTTTCACTGGCCAAGCTGGCGGAACTGTGCCAAAACCCCGCGCCTGTCGAGTACTTGCTTCCGGTCGAGACCGCGCTGGACGACATCCCGGCCCTGGCCGTGACCGGACCCCAGGCTGAGCGTTTGCATAACGGTCAGTCGATCATGGTGCTCGATGCCACCGACGGCCCTGCTTTCGTCAAGAATGCAGGGCGGCCTGTAGCGCTCGCCGAGGTGGCGGGCGGTGAGGTCAGGCCGGTGCGCGTGTTTAACCTCTAGCCATCGGGAGAATACGATGTCGATTTCGGCCGAGCGCAAACAGGCGCTCATCAAGGAATATGCGGCCAAGGACGGCGATACCGGCTCTGCGGAAGTGCAGATCGCCATCCAGACCGAGCGGATCAACAACCTGACCGAACACTTCAAGGGCCACGTGAAGGATATCCATTCGCGTCGCGGCCTCCTGATGCTGGTCAGCAAGCGCCGCCGCCTGCTCGACTATCTCGCGGGCAAGGACAAGGCCCGCTACGAAGCCGTCATCAAGCGGCTGGGCATCCGCAAGTAATCATCAGTGGAACATTGGGTTCGCCCCCGAGACCGAGACGCCGCGAACCGCATGGGGAAACTGCCGGCCGGCCTGGCTCGGCGCGCACATAGTGTTGCGCGCCGGGGCGGCGGCTTTTTCCATTCGCGGACGGTCACCGGAAATGGTCCGGTGCATCGTCCTTTCATGGCGCCGCAAGGGTAGGCGCCGGTCCGGCCGCACAGGCATCCGGACCCGTAGGTAGGAAGAAGGAAGAGAGAGAATGTTCAACATCAGCAAGGTCGAACTCGACTGGGGTGGCCGCAAGCTGCTCATCGAAACGGGAAAAGTGGCGCGTCAGGCCGATGGCGCCGTGATGATCTCCTACGGCGAGAGCGCGGTGCTCTGCACCGCCGTCGCGGCGAAGTCGCCGAAGCCGGGGATCGATTTCTTCCCGCTGACCGTCCACTACCAGGAAAAGACATTCGCCACCGGCAAGATTCCCGGTGGCTTTTTCAAGCGTGAAGGCCGCCCGACCGAAAAGGAAGTGCTGACCTCGCGCCTGATCGACCGCCCGATCCGCCCGCTGTTCGCGGACAGCTTCCGCAACGAGACCCAGGTCATCGCGACCGTGCTCAGCCACGACTTCGAGAATGATCCCGACATCGTGGCGCTGGTCGGCGCCTCGGCGGCGCTGACCCTCTCGGGCATTCCGTTCCTCGGCCCCATCGGCGCCGCGCGCGTCGGCTACATCGACGGCCAGTACGTGCTGAACCCGACCGCCGCCCAGCTCGAAGTATCGAAGCTGGACCTCATCGTCGCCGGCACCGTCGACGCCGTGCTGATGGTCGAGTCCGAGGCGCATGAACTGTCCGAGGAAATCATGCTCGGCGCGGTCATGTTCGGCCACCGTGGCTTCCAGCCGGTCATCGAGGCGATCATCCGCCTGGCCGAGCGTGCGGCCAAGGAGCCGATGGTCACCATCGAGAACCCGCACTACGCCACGGCCGTTGGCCTGATGGTTGCCGGCGGCATCGAGGCCGAACTGCAGACTGCCTATGGCGAGCGCATCAAGCAGGCCCGCTACGAGAAGGTCGGCGCGGTGAAGAAGAAGGCGCAGGCCCTGGTGGCCGAGGCCAAGCTGGACAACACCGCCGTCTCCGACGCCTTCAAGGGCCTGGAGTCGAAGGTCGTCCGCGGCAACATCCTGAAGACCGGCCTGCGCATCGACGGCCGCGACACCAAGACCGTACGCCCGATCGTGGCCGAGGTCGGCGTGCTGCCGCGCGCCCACGGCGCCGCCCTGTTCACCCGCGGCGAGACCCAGGCGCTGGTGGTCACCACGCTCGGCACCGGCCAGGACGAGCAGATCATCGACGCGCTCACCGGCGAATACCGCGAGCACTTCATGCTGCACTACAACTTCCCCCCCTACTCGGTGGGTGAAGCCGGCCGCATGGGCAGCCCGGGCCGCCGCGAAATCGGCCACGGCAAGCTGGCCTGGCGCGCCATCCGTCCGCTGCTCCCCAGCAAGACGGACTTCCCGTACACGCTGCGCGTCGTGTCGGAAATCACCGAGTCGAACGGCTCGTCCTCGATGGCCACTGTCTGCGGCACCTCGCTGTCGCTGATGGACGCCGGCGTGCCGCTCAAGGCGCCCTGCGCCGGCATCGCGATGGGCCTCATCAAGGAAGATGACGGCTTCGCGGTCCTCTCCGACATCCTCGGCGACGAGGATCACCTCGGCGACATGGACTTCAAGGTGGCCGGCACCGCGAACGGTGTCACGTCGCTGCAGATGGACATCAAGATCACCGGCATCACCGAGGAGATCATGAAGATCGCCCTCGCCCAGGCCCGTGACGGTCGCCACCACATCCTCGGCGAGATGGAAAAGGCGATGACGTCGGCGCGCAGCGGCGTGAAGCAGAACGCGCCCCGCATCACCGTGATCCAGATCCCGAAGGACAAGATCCGTGAAGTGATCGGCACCGGCGGCAAGGTGATCCGCGAGATCACCGAGAAGACCGGCTGCAAGATCGACATCGAGGACGATGGCACGATCAAGGTCGCCTCGACCGAGCAGAGCGCCTCGGACGCGGCGATCCAGTGGATCAAGTCGATCACCTCCGAGCCCGAGGTCGGCATGATCTACAAGGGCAAGGTCGTGAAGGCCGTCGATTTCGGCGCCTTCGTGAACTTCTTCGGCGCCCGCGACGGCCTCGTGCACATCAGCGAGCTGGCCGCCCGCCGGGTCAACAAGGTGACCGACGTGGTCGCCGAGGGCCAGGAAGTGCGCGTCAAGGTGCTGGGCATCGACGAGCGCGGCAAGGTCCGCCTGTCCATGAAGGCAGTCGACCAGGCCACCGGCGAGGACATCTCGAACCGTCCCGCCGAGGCCACCCCGGCCGAGTAACTTCAGCTTCCATAAGCTGATACAGCGCCCGCCGGGTCCGTCCCGGCGGGCGTTTTGTTTCAGGCCTTGTAGCCCGGGTCGAGACGGTCAAGCCGGCGCAACAACGCGGGCCACGCATTTTCTTCGGCATATTTGGCGATCTGGAACTCGCGCCCTGCGCCCGTGGTGCGCGCAACGGCATCGCGTGCCGCCTGCGGCGGATAGTGCAGTTCGCCAGACAGCGCCGCGATTTGCACTTGGCATGCTGTTTCCAGGAAATACATGGTCACGAAAGCCACGCCGACCGTTTCACCCACGGTCAGCGTGCCGTGATTGCGCAGGATCATCGCGCGCTTGTCGCCCAGGTCGGCGACCAGGCGAGGGCGTTCGTCATGATCCAAAGCTACGCCCTCGTATTCATGATAGGCGATCTCGTTGATCATGGTCAGCGAGCGTTGGTTCAGCGGCAGCAGGCCTTGCTTCTGCGATGAGACAGCCATGCCCGCCCGGGTGTGAAGGTGCAATACACACTGCGCATCCTCACGCGCGGCATGGATCGCCGAGTGAATGGTGAAGCCGGCCGGATTGACCGGCCAGTTGCTTGTCCCAATCGTATTGCCGGCAAGATCGATTTTAACCAGCGACGACGCTGTGATCTCGTCGAAAAGCATGCCGAACGGATTGATGAGGAAGTGGTGCTCCGGCCCCGGCACGCGCACCGAAATGTGTGTGCCCGTCAGGTCGTCCCACCCGAAGCGCGCGACCAGCCGATATGCCGCCGCAAGGTTGAGGCGCAATTGCCATTCTGCGTCCGAACACGTCACCGGCTTCACTGCGGTTGCCACGCTCGACATGAACGCCTTCCTTTTCCACGAGATGGAAGCGGCCATTGGTTTGACCGTCTTATCGTCGAAGGGTAGTTTAGTTGACCGGACAAGTCACGGCGACAGACCGCGAAGGCGCCATCGATTGAACAGGCGCAACGATTTCCGGCTGGGGGGATGCGATGGGAATTGTGGATGTTGCCGCGCGCAGCGCCAGCGCGGCGCAGGACCGCCTCGGTAACCAGGTTGTCTGCAGCCTTCCGTTTGCCAACGCCCCGCCGCTCGTCATCGAGGCACGTCCTGACGGCGGCCTTGGAAATCTCGAGTCCGGCATCGAGTGGGTGCGGTCGCAACAGGAAGCGATTGAAGATGCAGTCTGCGACGTGGGCGCGGTTGTGTTGCGCGGCTTCGGACCGGCTTCCACGACCGATTTCGAGGCGTTCCTCGCTCACATGCCGGCACACAGCGGCGGCTATGTCGGCGGTTCGACGCCGCGCCAGGGGATAGACAACAGCACCAGGGTTTACGAAGCAACCCGGTCGTCGCCCGAGATCAGGATTCCGCTGCACCAGGAAATGACCTACCTGCCGAACTATCCCGGCAAGCTCGCCTTCTTCTGCCGGCTGCCGTCGGCCACCGGCGGCCAGACGCTGCTGGGTGACATGCGCCGTTTCACCGCCAGCCTGCCCGACCGCATCCTCAGCGACATCACGGCCCGCGGCATACGCTACATCCGCAACTTCCGCTCCGAAGACGTACCGCACCCGGCCGCCGGTCATCCCGTGCTGATCCACCTCACCTGGCAGCACGCCTTTTCAAGCAAGGACCCGGATGCGGCGGAGGCAACGGCGCGCAAGCTCGGGCTGGAAACCCGTTGGGAATCCGACGATAGCCTGACCACCTTCTATCGGAGCAAGGGCCTCACCGAGCACCGGAAGACAGGCGAGCGGGTGTACTCAAGTCATCTGCATACGCAGATCCACCATCCGCGCTGGATGCACAAGGGCATGTGGGAGGCCTATTCCGCCGTCTACGGCGCGAAGACCCGGCCGATCGCCATGCACGCCCAGTACGGCGACGCCGAGGAGTTCAACATGGACGACTATTACAAGATCCATGACCTGCTCGACGCCGTGACCGTGGCGCCGGTCTGGCGGGCCGGTGACATATTGCTGGTGGATAACATCTACACGGCCCACGGCCGCGGCAGCTTCACTGGCGACCGTGACGTCCAGGTATCGCTCCTGGCATAGGCTCGTGGCAGGCGGATACCCCGACGCGCGATGTCGGGGGTGGTAATCGCACCTTATGGGAGGAAAATGACTATGGGCAAACTTCGCGGCGCCATCTGGCTGGCGGCACTCTTGGGTCTCGCCACTGCGGGCGTATCCGCTCCAGCCCTCGCGCAGTCGCTGCCCGAAGGTGCGATCACCATCGTGCAGCCCAATCCGCCCGGTGGCCCGCTCGACCTCATGGCGCGCCTGCTGGCCCCGAAGCTCGAGGCGAGCCTCAAGCGCCAGGTGCTGATCGAATACAAGCCGGGTGCGGGCACCTATATCGGCGGCGAGTACGTGGCGCGCTCCGCGCCCGATGGCCGCACCCTGCTGATCAACGCCTATTCCGGCGTCAATCAGCACCTGTTCGTGAAGGGCCTGAGCGCAAAGCTGGCCGAGGAACTGGTGCCGGTGGCGCCGCTGTCGGACACGCCGTTCCTCGCCTACGGCCCGACGGCCATGGAGCCGAAGAACCTGAAGGAATTCGTCGCCTACGTGAAGGCGAACCCGAAGAAGCTAAATGCCGCGATCTATCCGAACACGGCCAGCGCGCTGGAGATGATCCAGTTCATCAAGGCGAACAACATGGACATCCTGACCGTGCCGTACAGCAGCACGGCCGCGATCGTGAACGCCATGCTGGGTGGCGACGTGCATATCTACAACGGCGGCATCAGCGGCGCGAAGCCGCAGATGGATCAGGGCAAGCTGCGCGGCCTCGCCGTGCTGAGCGAGAAGCGCGACCCCGCCATCCCCGAGGTGCCAACGGCCAGGGAACTGGGCCTCGACTGGGTCAGTTCGGTCTATTACGTGATGTTCGCGCCGGCCAAGACACCGCCGGCGATCCTCCGCGCCCTGAACGAGGCGATCATCGCCGCCCAGCAGGACCCCGACCTGCGCGACCGCATGGAAAAGGCCGGCGCCCCCATCGCGCCGCCCGCCACGCCCGAGCAGATGGCCGCGCGCCTCAAGACCTATTACGAGGCGCTGGTGAAAACGGCGAAGGAAGCCAATATCGAACCGCAATGAGCGGTGGCGCCACGGACATCGCCCTCGTCTCCACAGATTTGCACGTCGTCGAACCGCCAAAGGAATGTTTCCACGACCATATCGACCGGAACTCCTTGACGGCGGTCGACCAGGCCACCGGCGAGGACAATTCGAGCCGCCCGGTCGAGACCACGCCGGCCGAATAAGGCCGGCGGCATAGCCGACACCACGTCCGCCGGAGTTCGCTCCGGCGGACGTTTTGTTTGGCGGTGGCTTGCGCCATAATCGCCCGCACACGCGGCGGGAGGCGTACATGGACAAGGAACTGGGTCCCTACGGCACGGTCGGCGCGAGCAATCCGCCGCTGAAGGTCGTGCCTGTCTCGGCCGATTCCCACGTGATCGAGCCGCCCGCCTGCTACACCACCTTCATCGATCCCGCCTATCGCGACACCGCGCCCCGCCTGGTGCGCAACAATGTCGGCGGCGACATGTACCAGGTGCACGGGATGCAGACGCTGATCCCGCTCGGCACCGTCACCGCCGCCGGCAAGGACCCGCGCAAGATCCGCATGGCCGAGGAGCCGTTCGAGGCGCTGCACCGCGGCGGCTGGGACCCGGTACAGCGCCTGAAGGACCAGGATACCGATGGCGTGATCGGCGAAATGCTGTATCCCTCCGTCGGCATGGTGCTCTGCAACCATCCCGACCCCGCGTATAAGCACGCCTGCTTCTGGGCCTATAACCGCTGGCTGGAATCCTTCTGCGCCCAGGCGCCGAACCGCCTGTTCGGCATCGGCCAGACCGCCGTGCGCTCGGTCGCCGAGACGGTCGAGGAATTCCGCCGTCTCAAGGCCATGGGCTTTCGCGGCGTCATGCTGCCGGGCGAACCCTCGACCGAGGAGGATTACGACCATCCCTCGTTCGACCCCCTGTGGGAGGCCGCGTCCGACCTCGGCCTGCCGATCAGCTTCCACATCCTGACCTCGGGCCGGAAAAGCAATTCACTGGAACTGAAGACGCAGATCAGCCGCGGCTCGTCCAACATGGGCGCGTCGCACACCGTGCTGCGCGCGCTGCAGGACATCATCTCGATGTTCATCTGGAACCGCGTATTCGAGCGCATCCCCAAGCTGCGCCTCGTTTGTGTCGAGGCCGATGCCGGCTGGGCGCCGCACTTCGCCTACCGGATGGACCATGTCTACAAGCGCCACCGCTTCTGGATGAAGGGCGAGGACATGGCGAAACTGCCGTCCGCCTATTTCAACGAGCACATCTATTTCACCTTCCAGGACGACTGGGTCGCCTTCCGCATGACCGAATTGTGCAATCCGCGCCGCCTGATGTGGGGAAATGACTTCCCGCACAGCGACTCCACCTGGCCGTGGAGCCAGGACCTGCTGCGCGAACATGCCCGCGGCCTGACCGATGACGAGCAGAAATGGATTCTGCGCGGCAACGTGACCGAGCTTTACGCGTTACCCCCAGCGTAATGGCCCTCACAGATCCCAGCGGAAACCACCTCTCCACCAGCAGCCATGCGGCGGATCTGATCCTGGCGCACATTCGCGCACTGTGTGGCGTGCTGCTGGTATCGGGCGCGCTGTTCAGCGGCAGCGCTTTTGCGCAAGCCCCCTCGCCCCCGGCGCCTGCCGCACCGAACGATGTCGACCGGGCCATGGGCGAAATCCTGGAACGCTATGGCGTTGTCGCGGGCGGCTGGTGGCTGGCCCAGAGATGCGACAATGCCGAGGCGTCGCGCAGGCGCGAGTTCCAGTGGAACGTCGAGCAGATCACTGTAAGCCTGAACAAACTGGCGCCCGGCTTCCCCGTCCGAATTCAGCAATCCGCCAAGGCGGCGGCAGAGAAGTACGAATGCAATGACGAGACGCGCAAGCTTGTCGCCGATGCGATGGATGTCGGTCGCGATCTGTCGTTCCGGTTGACCGGGCGCAAATACGATGCCGCGGCGGAAGCCGAGAGCCGGAAAAAGCGGATGGTGATGGTGCTGTTCGGCGGCAAGGTCGACGACAAGTGCAGTCTGATGCCGAAGGAATATCGCGCCGAATATGACGGGCTCATCGCCAGAATGCTGACCCAGGCATCGGACAGCGATCGTCGGGAAATTGTCGCAGCGGTGCCGCCTCTGCCCGCGAATATCGAGTGCGAGAAGACGATCGCCTTTCTGAAGAGCTCCTTGCAGGAAGCGCGCGATCTGGGGAAAGCGCCGTAACGCACGCCGTCCCATCACTAACCGAAAATTAACCCTGTCCGTGCCAGACTTTTCTCATGGCGCGGATACTCCTTATCGACGACGAGCACGGCACGCGGCGCACGCTGCAGCTGGCCCTGGAGAATGCCGGCCACAGCGTTGCCCTGGCCGAAGACGGCGACGATGGCCTCGCCCTCGATGTCGAGCTGACCTTCGATATCGTGGTGACCGACATGCTGATGCCGGGCCGCAGCGGCTCGGATGTCATCATGGAGTTGATCCGCCGCCGTCCCGCCCGGCACATCATCGCCATGTCGGGACTGGATTTTGGCACGCGGACGGATTTGCTGGAACTGGCGCGCGGCCTCGGCGCGAATCACACGCTGGAAAAGCCGTTCCTGGCCAAGAATCTTGTGGCCGCCGTCACCGACTGCCTGGCCCCGGCCTGATTTGACTGCCTAGTGCGCGGCCCCGTTGCCGTTCGTGCCCGCCGGCGGCGATGGCATGCCGACGATGTTGTAGCCGGAATCGACGTAGTGGATTTCGCCCGTCACGCCGTTCGACAGGTCGCTCAGCAGGTACAGGCCCGCCCCGCCCACATCGTCCAGCTGCACGTTGCGCTTCAGCGGCGCGTTGTCGCGCGAGAATTTATAGACATAACGCGCGCTGCCAATGGCGCTGCCGGCAAGGGTGCGCATCGGCCCGGCCGAGATCGCGTTGACGCGGATGCCGTCGCCGCCCAGGTCCACGGCCAGGTAGCGCACGCTGGCTTCCAGCGCGGCCTTGGCCACGCCCATGACGTTGTAGTTCGGCATGACCCGCTCTGACCCTGAATAGGTCAGGGTCAGGATCGAGCCGCCATCCTTCATCAAGGGCTGCGCCCGCCGCGCCAGGTCGGTCAGCGAGTAACACGAGATCACCATGGTGCGTGCAAAGTTTGCGCGCGTGGTGTCCAGGTACTTGCCCTTCAGCTCTTCCTTGTCGGAATAGGCGATGGCGTGCACCAGGAAGTCGAGCTTGCCCCATTGCTTGCCCAGGGCGTCGAACACCGACTGGACGGACTCCTCGTTCTCCACGTCGCACGGCAGCAGGATCGACGACCCGGCGGATTTCGCCAGCGGCTCGACCCGGTCCTTGAACGCCGCACCCTGGTAGGTGAAGGCCAGGTCCGCGCCGTGCGCGCGCAGCGTGCGGGCGATGCCCCACGCGATGGAGTGGTCATTGGCCACTCCCATGATCAGGCCGCGTTTGCCGGCCATTATCGTGCTGTTCATGGCCCCCACCAGGCGTTGTCTGTCAGGCGCTATAGCGCTGGAATACCAGGCAGGCATTCGTGCCGCCGAAGCCGAAGCTGTTCGACATCACCGTGTCGATACCGGCATTGTCCACGCGTTCGCGCACGATCGGGAAGCCGACCGCGCCGGGGTCGAGGTTCTCGATATTGGCCGACGCCGCGATGAAATTGTCCTTCATCATCAGCAGGGAGTAGATCGCCTCATGCGCGCCGGTGGCGCCCTGGCTGTGCCCGGTCAGCGACTTGGTCGAACTGATGCGCGGCGCGTCGTCGCCGAACACCGAGCGCACCGCCTGCAATTCGGTGATGTCGCCCGCTGGCGTCGAGGTGCCGTGGGTGTTGATATAGTCGATGCGCCGGTTCGAGCGGCCACCACCGAAACCATTGATCGCCATGCGCATGGCGCGGGCACCGCCCTCGCCAGACGGCGCCACCATGTCGGCGCCATCGCCGGTCGCGCCATAGCCGACCAGTTCGCCGTAAATCTTCGCGCCGCGCGCCTTGGCGTGCTCCAGTTCCTCCAGCACGACAATGCCGCCGCCGCCGGAAATCACGAAGCCGTCGCGGTCTACGTCGTACGGGCGCGAGGCCTTGGTCGGCGTGTCGTTGTACTTCGATGACAGCGCGCCCATGGCGTCGAACAGCACCGACAGCGTCCAGTCCAGTTCCTCGCCGCCGCCGGCGAACATCATGTCCGCCTTGTTCAGCATGATGATCTCGGCGGCGTTGCCGATGCAGTGCGCCGAAGTGGCGCAGGCCGAGCTGATCGAATAGCTCGGTCCCTTGATCTTGAACGCGGTGCCGAGATTGGCTGAAACGGTCGACGACATGGCGCGCGGCACCATGAACGGACCGATCCGCTTCGGGCCCTTCTCCTTGGTGGTGATCGCCGCCTGCACGATGGCGCCGGTGGTCGGGCCGCCGGAACCGGCGATCAGGCCGATGCGCTCGCCCGATACGGCATCGTCCGCCAGGCCGGCATCCGCCACCGCTTCCTTCATCGCGAGGTAGGCATAGGCCGAGCCGTCGCCCATGAAGCGGCGCAGGCGCCGGTCGACCAGGGCGTCGATATCCACTTTGAGGGTGCCGGCAACCTGACTGCGAAAGCCAAGCTCCTTGTACTGCGGCATGGCGTCGATGCCCGATTTGCCCGCCTTCAGGGCGGCGGTCACTTCGGTGACGTTGTTGCCGATGCTGGAGACAATGCCCAGGCCGCTGACGACGACGCGGCGCATCAGGCGCTCTGCGGCAGAGGTGCGGTGAACAGGCCGACGCGCATATCCAGCGCCTCGTAGATCGGCTTGCCATCGACCTTCAGCAGGCCGTCGGCAATGCCGAGGACCAGCTTGCGCAGGATCACGCGCTTGATGTCGATGTGATAGGTGACGCGGCTGGCGGTCGGCAGGACCTCGCCGGTGAACTTCACCTCGCCGACGCCCAGCGCGCGGCCGCGGCCCGGCGCCTTCATCCAGCCCAGGAAAAAGCCGACCAGCTGCCACATGGCGTCCAGGCCCAGGCAGCCCGGCATGACCGGGTCGCTTTCGAAATGGCAGTTGAAGAACCAGAGGTTCGGCTTGATGTCGAGCTCGGCAATGATCTCGCCCTTGCCGTACTTGCCGCCATCCTTCGAGATCTTGACGATCCGGTCCAGCATCAGCATCGGCGGCAGCGGCAGGCGGGCATTGCCCTCGCCGAACAACTTGCCATGGCCGCAATCCAGCAGGTCTTCGTAGCTGTAGGAGTCCTTGGGTTCAGGCACTTCTCGTTCTTTCGACACGTTTTGGGCGCCGGAGTCCGGCCTTTGCCACGCGGATTCCAGGGTCATCGGCGCCTCCCGAACAGAGCCGCGACGCGGCTATCCCTTACCCCAGCCCGCCCCAAACCGCAAATCCCCTGCGGCGGCGCCGGCCAAGCCAAGATTGGAATCTCGCCCTGAAATCCATATATTCAAGGACATGGTTGCGACGAGACCTTATGCCGAGGCCCTGCAGCGCCTGCGAACGGCCGGATTGCGCCCCACGCGGCAGCGCCTTTCCTTGGCCAAATTGCTGTTCGACGGCGGCGACAGGCACGTGACGGCCGAGGAATTGCGCGCCGACGCGGTGGCCGCCGACGTGCGGGTGTCGCTGGCGACGGTCTACAACACCCTGCACCAGTTCACCCAGGCGGGCCTGCTGCGCGAAGTGTCGGTCGATTCCGGCCGCGCCTATTTCGACACCAATGTGGGCTCGCACCACCATTTCCTGCTCGAACCGGGTGGCCACCTGGTCGATATCCCGGCCACCGGGATCGACATGGGCACCCTGCCGCCGGCCCCGCCGGGCATGAAGATCGACCGGGTGGACGTGGTTATTCGGTTGGTGCCCGAAGGCAAGTAATAATTACTTGCATATAAGGCGTTAAGTCTTATTCTAGAAATATTCCAATCTATTGACTTGGCCGTTGAGCAGGCGATAATCCGCTGATCGGTCGCCGGGCCTCGTTCCGTCCGCGACCGTCACCTGACAGCGGGAGAGAACCATGCCGAAACTGGCCAGCACCAAGACCCATCAGAACCTGAAAGACGCGTTCGCCGGCGAGAGCCAGGCCAACCGCCGCTACCTGTATTTCGCACAGAAGGCCGACGTCGAGGGCTACAACGACGTTGCCGCCGTGTTCCGCTCCACCGCCGAGGGCGAGACCGGCCACGCCCATGGCCATCTGGAATACCTCGCCGAAGTTGGCGACCCGGCCACCGGCCTGAAGATCGGCGCCACTGGCGACAACCTGAAGGCATCGGTCGCGGGCGAAACCCACGAATATACCGACATGTATCCGGGCATGGCCAAGACCGCCCGCAGCGAAGGTTTCGACGAGATCGCCGACTGGTTCGAAACCCTGGCCAAGGCCGAGAAGAGCCACGCCGGCCGCTTCCAGAAGGCACTCGACCAGCTGGGCTAAAACGACCGTCGCTCCCCTCGCTCTTCCCGGGAAGGGCGAGGGGACGGCACCGCCACCCGACCCGTCGAACAGGGGATTTCGACATGGCCAAGGAAGGCAGTCTCGCGGCGCCCACGCGCCATCCACTCGACTGGCAGAATCCCGACTTCACCGACATGGCGAAGATCGAGGAGGAGTGCGAGCGCGTCTTCGACATCTGCCATGGCTGCCGCCGCTGCTTCAATCTGTGCGACAGCTTTCCCCGCCTGTTCGATCTGGTCGACGCCTCGCCCGACGAAATGGCCGGCGTCGCCAAGTCCGACTACAAGCAGGTGGTCGATGCCTGCACGCTGTGCGACCTCTGCTACATGGTCAAATGTCCCTACGTGCCGCCGCACGAATGGAACATCGATTTTCCGCACCTGATGCTTCGCTACCGCGCCGCCGAGCACAAGGCGGGTAAGACGTCGTTCGCGACCAGGCAGCTGACCCAGACCGACCGCAACGGCACGCTGGCGCGCCCGGTCGCGCCGCTGGTCAACTGGGCCGGCGACGCCGGCAACAAGCTGACCCGTCCGGTGATGGAGGCCGTGCTCGATGTGCACCGCGAGGCGGTGCTGCCGAAATTCCATGGCAAGACCTTCGCCGCCCGCGCCAAGTCCGATGGTGTCACGGTCAACACCGCTGCGCCGGCCTTTGGCCGCAAGGCCGCGCTCTTCGCCACCTGCTTCGTCAATTACAACAATCCCGACATCGGCGAAGCGACGCGCAAGGTGCTGGCCCATAACGGCGTCGCCACCGAGGTGGTCTATCCCGGCTGCTGCGGCATGCCGAAGCTGGAACAGGGCGACATCGCCGCCGTCGCGGCCGCCGCGAAAAAGGCCGCCGCCGCGTTCAAGCCCTATATCGACCAGGGCTACACGGTCGTTGCGCTGGTGCCGTCCTGCGCGCTGATGCTGAAATCGGAATGGCCGCTGATCCTGCCGCACGATCCGGACGTGCGCCGCCTGGCCGAGGCGACGCGCGACATTTCCGAATACGTGGTCGAGATCGCGAAGAAAGAGGGTCTGGCCCCCGGCCTCAAGCCGCTCGACGGCGGTGTCAGCCTGCACCTCGCCTGCCACGCGCGCGCGCAGAATGTCGGCGCCAAGGCGGCCGAGATGCTGCGTCTCGTGCCCCAGGCCGACGTTTCGGTGATCGAGCGCTGCTCGGGCCATGGCGGCTCGTGGGGTGTGATGAAAGAGAATTATCCGACCGCGCTCAAGGTCGGCCGCCCGGTGGCGCGCCAGGCGCTGAACGACGCCAAGGCCCATGTCTGTTCCGAATGCCCGCTGGCCGGCGAACATATCGTGCAGGGCATGACCCGCCTGGCCGAGGATGCCCCGCTCAAGGTCAACCACGCCCAGCACCCCATCGAACTGATGGCTTTGTCCTACGGGCTGTGAATTTTGATCGACCGCGTTCGTGGTCTTGCCGGTGAAAATCGAATGTTCGACTTCAGCCTGAACAAGCGCGCCATCGCGCGTCCCGACATCATCGCCACCGATGAGTACGCCAGGATGCGCCGCGCGCTGCGGCCCGAACTGGTGGCCGTAAAGAAGAACCGCCGTGTCGAGTGCGGCCCCTTTGCCACGTTTTACTTCGAGAACTACGTCACCATGTGGTGGCAGATCCAGGAGATGCTCTACATCGAGAAGGGCGGCGAGGAGCAGATCGGCGATGAGCTGCGCGCCTATGCGCCGCTGGTGCCGAACGGCCGCGAACTGGTCGCCACCCTGATGTTCGAGATCGAGGACCCGGTCATTCGCCACAACACGCTGCTCAAGCTGGGCGGCGTCGAGAACCACATCTCGATCCAGGTCGGCAATGATGCCGTGATGGCGGTGGCCGAGACCGACCTTGAGCGCACCCGCGAGGGCGACGGCAAGGCATCGTCCGTCCACTTCCTGCATTTTCCGTTCACGCCGGCGCAGGTGGCGAAGTTCCGCGACCCCGCCGTGCCCGTGATGGCCGCCATCGACCATCCCGACTATGGCCACATGGCGCGGCTCACGCCGAACGTGCGCGCGGCGCTGGCGCGGGACTTCGACTGATCTTCTAGTTCAG
The DNA here is from genome assembly GCA_947473805.1 of Alphaproteobacteria bacterium. GTDB lineage: Bacteria > Pseudomonadota > Alphaproteobacteria > Ferrovibrionales > Ferrovibrionaceae > CANJGB01. Next base: position 35,072 of record CANJGB010000001.1, read on the forward strand.
TCCGTGGGCGATGAAGCCGAATTCATCGCCGTCCTTGGTGCCGCCGAGAATGCGGTAATAGCCGTTCGGATAGAATTCGCACACGAACGTCGCTTCCTGCGACGCGAGCAGATACGAAACGTGGTCGCCCTCCTCGCGCTTTCGCTGTCGGGTCGTGCTCAGCTCCATGTTCGCATAGCGCGGAATGCCGCGGATCGGCGAACGGCAGCGCGTCATCCCCGCCTCGTCCAGGCTGGCTTCGCGGGCGCGGGCGCGGGAGGCGTCATTGTCCTCGATGCCGACGATGTACTGGTCGCCCGCCGGATCGGCGAACAGCAGATAGGCTGCGGAGTAGCCGCGGCTGCTGACACGCCCGGTGGAGGGCTGGCCCAGCATCGCCACCAGTTCGTTCGCCTTGCCGCCCACGTACATCTCCGCCAGGCGGCGCAGCGTTTCGGTCGCCTGGCTGCGGTCCGCCGCAGACGGCGGCTCGGGCAGGCCCACCTTGGCGTTGTCGCCGGTGCGCCAGCGGAACAGCACGCGCTGCACCTCGTCGGGCCGCTGCGGCGGGCTTTCGAGGAAGACCTGGATGCGGTTGCGGTCGCCGCCCAGGCAGGAAAACCGCCTGATGCCGCTGGTCATGCGGTCGTCCGCCGTGCGCGCGCAGGTCAGTGCCTTGACCAGCCGGTCGCGCTCGCTGTTGAAACTGCCGAAACCCACGAACCAGCGGATGACCGGCAGGGAATAGAAGTCGAACTCCGCCCGCGCCGGCGGCGCCGTGACCAGGAAGATCAGGGCCAGGCCAAGCGCAAGCAGGGCCGTGCCGGTGCGAGGGCGAATCATGCGCATGGGGCGATTATGCCTCACGCTTTCCCGCGCGTCATTGCCAGGCGCGGCGCATCCCGGTAAGGGCCCGGTGGACGGACTGGCCGATTGGCCCTAAACACGGGGCGGTTCCGATCATGTCGCCTCCCCAAACCCATCCCGACGGCCCGCTCTTTGCCTACCGCGCCCTGCGCGGGACCGGCACCCTCACGGGCGACCCGCAGCAGGAATTGGCCGCCGAAAAGCTTCAGGGCCTGCACGGACTGCTCAGGGACTTCCGGCCGCAGGAGGAAGGCGGCTGGGCGCAGCGGCTGGGTTTCGGCCGCAAGCGCGAGGCGCCGCCCCAGGGCCTTTACATCTACGGCGATGTCGGCCGCGGCAAGTCGATGCTGATGGACCTGTTCTTCGCCAACGCGCCGGTGGCGAAAAAGCGCCGCGTGCACTTTCACGCCTTCATGCAGGAGGTCCACGCCGAGGTCCACCGCTGGCGCCAGCTCGACCCGAAGAGCCGCGATGGCGACGATCCGATCAAGCCGCTGGCGAAAAAGATCGCGAAGGATGCCTGGCTGCTCTGTTTCGACGAGTTCCAGGTCAGCGATGTGGCCGACGCCATGATCCTCGGCCGCCTGTTCGAGAAGCTGTTCGACCGCGACGTTGTCGTGGTTGCCACGTCCAACCGCCCGCCCGACGATCTGTACAAGAACGGCCTGAACCGCCCGCTGTTCCTGCCCTTCATCGCGCTGCTGAAGCAGAAGCTCGACGTCCTGCACCTTACCGGCGCCACCGACTATCGCCTGAACCGCCTCGCCGGCCATCCGGTGTGGCACGTGCCGCCGGGGCCGGCCGCCGCTGCCGAACTGGAACAGGCCTTCGCCGCGCTGACTGATAACGCGCCGGGCGAACCGCTCGAGTTGAAGGTCCAGGGGCGTGCGCTGCACCTGCCCCGCCATGCGCGCGGCGTCGGCTTCGCCTCGTTCGCCGAGTTGTGCGAACGCGCGGTGGGCCCGGCGGACTTTCTCGCCGTGGCGGCCGCATGCCACACGCTGATTCTGTCCGACGTGCCCTGCCTGGGACCGGAAAAGCGCAACGCGGCGAAGCGCTTCGTCATCCTGGTCGATACGCTCTACGAGGCAAAGTCCAAGCTGATCGCCTCCGCCGAGGCGGCGCCCGAACAGCTTTATGTCGAGGGCGACGGCAGTTTCGAATTCCAGCGCACCGTCAGCCGCCTCAACGAAATGCAAAGCGCCGAATACTGGGCGGAGCCACACCTGGCCGATGCGCCGGACGAGGACGCCGATTCAGCCTAGCCGATCAGGTCGTGGAACTCCTCGACCAGCTTCACATACAGGTCGCGCTTGAACGGCACGATGTAGTGCGGCAGTTCGCGGGGCGCCAGCCAGCGCCACTCGCCAAATTCCTGGTGCGGCACTTCGACATCGATCTCGGCATCGCTGCCGGTGAAGCGGAACGCGAACCATTTCTGCTTCTGGCCGCGATACTTGCCCTTCCACACCTTGCCCACCAGTTCCGGCGGCAGGTCGTAGGTCAGCCAGTCGCGGCTTTCGGCCAGCAGTTCGACCGAGCGCACGCTGGTTTCCTCCGCCAGTTCGCGCAGCGCAGCGGGATAGGGGTCTTCACCGTCGTCGATGCCGCCCTGCGGCAATTGCCACGCCTCAGCGGTCTGGTCCAGGCGGCGGCCGACAAAGGCCAGGCCCTCGCGGTTCAGCAGCAGGATGCCGACGCCCGAGCGATAGGGCAGGGTGGTGACGTCGTCCGATTTCTTGTTGGCCATGCGGGGGAACCTAGCGCGCGGGCTGCCGGTTGACGACTGCTGAAACCGGCGCCATGACTAGGCCGCGCGCCTGCAGGCCGGTGGCCCAGGCGCCGACACGTTCCAGCGTCACGGGATAGGGGAAGCCGATGCCGACAGCGCTGCCATTGTCGCGCGCGATCTTCTCCAGCTCCGCCAGCCGCGCGTCGATGGCAACGGCCGAGGCCTCGTTGTCGATGAAGCGGTCATTGACTGCGAACGGCATGTTCAGCTCGCGGCCGATCTGCGGGCCGACCGAACGCGAACCCGATTTGCTGTCGAGAAACAGCAGGCCGCGCTTCTTCACCGAATCCAGTACCGGGCGCAGGCTGTCGGCGCGCGCGGTAAAGCGCGAGCCGAGATAGTTCACCACGCCGACATAGCCGCTGGTCCGTGACAGCAGCCAGTCCAGGCGCTCCTGGTTTTCCGAATCGCTCAGCGTCGTCATCAGGGCCTGCGGGCCGGGGTCGCTCTGCGGATAATTCTCCGGCTCCATCGGCAATTGCAGGATCACCTCATGCCCGGCGGCCCGCGCCGCGGCGATGTGGGCCTGCAGGTTGTTCGCATAGGGGATGAAGCTCAGCGTCACCGGTCCCGGCAGTTTCTGGATCGCCGCCTGGGTCGCCGCGTCCGACAGGCCCAGCGACGCGATGACGAGTGCAATGCGTGGCCGCAATTCCTGGTCTTCGAAGGGGCGGGCATAGACGCGCCACGGTTGGCGCCCGTCGCGGCCGATCACCGGCAGCGGGCCGTCGCGTCCGACCTCGACCAGACCGGGATCTGGCGCCGGGGCCATCGACCGCGGTCCGGGGGCCGGCGTTGCGCGCGGTAGCGGCGGCGGCGCCGGCAGTGTCGCGCGCGGTGCCGGTGTTGTCGGTGCCGGTGTTGTCGGTGCCGGTGTTGTCGGTGCCGGGGTGGTGGCCGGCGGTGGTGCCGCAGGCGGCACAGGCGCGGGAGCGGGCGGCGCGACTTCCGGCGGCTCGGGCGGTGGCGGCTCCGGCAGCGCCAGGATGGCGGCGGGCAGCGATGCTGACGGGCGCGGCGCGGGCATCCGCAACACCCATGCGGCGCCACCGGCCAGGCCGGCGAGCACGACGATCCAGGCGATGATCATCGCCCATGGAAGGCGCCGGCGGGGCGCTTCTGGATCAGCCTTCATCTTCGTGCGCCAGCGGGGCGGCGCCCCGGATCAGTTGCTGGCGCGCTGCGGGGTGAACATCGCGACGCCGCGCAGCAGGTCCAGCGCGCGCAGCAGCTGGTAGTCGCTGGCCGCATCTTCCGGCGAGCCGGGCACCGGGGCCGCCGGCGTTGCCGGTGTTGCCGGTGCGGGCGGCGTCACCACGCCGACGGCGGGCTTGTCCGCCGGCTTCGGCGCGTTCGGGTTGTTGAAGTGGTTGCGCAGGTCGGCTTCCGAGACGCGCTTGCCGCTGTTCAGCGACTCTACTTTTGCCTGCTCGACCTCGATGTCCGGATCGATGCCGACCGCCTGGATCGAACGTCCCGACGGCGTGTAGTACTTCGATGTGGTCAGGCGCAACGCGCCCTGGCCCGGCAGCGTGAAGATGGTCTGCACCGAACCCTTGCCGAACGACTTGGTGCCCAGGATCACCGCGCGGTGATGGTCCTGCAGCGCGCCGGCCACGATTTCGGAAGCCGAGGCCGAGCCGCCGTCGATCAGCACCACGACTGGCTTGCCGTCAGTGATGTCGCCGCGGTGCGCGTTGTAGCGCTGGCCCTCGTTCTGCTTCTTCTCGCTGCGGGTCGAAACGATCTCGCCCTGGTTCAGGAACGCGTCCGATACCTGGATCGCCTGGTCCAGCAGGCCACCCGGATTGCGGCGCAGGTCGATGACATAGCCCAGCACTTTCGCCGCGCCGATCTGTTCCTTCAGTTCATCGACCGCGCGCTTCAGGCCACCCGAGGTCTGCTCGTTGAAGGTTGCGATCTTGATGTAGGCGACGTCGCCCTCGCGGCGATACTTCACCGACTGCACCTTGATCACGGCGCGCGTCAGGCTCAGCTGGATCGGCTTTTCGACGCCCTCGCGGCGCAGCGTGATCGCCAGCGACGAATTGATGGGCCCGCGCATCTTCTCGACCGCTTCCTGCAGCGTCAGGCCCTGCACCTGCTGGCCGTCGAGATGGGTGATCAGGTCGCCCGGCTTCACGCCGGCGCGCGATGCCGGGGTGTCGTCGATCGGCGCGACCACCTTGACCAGGCCGTTCTCCATGGTCACTTCGATGCCCAGCCCGCCGAACTCGCCGCGGGTCTGCACCTGCATGTCCTTGTACTGCTTCTGGTTCATGTAGCTGGAGTGCGGATCCAGCGACGCCAGCATGCCGTTGATCGCGGCTTCCATCAGCGCCTGGTCGTCGACCTTGTCGACATAGTCGGCGCGCACGCGCTCGAACACGTCGCCGAACAGGTTCAGCTGCTTGTAGGTCTCCGAACTGGCGGCGTGAAGCGGCGCGCCCGGCACCGCGATCAGCGCAACGGCACTGGCCAAAGCCAGGGCGGCGACACCACCAAGCAGGAAATTGCGCATGCTAACCGCTAACCTTTCTTTCGCCCGCCACCAGCCATGGGATTGGATTCACAGGCTCGCCTTGGCGACGCACTTCAACGTACAGCACTGGCCGGTCGTCGCTGCCCATCTTGCCCACGGGTTCTCCGGCGGAAACTTTGTCGCCGACCGCCGCGTCGATGCGCTCAAGGCCGGACAGCAAGCTATGATATCCATCGCCGTGAGCAATTATCAAGAGAAGCCCGTAACCTTTGAACTGACCGGCGAAAACTACTTTGCCGGAAGCGGGGGCGACGACCTGCGCGGTGCTCCGGGTTTCGACGTCGATGCCCTTGCGGGCGCTGCCATTCTGGTCCGCCTCGCCGAACCGGCCGACCACCTGGCCGCGCGCCGGCAGGGTAATCGCCAGCCGCTCGCCGCGCGGGATTGAGGGTGGCGGCAGGGCGGCCAGCCGGTCGCGTTCCGCCGCCCGGCGCCGCGCCTCGGCGGTGCGCCTTTCCTCGGCCTGGCGGCGTTCTTCCTCCTCGCGGAGGCGCTGGATCAGCGCCCGCAGGTCGCGGGCCTCTTCAGCCAGAAGTTGTGCCTTTGTCTTCTGGTCCCGGCTGTCACCCAGCGTTTTCTGGTGGGTTTTGGCGATTTCCGCCTGCAGGGCGGCCAGGGCTGCCCGCTCGTCATTCAACTTTTCGATTTCGCCCACCAGGGCCGCCTGCTCGGTCTGGATGGTCTGGCGCAGGGCGGCCAGCTCGACCAGCTGGGCACGCAACTCGGTGGCCCGGTGTTCGATCGGGGGCACCGTGGCGGCGATCAGCTGCGACGATCTGACCATGTCCAGCGCCGACCCTGGCGCCAGCAGAACGGCTTCCGCCGGCTGGCGGCTGAGGCGGACAAGGCCCGACAGCGTCGCCGACAGTTCTGCCCGCCGCGCCGACAGCGACTTGTTCATCTCGGTTTCCCGCGTCTGCAGGTCGGCCAGGCGGTCTTCAAGGTTGGTGACCGCACTTTCCTGCTTTTGCAGCGCGCGCGCCATGCTGACGCTCTTTTGCCGCAGGGTGCCCAGTTCGCTGGCCAGCTTCGCCGCCTGCGCGTCCAGCTCCTTGCGTCGCTGCTCCGCTTCCTTCAGGTCGCGCTCGACCTGCTGCAGCTTCTGCTGCGGCGGCGGATCGGCCGCCCATGCCGGCACCAAACTGGCCGGGACCAGCCCGGCGAGGAGAAGACAGGTCGCGAGAGCGGCGCCGTTACGCAATCGCGCGCTGGGCGGCACGCGCGGCATCGTGCCGCGCCAGGATCTGCCCGGTCATCTCAGTGGGCTGGGCCAGGCCCATGAAGTGCAGCACGGTCGGCGCAATATCGGCCAGCCGCCCGTCATGCAGCGCGTAACCCTGCGCCGCCGGCCCGGTCAGCACGATGGGCACCGGTCCCGTGGTGTGCTGGGTGTGTGGCTGGTGCGTCGCAGGGTCCTGCATTTCTTCCAGGTTGCCGTGATCGGCGGTGACCAGCAGCACGCCGCCCGCCGCGTTCACCGCGGCCTCCAGCCGGCCGAGACACGCATCGATGGTCTCCGCCGCTTTGATCGCGGCGGGCAGGATGCCGGTATGGCCAACCATGTCGCCATTGGCGTAGTTCACCACGACCAGGTCGTACTTGCCCGAGCCGATGGCCTCCACCAGCCGGTCGGTCACTTCCGGCGCCGACATTTCCGGCTGCAGGTCATAGGTCGCGACCTTCGGCGACGGCACCATGATGCGGTCCTCGCCGTCGTACACCGCTTCCTCGCCGCCGTTCAGGAAGAACGTGACATGGGCATATTTCTCCGTCTCGGCGATGCGCAGCTGCTTGCGCCCGGCCTTCGCCACCGTCTCGCCCAGCGTCATCGCGTAACGCACCGGGTGGAACATCGCGGGAATGAAGCCGTGCAGCGCGTCGCCATAGTCCACCATGCCCAGCACAGATGCGAAGCGCGGCAGGCGCGGGCGCGGGAAACCGTCAAAGCGCGGGTCAAGCAGCGCGGTCAGAATCTCTCTCGCGCGGTCGGCGCGGAAATTGGCGAAGAACAGGCCGTCGCCATCCTTGATGCCGGTATAGGCGCCGATCACCGTCGGCTTCACGAACTCGTCGCTCTGCCCGCCCGCATAGGCCTGCGCCACGGCGGCGGCGGCCGTCGGCGCGCGGTCGCCCTGGGCGAGCACGACGTTGACATAGGCCAGCGAAACGCGGTCCCACCTCTTGTCGCGGTCCATGGCGAAATAGCGCCCGCCGACGGTGGCGATGCCGATGCCCGGTACGCTGCCTATGCTCTTCTCGAACGCGGCCAGGAAGTCAGCGGCGCTTCTAGGCGCGGTGTCGCGGCCGTCGAGGAAGGCGTGGACCGCCACGGGCACGCCGGCGCGGGCGACGATCTTGGCCACTTCGGCCATATGGTCCTGGTGCGAATGCACGCCGCCCGGCGACAGCATGCCCATCAGGTGCAGGGTCCCGCCGCTGGCCTTCAGCGCGGCCGTCAGCGCGGCCAGTTCCGGCGCCCTGGCCAGGCTGCCGTCGATAATGGCGTTGTCGACGCGCGGCAGTTCCGGCACCGCGATGCGGCCGGCGCCGATGTTCATGTGGCCGACTTCCGAATTGCCCATCTGCCCGTCCGGCAGGCCGACATCCTTGCCCGACGTGCCGATGCGGGCGTGCGGCGCCTCGCGCAGCAGGCGGTTCCAGTTCGGCGTGTCCGCCTGGGCGATGGCGTTCCAGTCGCGCTCGGCGCGCAGGCCCCAGCCGTCCAGGATGCACAGGACCACGGGGCGCGGGGTATGTTTCGGCAAGTCGCTCATATCCTTGCTGTATATAGGAAATGCGGCCGAATTTGTACGCTGCTACGGTGCGCGCCGTCATCTTCGGGAGGAAAAACATGAGCGACGTCGAAACCCGCCTGGCCGCGCTCGAGCGCCGGCTGCAGACCGCCGAGGACATCCTGGCGATCCAGAACCTGATCACCACCTATGGCCCGGGCGCGGACATCGCCGACCTCGACCTCGCCGCCAGCCTGGTCTGGACCGAAGACGGCACCTACGACCTGACCGAGGAGAAGTTTGCAAGCGGCCGCAAGGCCATCGCCGCCATGGTCAACAGCGACCGGCACAAGAAGATGGTCGCCATGGGCTGCGCCCACTTCGTCGGTCCGCCGCACATCCAGGTGAACGGCGATACCGCCATCGCCACCGCCTACACCATCGTCCTGACCCAGTCCTGGGACGCCTTCCAGGTCTGGCGCGTGTCCGCCAACCGCTTCGAGATGGTGCGCACGGCCGAGGGCTGGCGCGTGCAGTACCGCTTCAACCGGCTGCTGAACGGCCAGGAAAAGGCCCGCTGGATTCTCCGCCATGGCATCACGGCCGAGGGCAAGGGCGAGAAGCCGCGGCCGCCGCGCAAGGCTTGAGGCTGGAGAAGGGACGTTGCGCGGGATCAATGCCGGTCCCGGGCGGGCATCATAGGCTACGCCCCGAAATCGCGTCGTATTCCGGCTGTCTGTCGAAAGGACCCGCTATGTCCCATTACCATGCCGTCGTCTGGGTCGATCACCGCGAGGCGCGCATCTTCTACTTCAACCAGGCTGAGGTTGATCGCGCGGTCCTGTATTCCGACAAGCCGACGCGGCACATTCACCAGAAGGCAAATATTGTCGCCTCCGGCCATGCCGAAGGCGATGCCCGCTTCCCGCAGGAGATTTCGGCCGCCATCGCGGTTGCCGGCGAGATCCTGGTGGTCGGTCCGGGCAATGCAAAGACCGAGCTGGTTTCTTATATCAAGAAGCACGACCCCAAGCTGGCGCAGCGCATCGTCGGCGTCGAGACGGTGGATCATCCGACCGACGCGCAGCTGGTCGCCCACGCCCGGGCCTATTTCAAGGCAGCCGACCGGATGTTGCCGCAGAAGGGCTGACGCACCCGCCTAGCTGCTGGTGCCGACGCGCTTCTTCAACGCGTCGATCAGCGCCTGCACCTTGCCGCCATTGTTCTGGATGACCGAGGCGAATTCCTGGTTGTGGGTGACCAGGATGCTGACGCCCTCGGTCATCACGTCGACGATGCGGTAGTCGCCCGCATTGTCGCGCACCCGCCAGCTGACGCTGTAGGTCGGGCCGCCGGTGGGCGGCGGGTTGATCGTGGTGTCGACGACGGCATCACTGCCGGCGCCGCCGCGCGCGCCCTTCACGGTGAAGGTCTGGCCCTGAAAGGCGGCGAACCGCGTCGCGTACAGCCGCAACAGGTACTTGCGGTAAACGTCCCGGAATTCCGTGCGCTGCTCCTCGGTCGCCACGTTCCAGTAGCGGCCCAGCACCGTGCGCGCCGTCGTCTCGGTATCGACGGTCTGTTCCATCAGCGTCTGGAAGCGCGCCTCGCGCGCCTTCTGGTCCAGCGCGTCGTCCTTCAGCACGCCGATCACTTCCTGGCCCAGATTGTCGATAAATGCGCTGGGCGAGGCGCTCGGCGCCGCCTTCACGTCGCACGCCGCGAGCATGAAGAACGCAAGAACCGTGGGCAACAGCCGGCGAAACGACATGGCAACCTCCGAAGGGCCTGAAAGCGGGGCCGGGCGCCAGTGTTGCGCCGCTGTGTGGCCGTCGTAAGGCAACGTCTGCGCGGCGGCGCGGTTCCGCCAGCTCAGTCGGTAACCGCGGGCGGTTCGGGCGATGGCGGGGTCGGACGGCGGCGGATTCTGCTCTGGCATGGCGGACTCTCCTGCGGGTATGGACGTGAAACGCCCGGCCCCGCCCGAAGGTTCGCCGCAATCGTCAGCGCTGGTGCAGCAGTACCCGCTTCACGCCTTCCAGTACGATCAGCACGATGGCGCCGGCGCCCAGCGTCAGGGCCAGGTCATCCGCATGCAACGGGCCGAAGCGGAACAGATCGCTCGCGGCCGGCCACAACAGGGTCGTCCCCAGCATGAGGGCGACCACCGGCAGAACCACGGCCAGCGCGCGGTTCGGCCGGACCAACGCCTTGGTCAGCGAAGATCCGAATGAACGGTTGACGAAGATCAGGCCGATGATCGTGAAGATCAGCGAGAAGAATACCAGCGCCCGCGCCTCGTCCTCCGGCATGCCGCGGTCCAGCGCGACGATGAAGATCGCGGCCAGCAGCGCCAGCGTGACCAGTCCCTGCAATACGCTCCACCCGATCATGCGGCCGGGAAACAACGTCTCGTCGGGTCGGCGGGGCGGCCGGCGCATGACGTCGTCTTCCTCGGTCTCGGCCTCGAAGACCAGCGAGCAGACCGGGTCGATCACCATTTCCAGGAAGGCGATGTGCATCGGTCCGAACAGGATCGGCAGGCCGAACATCAGCGGCACCAGCGCCATGCCGGCAATCGGCACGTGGACCGCGAAGATGAAGCCCATCGCCTTGCGCACATTGTCGTAGATCCGCCGGCCCAGGCGCACCGCTTTGACGACCGATCCGAAATCGTCGTCCAGCAGCACGATGGACGATGCCTCGCGCGCGACGTCCGTGCCGCGCCCGCCCATGGCGATACCGATATGCGCCGCCTTCAGCGAGGGGGCGTCGTTCACGCCATCGCCGGTCATGGCAACGATTTCGCCATCGGCCTTCAGCGCCTCGACGATGCGCAGCTTCTGTTCCGGCATGATGCGGGCGAACACGGTCGCCGTGCGCGCCCGGACCGCCAGCGCGTCCGCATCCAGCGCCGCGATCTCCGCACCGGTCACCAGCTCATCGGCGGCGAGGCCCGCCTGCCGCGCTATGGCCCGCGCGGTTGCCGGATAGTCGCCGGTGATCATGACGACGCGGATGCCGGCGCTGCGGCATTCCGCCACCGCCTGCGGCACGCTGGCGCGCAACGGGTCGGCCAGGCCGACCAGGCCCAGAAATTCGAAGGTGAAATCCCGCTGCGATGCGGGCCAGGGCGGCCCGTCATAGCGCGCACGCGCCACGCCCAGAACGCGCAGGCCCTCCGCCGCCATCTCGTCGATGGTCTGCTTCAGGGCTGTCAGCGCCGCCTCGTCCAGGTGGCACAGCCCCGCTATGGCCTCCGGCGCGCCCTTGGCCGCCACCGTGCAGGCGCCTTCGGTCGTGGTCCAGACCTGCGACATGGCCAGCAGGTCGGGGCGCAGGCCATAGCCGTGCGCCAGCTGCCATTCGCCGCCGCGCATATGTTCGGCGCCGGCAAGTCGCGCCTGTCCCAGTTCGTGGAACGCCCGCTCCATCGGGTCGAACGGATCGGGCGCGCTGGCCAGCACGCCGTATTCCACCAGGTCGTGCACTGTTTCCGGCAGTGTCACGCCCGCCTGTCCGTCGATGCGGGACGCGCCGCCGCCCGCCGGCCGCAATTCCACGATGGTCATGCGGTTCTCGGTCAGCGTGCCGGTCTTGTCGGTGCACAAAACCGTCGTCGCGCCCAGGGATTCGATCGCTGCCGCCCGCCGCGTCAGGACGCGCGCCTGCGAAATGCGCCAGGCGCCCATCGCCATGAACACGGTCAGCACGACCGGCAGTTCCTGGGGCAGCATTGCCATGCCCAGCGCGACGCCGGCCAGCAACGCGTCCAGCCACCCGCCGCGCAGCGTGCCGTACAGCAGCACGGCCAGCACACTCACCGTGCCGCCGGCAATGGCGAACAGCCGGACCAGCCGCCGTGTCTGCGCCTGCAGCCGGGGCGGCTCGGTCTCCAGCGCGTTCAGTGACTGGCCGATCCGGCCGATCTCGCTGCGCACGCCGGTCGCGGTCACCTCGGCGATTCCGCTGCCACGCACGATCAGTGTTCCGGCATAGACATGGGGCAGGTCGTCGCCGCCGGGCCGGTGGCCCTCTGCCGCCGCCCGCCCGCCGGCCGCCTTGCGCACCGGCACGGATTCGCCGGTCAGCAGCGATTCATCGGTCTGCAGGTCCTGCCCCTCTACCAGCGTCGCGTCGGCCGGGACACGGTCGCCCTCCGCCAGCACGATGGTGTCGCCACGCACCACGTCACGGCCGGCGATCCGCCGCCGCGCACCGTCACGAATGACCAGCGCGCGCGGACTGGTCAGGTCGCGCAGGGCTTCCAGCACACGCTCGGTGCGGGTCTCCTGCACCACCGTGATCACGATCGACATGGTGGCAAAGCCCAGCAGGGCCAGTGCTTCCTTCGGATTTCCCAGCGCCAGGTAGATGACGCCGCCGCCCAGCAGCAGCGCCAGCATCGGCTCGCGCAGCACCTCGTACACGATGCGCAGCGGCGTGCGCCGCTCGGCGCGGGCCAGTTCGTTGGGTCCCTCTGCCTTCAGCCGCGCCTGGGCCTCGGCCTCTGTCAGGCCGGGCGCGGTGTCGGTCACGCCGGCTCCAGCGCCACGACCGGAATCTCGCGGTCCGTCTTCTTCCGGTAATCGTCATAGGTCGGGAAGATGCCGGCCATCAGCGTCCACAGGTGCGAGCGCTCGCCGCCGGTCGCGGTGCGCGCCGTGCCAGTGAAGGTTTTGTCGATCACCTGGAATGACACGTGCGGATCCTGCACCAGGTTCTTGTACCAGCCCGGATCCTCCGGTGCGCCGCCCTTCGAGGCAACGACGATGTAGTTGCGCCCCTCGCGCCCGTAGATCAGCGGGAACAGGAACTTCTCGCCGCTCTTCCGCCCCGTTGTGGTCAGCAGCAGCGTCGGCACCGGCCGCGTACCGCCGGGCGTGGTCATCATGTGTCCGTCGGCGCCGTTGGTGGCGAGGTAGCGGTTCACATGGTCCTGCATCCAGTCGGGCAGGCCGGTGGCGGGCTTTGCTTTCGTCATTGGGGGCGGCTCCGTGAATGGGCGTGGGTCCAAGTATAAACGTACGCCACGGCCTTAAGTCGCCCGGCCTATTTCGGCAGCTTCGCCGCCTTCAGCCGCTGCGCGATTGCCTTCAGGTCATCGGCCTCGAGATTGCGGTTCACTGGCGCAATGCCGCACAGCACGTCGCCGAACGCCGGCCTTTCATAGCTGCTCCGCGTCCTGCGGTGCCGCTCGCGGTCAATGGCCTCGCGCCGCCAGAACCACGCCCACATGTCCGCGGCCTTCAGCGGCGGCAGGTCGCGGTCCGCGCGAAAAACCGGCGCTGCCGGCAGGGCCTGCCGGTCGCTCTCGTCCATGACGGCGAGCAGGCGCGGATACCAGGCCAGCACGCGCCGCCCCGCCTCGTTCTGCTGGTCGAGAACCAGCTCGATCTTTTCCGCCGGCGCGACATCGCGCGACCACGTGCCAATCATCTGCAGCATCTGCCACAGCAGGAAGAAATACGGGTTGTCGAGATGGCGCGGCACCTGCCCACGCAGGCTCTCGTCATAGGTGCGCCACGTCACCGTGCAGGTGATCGACGCCTGCACCTGCCGTTCGATGACCTTCGCCAGATCCAAAAGCCGCCGGTCGCGCAACGCGGTTTGCGTTGCCTCGTCCCGATCGCCCCAGTAGCCGCGATTGATCCGCCACGCCGCCGCCATGTGAAAGTCGGGCGTCGCCGGTGCGGCGGCGCAGACCGCATCCCACTCCGCGGACAATGCCTCCCACCGTTCCGCCGTGGAGATAAATCCCCCCAGCACGAACACCTTCCCGCGCGGCTCGCTGCCGCTGTCGTCGATGAAGACCCTGATTGTCATGACGGTGAAAACATGTTGACATTATTCCTATAATCTGTCATGATCGGCCGGTTGTTCTTTGACATATCTGGGGCCGGTACGGCTCTGAAAAACGAGAACAGCGGCCTTTTACGCGGCAAATCGGTCAAAATGACCGAAATCCGCCGCTAAATGCTCAGTGCGCACGTATAAAACACGTTCAAAACTCACCTAAACGCGGTCGAAGCTCACCTAAACACTATTCAAACTCGCCTAAGCGCGCTCGAAACAGCACCAAACGGCATCGAAACTCACCGTTATGCCCGGTGGTACGGGTGTCCGGCGAGGATGGTCGAGGCGCGGTACAGCTGCTCCGCCAGCATGATGCGCACCAGCAGGTGCGGCCAGGTCAGCTTGCCGAAGCACAGCGTCAGGGCGGCGCGCTCGCGCAGTTCAGGCGCCAGGCCGTCAGCGCCGCCGATGATGAAGGCCAGGTCGGTCGTGCTGGCGTCGATCCAGGTGCCGATGCGTTTGGCGAAGGTCGCGCTGTCGAGGTCGCGCCCACGTTCGTCCAGCGCGATGATGGTGGCGCCCGCCGGCACGGCCTTCAGCAGCAGCGCCGCTTCCTCGGCCATGCGCGCGGCACCTGATTTGGCCTTCTTCGCCTCGCCCTCGGACAGGCTCAGCTTCCACGGCAGGCGTTCGACATAGCGGTCGAACAGGGCGCGCGCCGCCGGGTCGCGCTCGCGCCCGATCGCGGCGATGATCACGCGCATGGGACGGTGCGCCCTGCCTGGTTCAGACCGCTTCCTGGTCGGGGATGTCGAGCGACCACATCTTCTCGAGATTGTAGAAGGTGCGGATTTCCGGCTGGAAGATGTGGACGATGACATCGCCCGCATCGATCACCACCCACTCGCCGCTGCGCTTGCCTTCGCTGCGGTAGGTGCGGCCGGTCTCGGTGCGCAGGCGCTCCATCAGATGTTCCGAGATCGCGCTGACCTGGCGCGACGAACGGCCCGTCGCCACGATCATCCAGTCGGCCAGCGACGACTTGCCGCCCAGGTCGAGGGCGACGATGTCCTCGGCCTTGTCGTCGTCGAGCGAGCCCATGATCAGGTTCTTCAGCTTCAGCACCGCCGCGTCGGGCGTCAATCGGGTGGGGACCTTGGGCTTCGTCTTGCGCACGGCGCGCACGGGGGCGCCGGCGGGGGCGGCAACACGGGCCGCACGTTTGGGGGCTGGGGTCTTCTTCGGGGCTCTGCCTGCCGCCTTGGTCGGTTTGCTCGGTGCCTTCACTAATCCTCGCTGTACGGTTGGAACGCGAAGCCGGCGCGCGGAACGGGCCGGCGGGAAAGAAACGCACTCATGTGATGGAAGTGCCGGTACTGGACGTGCCGGTACTGGACGTGCCGGTCAGGGCGGTACTGGGTCGGGTCGGGCGCTGTGACAGGCGCAGGGCGCTGGAGCGCCGTTCGCGGATCGCGGTGGCCGAAGCCGGATGTGTCGCCGCTGCGAAAAAAGTCCAAGCCGGGGTTCCCGAATCGCCCAACCGGTGCCCTGCCGATGCCGGCCTGCGAAAGGCCGCGTAGCGTTTCGCGGCCAGCGACGCCAGAGCCTTGCCAGAATAGGCCGGTCGGTCGAAGACCGCAATCGGCATGAGGGAGAAAATCCTTGTCCAGTGCCGCCAGTGGCGGATTTGCATCAGATTGTCGGCGCCCATCAGCCAGATGAACTGCGTGTCGGGAAACCGGCGGCGCAACTCGGTCAGCGTGTCGACGGTGTAGCGCGTGCCGAATCGGGCCTCGATGCCGCTGACGCGGATGCGCGGATGGCGCGCCACCTGGGCCGCCTGCGCCAGGCGCTCGGCGAACGGCGCCATGCCCTTGGCCTGCTTCAGCGGGTTCTGCGGGCTGACCAGCCACCACACCTGGTCGAGGCCCAGCAGGCGCAGCGCCAGCAGGCTGATATGCCGGTGCCCCGCATGCGCCGGATTGAACGACCCGCCCAGCAGCCCGACGCGCCGGCATTGCCGAGAGCCAAGCGGGATCATGCACGGTCACCGGTCACGGCCGGATCTGGCCGTCGCCATGCACCACGTACTTGAAGGTGGTCAGCTGTTCGACGCCGACCGGGCCGCGCGCGTGCAGCTTGCCGGTGGCGATGCCGATCTCGGCGCCGAAGCCGAACTCGCCGCCATCGGCGAACTGGGTCGAGGCGTTATGCAGCAGGATCGCGCTATCGATGCACGCCATGAAACGTTCGGCCGTCGCCGCATCCGCGGTGACGATGCTCTCGGTGTGGTGCGACCCGTGCGTCTCGATATGTTCGATGGCTGCATCGACGCCATCGACGATCCTGCAGGCGATGATGGCATCGAGGAACTCGGTTGCCCAGTCGGCCTCGACGGCGGCCTTCACGCGCGGATCGATCTGCTGCACCTCGGCATCGCCGCGCACTTCGCAGCCGGCGTCCAGCAGGTCGGTGACCAGCGGCTTCAGGTGCGTCGCCATGCAGGCGCGATCGACCAGCAGCGTCTCCGCCGCACCGCAGACGCCGGTGCGCCGCAGCTTGGCGTTCATGACGATCTTGCGCGCCATGGCCAGGTCGGCTGCGCCGTCCACATAGACATGGCAATTGCCGTCAAGGTGCGCCAGCACCGGAATGCGGCTCTCCGCCTGCACGCGTGCGATCAGGCCCTTGCCGCCGCGCGGGACGATGACATCGATGAACTCGTGCATGCCCAGCATGATGCCAACCGCCGCGCGGTCGGCGACCGGCACCATCTGGATGGCGGCCTCGGGCAGGCCGGCGGCAACAAGGCCATGGCGCAGGCAGTTGAGAATCGCGCGGCTGGAATTGAAGCTTTCCGAACCGCCGCGCAGGATGCAGGCATTGCCCGACTTCAGGCACAGGCCGCCGGCATCTGCCGTCACGTTCGGCCGGCTCTCGTAGATGATGCCGATGACGCCCAGCGGTGTGCGCACGCGCTTGAAGTTAAGCCCGTTCGGCCGCGTCCATTCCGCAGCCACACTGCCGACCGGGTCGGGCAGGGCGGCGATTTCCTCCAGGCCCTTGGCCATGGCCTCGACGCGCGCCGCGTCCAGCTTCAGCCGGTCGATCATCGCGCCGGTCGTGCCGCGCGCTGTCGCCTGCGCCATGTCGGTCGCGTTGGCTTTCAGGATGATCGCCGCGTCGCTGCGGATCGCCGCCGCCGCCGCGAGCAGGGCGCGGTTCTTCGCGTCGGTGCCCGTGCGTGCCAGGACCTGCGCCGCCGCGCGCGCGGCAATGCCCACGGCGTGCATCGCACTGGTTACATCTGTAGTGGCGGCAATACTGACGGTCATCCCAGCACCAGGTCGTCGCGGTGGATCATCTCGTCGCGGCCACGGTAGCCCAGCGCCGCTTCGATTTCACCGCTCTTGTGGCCCATGATGCGGCGCGCATCCTCGTCGCCATAGGCGGTCAGGCCGCGGCCCAGTTCACGGCCGTCGGCACCGCGGATCACCACCGCGTCGCCGCGCTCGAACTTGCCGTCCACCTCCGTCACGCCCGCGGGCAGCAGGCTCTTGCCGTTGCGCAATGCGGCCGCGGCGCCGGCATCGACAGTCAGCGTGCCGGCCGGCTTCAGGCTGCCGCCGATCCATTGCTTGCGCGCGGTCAGCGGCGTGGCGCCGGGCACGAACCAGGTGCAGCGCGTGCCGGCCTCGATGGCAGCCAGCGGCTTCATCACCTTGCCGTTCGCGATGACCATGCGGCAGCCGGCGTTCAGCGCCAGGCGCGCCGCCGCCAGCTTCGTCACCATGCCGCCGCGGCCGAAGCCGGAGCGGCTGTCGCCGGCCATGGCGGCGATCTCGGGCGTGATCTCGCGCACCTCGGGGATGAACTTCGCACTCGCATCGGTGCCGGGGTCGGCGGTGTAGAGGCCGTCGATATCCGACAGCAGGACCAGGCTGTCCGCCGACACCATCTCGGCCACGCGCGCGGCCAGGCGGTCGTTGTCGCCGAAACGAATCTCCGTCGTCGCCACGGTGTCGTTCTCGTTGATCACCGGCACCGCGCCGAGGCGCAGCAGGGTGTTCAGCGTCGAGCGGCCGTTGAGATATTGCCGGCGCGCCTCGGTATCGCCGATGGTCAGCAGGATCTGCGCAACCGTCAGGCCGTGCCGCGCCAGGCCTTCCTGCCATGCATGGGCCAGGCGAATCTGCCCGGCGGCGGCGGCGGCCTGGCTCTCCTCCAGCTTCAGTTCACCGGGTTTCAGGCCCAGCGCGCGCCGTCCCATGGCGATGGCGCCAGACGACACGACCAGCACTTCTTGCCCGCGCCGGCGCAGCGCGGCGATGTCCTCGCACATGCCGTCGAACCACGGCTGGCGCAGCGCACCGCCTTCGGCCTCGACCAGCAGGGACGAGCCGATCTTGATGACGACGCGCTTCGAGTTCTGCAGATAGGCGGAGGTCATTTTTCCTCCGCCATCCACACCCGGCCCTCTCCCGCGCGCGCGGGCGCCAGGCTGCCGCGATGTTCCTGGATGTGCTGCCACAGGGCGAAGCGCACTTCGCTGACGCCGGCGCCGGTCACGCCCGACAGCGCCAGCACCTCGCCCTTCGACGCGCGCTTCAGCGCCGCGATCTTCTTCTTCAGGTCGGCGGGTTCGATGGCGTCGATCTTGTTCAGGCCGATGATCTCGGGCTTGTTTTCCAGCCCCTGGCCATAATCCTTCAGCTCGCGCCGGATCAGGCGCCATGCCTGGACCGGCTTTTCCTGCGTGCCGTCGATCAGGTGCAGGATCACGTCGCAGCGTTCCACATGGCCCAGGAACTTGTGGCCCAGGCCGGCGCCTTCCGACGCACCCTCGATCAGGCCGGGCAGGTCGGCCAGCACGAATTCCACATCGCCGGCGCGCACGACGCCCAGCTGCGGCTTCAGCGTGGTGAAGGGATAGTCGGCGATCTTCGGCTTTGCGTGGGTGACCGAGGCCAGGAAGGTCGACTTGCCCGCATTGGGCAGGCCGACCAGGCCGGCATCGGCGATCAGCTTCAGGCGCAACCAGATCCAGCGCTCCTCGCCCGGCCAGCCGGGATCGAAGCGGCGCGGCGCCTGGTTGGTGCTGCTCTTGAAATGCTCGTTGCCGTAGCCGCCATCGCCGCCCTTGCACAGACGCACGCGCTGCCCGACCTGGGTCAGGTCGGCCAGCAGCGTCTCGTGGTCCTCGGCGAAGATCTGCGTGCCGACCGGCACCTTCAATATGGCGTCGGGCGAGTTCGCGCCGGTGCGGCTGCGGCCGGCGCCGTGCTCGCCGCGCTTCGCCTTGAAGTGCTGCTGGTAGCGATAGTCGATCAGCGTGTTGAGTCCGTCGACGCATTCGACCCAGACATCGCCGCCCTTGCCGCCATTGCCGCCATCGGGGCCGCCCATCTCGATGAACTTCTCGCGCCGGAAGCTGACGGCGCCGGGGCCGCCGTCGCCGGACTTCACGAACACCTTGGCTTCGTCGAGGAATTTCATCGGGTCACGTCAGGACTGCGCTGGAGGCAAAAGCAGGCAAAGAAAAAGGGGAATGGCCCGGCCATTCCCCTTGATCGTAGCGTGCGGAAATGGCGGTCGGGGCGTTACTCGCCCGGCGGCACGTCCGGCAGAACCGAAACCATGGTGCGGTCGCCACGGCCAGGATGGAACTTCACGCGGCCTTCGCTGGTCGCGAACAGGGTGTGGTCGGTGCCGATGCCGACATTCTTGCCCGGGTGCACCTTCGTGCCGCGCTGGCGGACAATGATGTTGCCGGAGAGAACCTGCTCGCCGCCGAACTTCTTGACGCCGAGGCGCCGGCCGGCGGTGTCGCGACCGTTGCGGGATGAACCGCCTGCTTTCTTGTGTGCCATGGTCTACCTACTACCCTCTACGCTCAGGCGCCCACGATCCCGGTGATCTTCACCCGGGTCAGGTCCTGACGGTGGCCGTTCCGGCGGCGCGAATTCTGGCGGCGCCGCTTCTTGAAGACGATGATCTTGTCGCCGCGCATCTGCTCGACCAGCTCGGCGGTGACGCTCGCGCCGGCAACTAGGGGCTGGCCCAGCTTGACGCCGCCTTCGCCGCCCACCGCCAGAACTTCGGTGAACTCGAGGACGCCGCCCTTTTCGCCCGGCAGGCGTTCGATCTCGAACACGTCGCCGGTCGCGACCTTGTACTGCTTGCCGCCTGTCTTGATTACCGCGAACATCTTGATTTTCCGTCGCTTTTTGGCACCGTGCGGACATGCGCCGCGGGCCGGGTGCCGGCCGAAAATGAAGGCGGCACTATAGGCATGGCGCTTCCCTTGTCAACCGCGAAACCTGACCGGATCCGGCGGTTTGCCGGGTTGCGGTGGGTGGGCCGTTCCGCTAATTTCCGCCGCCTTGCGGACAGGTGGCCGAGTGGTTGAAGGCACCGCACTCGAAATGCGGCGTACCTTTACGGGTACCGTGAGTTCGAATCTCACCCTGTCCGCCATATTCCCCATCTAGTGTGTTGATATTCAACGGTTTTCAGGATCTGCCGTTTCTCTAGTCCCTCAATCCGTCCCACACTTCGTGCCGGTCAACAGCGAACGGGGCGGTTGATCCATATCCGCGCCGCCTCGGCTAAGAGCGGTAGGAAGCGCGCGATGATGTGATCTTGCGTTGGCCCTTGTCCGGCCCGCTGGTCCCGCATTGAATCCGTTCCGGAACCAACCGGCTGCTGCCCGCATGATGCCCGTAGGACTCAACGGCCATTTCGGGCATCCCGGCCAAGGGTTCTGTGCGGCAGCCTCCAGGTGTCATCTGCGGGCGCCTGCGGGCCTATCGGCAGCCCCTGCCCGGGCCTATGGTTTGGGGATGGGCATCCACGAGTGCCCGCAATACCCGCGTCGCCAGCTAGCGCGGCGCTAGCACGGGGAGCTGGCCTACAATGAAATCGTTCGCCCTTGGGATTATACGCATTGCGGCGATCATCGTGCTGGTTACCATTACGCTGTCCGTTCTCGGTTTCGGCGGCACGTATATCTGGGAAAAGTGGGGCGAGGCGGAGAAGACGGCCAGGAACGCGCCTCTAGGCGAAGTAAAAATATGGCCGCCAAAAACGGCCGAAGCATTGGATGGCGTTACCCTGTCATTATCGACGAAGTGGCTCGATGGCCAGTTGCTCTACAAGTTTGAGGTGGCCGGCTATCCTCCAAAAATTGCAGCGGCAAGAGATAAGGGCGGGTCCGATGCCGTGTTAGGCGTGCGGTTCATTGACCTTGCCCTCGTTCAACGTCTCCCTTGACGTGCTGACTATGCTGCCGAGCTGATTTGTTCCTATCAGCCAAGGGAGACGTCAGGCAGGGGCAAGCTCAAACTTCCAGCCGGCGACCAGTTCCATGAAACCTCCTGCCGTGGCGCCCTCATTCTGGCCGCCGGTCATCATCCTGACGCCGGGCCAGATGGTTGTGGTGTTCGCAATCCTCACCGTCTCGGCGCTGGGCCAGATTACGTCCGGAACCATGGTTTTGGGCTCGCCCTGGGTGATCTTCGGGCCGCTCGGATTTGGCTGGCTGGTCGGCGCCACGGGCGTCGGTACGGCCTTTCTGGTGTTCGCATTCGTGGTCCCAGCCTGGGCTCTGGGGACTGCTGCGCCAGCGGCCGGCAACGGCATGACTGGCGCGGTATGAGCACCCCCACCCCGTCTCCGTCCCGGAGCATCTGGTTTGCAACCGGCGCGATGCTGCTGGTCCAGGTTGCAGTGTCGGTATCGAACATTGCCATCCCGGTTCTCGCGCCAGTATTGAACCAGGAGTTTCAGTTGGGGCCCCAATTGGCGGGCATGTACACCGCCATCATGTACGCCAGCTTCGCGGTAGGCTTGTTCGGTGCTGCGGCGCTGATCGACCGCTTTGGCGCCGCCCGTGTATCCCAGTTCTGTGCCCTCGGCGCGGCCTTGGGACTGGTGGTGGGCAGCACAGGGACCGTCGTCAGCATTGTCCTGTGCGCGATCATCATGGGAATTGCCGCGGCGCCCGAGACCCCGGCCAGCACGCAGTTCCTGATAGCCTCGGTACCAGCCAACCAGAGATCCTTTATCTTCTCGCTGAAACAAACCGGCAAGCCCCTGGGCACCATGGCGGCTGCCCTGATCATTCCCCTGCTGGTCCCATTCGCCGGCTGGCGCTGGACACTCATAATTCTTGCCCTCGCCGGCTGTGGCACCGCCCTGATGATGGAGCCGGTACGGCGGCGCAACCCGCGCCCTCGGGTCACGCGGCCAACCAACGCCGACGGGCATGGCCTGCTGCATCGCCTGACCGCCACAGCCCGCCATGCTATTCAATTGCCCGGGATGGCGCGACTTACCATCGTGAACCTCGTGTTCACCTCGATCCAGACCTGTGTATCCGCCTTTCTGGTCATCGCGCTCGTGGACGGGCTCGATTACACGCTGGCGCTCGCGGGCACCATGCTAGCCCTGGTTCAGGTCGCCGGGGTGTTCGGCCGGCTTGCGTGGGGCTTCGTGGCCGACCGGTGGCAATCACCGCGCCGAATGCTGACATGGCTCTCGGTGGGCATTGTGGTCACGCCGGTACTGCTTGGGCTGTCAGAAACGTCGTGGCCGCCAGCCCTCGTCGCCGCCCTTTCCATCGCCTTGGGCCTGACGACGAACAGTTGGAATGGCGTGATCATCGCCGACATTGCCCGGCTGTCGCCGCCGGACCAGGCTGGCGCCACTCTGTCGGGGGCGATGATGTATGGCGTCATCGGCGCCATCACGATGCCACTGCTGTTCGGCTGGGCGGCGGCAACGCTTGGCATCGGTACCGCGTTCATGGGAATTGGAGCGATCGGTCTTATCGCTTTCTGGGCATTGGTCCGCCCCTAGGTATCACGTCGCTTCGCCGCCGAAATCGACGACCATCAGATCTTCCGCGATTTCTCGAAACGGCTCCCCCAGAGCCCGATGAGCCGGGTGGGGACCGTAATTCGCGAGCGCGTCTCGATCCTTCAATTGAACGATTCCCACATGGGTATATCCCTTCGCGCGGTCCGAGAAGTTCACTCCCGTATGCACCGACACGATACCTGGAATCTGATCCTTCAGGGCTTCCAACGCCTGCATACGCTCAGTCATGCGCTTGTCAGATGTTCCAGGCTTCCATTTGATCAACACGATATGAAAGACGGGCATGTATTTTCCCTTCAAAACGAGTGTCGCACTCTGGTGCCAAATCCTGGTCCGGCGCTCTAGTGAGAGATCTCGCTAGCGGCAAAAATCGCGTCGAGTTGCGAGGCATGACCCACCCCGAATCCAACCGTATTCCTCTTTGGCGGTTCACAGTCCTGCCATTCCGCCAGGCGCAGGATGTTCGGATAGGTCTCCACGGCAATGGGGGTGAGGTAGATTTCTATATCGTCGCCCAGGTCGCTTCGAAACAGCATTGCGGCGCCGTCCGGGCCGGCCTCTCGGGCCATCCACATGGCCTCAAACTCTTCCTGTATCTGAGCGCAGCGCGACGCTTCCGTGATTGGAAGGCGGCAGACTTTCCAGCCCATTGGACGTCCTGACGATTATCCGGCGATGATATAGCGAACGGTGAGGTGGAGCAGGCCCGCCGTTAGGATGGCGCCTGACATCACGATGAAGAACCGGCGCCAAGGCTTGTCCATTTGATCTTCCCCCTATTTTCGGATTCAGATCAAAGCGCTTCGCGGCAGGCAAGGAT
Organism: Alphaproteobacteria bacterium; assembly: GCA_947473805.1. Classification (GTDB taxonomy): domain Bacteria; phylum Pseudomonadota; class Alphaproteobacteria; order Ferrovibrionales; family Ferrovibrionaceae; genus CANJGB01. The sequence goes on from CANJGB010000001.1 coordinate 58,480, forward strand.
CAATTTGAGACGAGGTGGGTCCATTCCGTCGCTCCCATCCACCGCAGGCCTCCACGCCGTTCGCTCCGCACAGGATATGGGTGGCCGCCTCTGACAAGCCCACGAGGGGTGGTTGCGCCACAGATTGACAGTGCCGGACGGCAATCTCATAACCTGCGCCGGGCGACTCCTTTGAATCCGCATGACGCGTCTCAGTGAAATTCTGGCGAACTACCCCGCGGTGATTTCGGTTGGGCGCCCCCTGAAGATACGCCGCCAGCCAGATATAGAATGCGGTGTAAACAGACAGCTTCCGTTTGACGTGGCGGCCGATAGGATAGAGGCATCAAAAAAAGCTGGGAGGATGCCAAATGCGCGCGTTGATCCTGAAGTCTTTGCTGGTTGCCGGCTTGTTCGGGGCGGCTGGCGCCCACGCCCAGTCAACGGCTTTTCCGGGCGCCAAGCCCATTTCCTTTGTCATCCCCTTCGCCGCGGGCGGCTCTACTGACACACTGGGTCGCCAGTTCGCTACACGGCTAGGTACAGCGCTTGCCACCAATGTCATCGTCGAAAACCGTACAGGCGGTTCCGGTACGGTGGGCGGCGCCTACGTCGCAGCTGCTCCCGCTGATGGCTATACCGTGCTCCTAGGCGTCGATACATCGATCCTAACCCGCCACCTTGAAGGGCTGAAGTACGACGGTGAAAGAGACTTCAAGCCGCTTGGCATGATTGCCATCACTCCGGTGTCAATTGCCGCCGGGCCGCAGGTGCCGGTGCAGAGTTTCCGGGAGCTTGTGGCACTGGTTCGGGCCAATCCGGGCAAGTTCGACTATGGCACATCCGGCGTCGGTGGCACCGCACACCTGATTGGCTCGATGCTGAAGCGCGATGGGGGTATGGACATGGTCCACGTGCCTTACAAGAGCGGTTCTCAGGCGATCCAGGATATTCTTGGTGGACGCGTGCCATTGGTCATAACGGCGCCAATTTCCGTCTCGCAAACACCGCAAATCCGTGTACTTGCCGTATTCACCGATACGCGGATCCCGACGCTGCCTAACGTCCCCACCGCAAAGGAGGAGGGCGTTCCAATCGCAATCAGCTCGGTGTTCGGCGTCTTCGCCCCGGCGGCGACACCTCAACCTGTCGTCAATACGCTCAACCAGGCTATCGCCAAGGTAGCGATGGACGAAGGGTTCCGTGCGGAGATTAGCAAAGGTGGTTTCGTGCCGGCGACTGATCCGAGCGTCGCACACCTAGCCAAGCTTGTAGCCGAGGGCAATGCGAACATGGAGGCTGCGTTCAAGTCACTTGGAATTAAGCCGGAGTAGCAATACCGATGGTCACGATGCACCTCGTTTCATCGGTCGGGCGGTGGCTCGTTGGCTAAGTTCCCGGTGCACACCCTCTTCACAAGCGTTGGCGAATCTCGCGTATAGCTGCGCAACATCAAAGCAGGGATTAGGCAGTATGGCAGGGGCGTTAACATCAATGGCTGCCCTGGCACAAACGCTGTCCGCCGAAATGACCAACGTTAGCTGAGTGGCCATTCGAGACTGGGACTGAATCAATTAGATGCGCATTGATATTGTTGTTCCAAATCAAGGAGCCGACGCGGTTAAGGCCATTAGAGCTGGCCCACTATTGGAAAAAATGGGCTTCGCCGGGCTGTGGCTAACTGATCACGTCATCGGTGCGGATGAGTATCGACACTATGGCGGCCAGTGGATGGAGATACTGTCCGCGCTCGCTTTTCTAGCTTCATCGACCTCGAGGGTTCGTCTCGGGACCGGAATTTTGGTGTTGCCCTATCGAAATCCGGTTCTTACGGCAAAGATGATCGCCACGATCGACCAGCTGAGTGGCGGCCGAGTCGATCTCGGAGTTGGAACGGGCTACGCGCGAACCGAATTCGAAGCGCTCGGAGTTGGTCCTCTTCATGAGGAACGCGGACGTGTGACTGATGAGTGCCTGGACGTAATAAAGAAGTGTTGGGCCGGCGGTGCCGTGGCAGCAAGCGGGTCCAGATTCTCGTTCGATGCCGTAGAGTTCTCCCCACAACCGGCTCAGAATCCGTCAGTCCCGATTTGGGTTGGATCTCGCGGAGTGGGGCGCCTTCCGCTTCGACGCGCAGCACAATATGGCGACTACTGGCATCCAGTTCGAGTAACCCCCGAGGAGCTGATCGACGCCTCAAATTTCATCGACGATCTGGCTGGCCGACGAGTGCGCCGAAGCGCGCGTTTAGTTTTCGGCCAAGCGAAGCCGACAGAAGCTGTTGTAGAGGCAATTGAGAGCTACCGAGCTGCGGGGTGTGAGCAGGTCGCTATCGACTTTAGGTGTGAATCGCTGAGCATATATCTGAAGCTGGCCGAGCAGTTAAGCATGAGGCTAATGTTGGTCTAGGCTCAACTATTCTTCCAAAAGCTGGAAAAGTATTGTTACGAAAACTGGCCTTCTCCTGCTCCTTCAATGGTGAAAACCTGTGTTCAATGCGGGGACATACCGCGCGGGAGGAAATTCATGGCAATGCAGGGGGTGGCAGCTGCGGGCCAATCTGGTATTGCGGCGCAACATAACGTTCAGGCCGATTTCGACGCGGTTGCGCTGTCATGGCGGACGGGCTCGGAGATTCGTGGCCTTGACCTTCGTGACGCCGCCTCGATTTCTGACAATTCAATTAAGCGGCTCCGCGGTCTACTTGCAGAACGCGGCGTTCTTCTCTTCCGGGATCAACACCTAGATCACGACCAACACCTAGATTTCACGCGTCGCTTCGGACCCTTGGCGGAGGCCGGCTTCATTTCGCGAAACGCCCCACCAGGGTACCCAGATCTTTTCACGGTCACCAATATGGTGCTGGAAGGCGAACGTTCCGAAACTTGGGATTCCGCGCGTCAGTGGCATTCTGACCAGTCGTTTCTGCCCGTTCCTGCGACAGGTTCCCTACTGCGGTGCGTGCGTGCGCCGCAGCTCGGGGGGGATACGATGTTTGCCAACCTTTTTGTTGCCGCTGAACGCCTCTCGGAGGGTCTGCGGGCGACCCTCGAAAATTTGCGCTGCTATCACGACCTCTACAACACCAATAACCGTCAGCGATTGCGGCGCAAGGAATTCACGCCCGAAGAGGCGAAGAAATGGCCAGGAACCTGGCATCCGGTACTGAAGCCTCATCCCCTAACCGGAGAAAAGGCTCTGTTCGTCAGTGAGCAGATGATCGATCGCTTCGAGGGATGGACCATCGAGGAGAGCGCCCCGCTATTGCAGTATCTAGTACGATACGCGACTCAGCCGGCGTTCACCTACCGTCACCATTGGCGTCCAGGCGACCTAATATTCTGGGACAATCATTGTACATTGCACCACGCGCCGCCCGACTACGACGTTTCAGCGCTTGATGCGCCGGAGAACGTGCGACTGATGTACCGGTCAACCCTGGCGTAGGGGGCAATATGAGCGGTGGTACGGTACGGCTTGCGCAATCCTCGGCGAATGCGGCGGGTCGGTTCAGTGAGACGGAATGGCAGGCGAGAACCGACCTTGCGGCGTGCTATCAGCTGGCGGACATGTATGGCATGTCAGACCTTGCAGGGACGCACATTTCAGCGCGAGTTCCCGGAAAGGAAGGCCAGTTCCTTCTCAATCGTTTCGGCACGTTGTTCGACGAAGTGACGGCATCGTCTCTGGTTAAGCTCGACGTAGAAGGCAGGGTAATAGACGACGATCCGGATATGCCTGTAAATCGCGCGGCTTTTGTGATTCACAGCGCAATTCACATGGCGTTCCCGGAAATCCTATGTGTGATGCATACACACACGAGGGCAAATAATGCGATCGCTATGCAGAAGGACGGCCTTCTGCCCCTTCATCAAAAGGCGATAACCCTGCTGGATTTCGTTCGTCGTCATGAATTCGAGGGAGCCGCCCTTGACCTCGACGAACGGGACAGGCTGGTTCGGGATCTCGGCCCTGAAGGCCGCATCCTGATTCTCGACAACCATGGGGCGATGACAGTCGGCAAAAACGCTGCCGAGGCGTTTACGTGGATGTATCGCTTCGAGACGGCGTGCCGATTTCAGGTGGATGGACTTGCTGGCGGGCGTGAACTGATTTGGCCGTCTGACGGGATGATCGCCCACACCCGTGCACAAGGGCGCAAGATATTCGGTCCGGGCGGTTTCTTTCAGCCTGGGATGCTTGAGTGGCCTGCCTTGTTGCGAAAGCTTGAGCGCGACCGAGGCACTTCGTACAGGACGTAAATCGTCGAGGGTCGAGAAGACCCAAGGGAGGGAAAATGATTAAAAAAGCCGGAGTTCTACTGGCCACCGTTTCTTTGCTTGTCGGCTTTGGCGTGCAAGCCCAAGACTATCCAACGAAGCCAATCAGAATCATAACGCCTAACCCGCCGGGCGGCGCAACAGATCCGGTCGCGCGCGCTCTCGCTCAGTACATGACGACCAAGTTAGGGCAGCAGGTCATCGTAGAGGCTAAGCCCGGCGCCGCAGGATCCGTAGCTGTGGACTACGTCATGAAGCAATCCGCTCCTGACGGTTACACAATCCTTCTGCACACAACAAACGTCACAATAAACCAAGTGTTCAAAAAGGACATTGGCTACGACGTGCGAAAGGATTTTCAGCCGATTATTGAAGCGGTGTTTAGCCCATTCCTAGTTTCCGTCAACGCCGAGGCGAAATTTAAGACGCTGCCAGAGATGGTGGCCTTTGCGAAAGCCAATCCCGGGGCCCTGAACTATGGGTCTTCGGGTATCGGAAGCACGAACCATGTTCCGATGGAAGTCTTCGCCCTGCAGAACAACATCAAAATGACGCACATCCCCTTTCAGGGCGGCGGCCCGACAATCGTTGCCCTGCTTGGCAAGCAGATCGACTTAACCTTGGATCCGGCGAGCAATTCCAAGAAGCAAATAGACGCGGGTAAATTTCGCGGTCTGGCGATAACCGATACAAAGCGCTCTGCTCTATTGCCAGACGTCCCAACAGTTACTGAAACTGGCCTGCCGACGTTTGTATCGGGATTTTTCGTCGGCCTGTCGGCGCCGGCGGCAACGCCGGGCAAGATCGTGCAGACCCTGAACGCGTCAATGAACGAAGCGCTGGCCATGCCAGAGGTACGGCAAAACCTTGAGGCTCTTGGCTTTGCGATCCGAGGCGGTACATCAGCGGCTTTTGCGCAGCTAATGGCGAAAGAAGTAGAGCAGTGGACCGAGGTCAGTAAAAAGGTCGACATTAAGATGGAGTAACGCGTAGGCGGGAGTTCGTTCGACAGGGCTCCCGCCTTCAGCTTCTGTTCAATAGCTCGGGATTCAGTACTCGAAGAGGTTTTTGGTTCAGGTAACCGATAATGTCTTCGACTACACCCCGGAAATATATGCTGTAGTTGTCGTAGGTAACGTGACCGATATGAGGCGTCACAATTACATTGTCCAGGTAGCGTAGCGGATGATCGACAGGCAGGGGCTCCTGGTCAAACACGTCCAGTCCTGCCGCGGATAGTTTTCGCGTTTTCAGTGCCTGCAGCAGCGCCCGTTCATCGACGATAGGACCGCGCGATGTGTTCACTAAAATTGAACTAGGGCGCATCAGTTCGAACTCGGCGGATCCTACGAGGCCCCTCGTGCGCGCGCTCAGTATGACATGGATAGACAACACATCGGCCTGTCGAAATAATTCCTCTTTCGATACTAGCGTAACGCCTGCGCGCGCGGCGACGTCGTGGGTAAGATTCTGGCTCCAGGCGATAGTGCGCATGCCAAAAGCCGCGCCGATCCTGGCAACTTCTGCGCCAATCTGTCCTAGTCCCAGTAGCGAGAGTGTCCGTCCAGCTACTCCCCGGCCCAGCGCAGATTGCCAACCCCCAGCACGTATGGTGCGATCTTCGAGAGTGAGGTGGCGCGCGCATCCTAAAATTAATGCCCATGTGAGCTCGGTGGTGGTGCTCCGAAGAGAATCTGTATGACAGACGAGAATTCCTCGTTCCGTCGCAGCCTCGAGATCGATAGATGCATTTGACAGACCGGTCTGGACCAGAAGACGCAGTGCCGGGAGTCGCTCCAGGAGGGCTCTGGTAAACTTTGTCCGATCGCGCATTGCGACAACGATGTCAAACGGCCTAAGGCGCTCAGTCAGCAGATCCTGATCCGTCTCATTCTCGTGGAACACCTCAATGTCGGCACGCGCTCGGACTGGTGTCCAGTCAACGGCGTCCAGCGCGACGTGCTGATAGTCGTCGAGTAGCGCGACCTTACTACGCATTATCACCTCCCAAAACAGAGCCCTCTCGAGCGGGCGGCCACGTCTCCGGATTTACCAGAAATGGGGGACGGCGCCCCGCGACCACGTCCAGTATCTGCTTGGCTGAAGACAGAGATAGTTCTCGAACGGCTTCTATCGACAAGCCGGCTATGTGGGGCGTCACAATCACATTGTCGAGACTGCAGAGCGGATCCCCCGGTTCGGGCGGTTCAGGATCAAATACGTCAATGCCTGCGCCGGCGATGCGCCTCTCGGTTAAGGCCTGAAAAAGCGCGACTTGATCAACAACTGCTCCCCTCGAGGCATTTACCAAAAATCCGCTCGGGCCGATGGCCCGGAGCTCCCTCTCGCCAATTAAATGATGGGTCTTGTTACTGTAGGGAACTATCGGAACCACGAAATCCGAGGCGGCACATAGATCAAGCACAGTGTTGGCGCGGGTGATGCCCAGCGCCCGTAGGTGCTCTTCAGATTTCGACGGGCTGTAAGCAAGGATAGTGGCCTCAAAGCCGCCGCGGCACATGCGCGCTATGTGGGTTCCGATTGCGCCTAAGCCGATGATGCCGACAGTCTTGCCGGTTAGCTCGCCACCCATTTCCTCGTTGAGGAACGCTCGGCGCGTCGTCCAGCCGTCCGTCCGCAAGCGCCTGTCAGCAACTGCTATCCGCTTAGTAAGGGCCAGCATCATTCCGACGACATGTTCCGCCACCGGCCGGGGACCTACTCCAGGGTTATTAACGACCGGGACTCCCGCTCCAGTGGCAGCACTAACATCGATATGATCGATGCCCGCACCAGCCGCAGAAATAATCTGCAATCGAGGCAACGCACGGATGATTTCTGCTGTTACTCGGCCCGGATTCCGCGCGACTAGGGCGACTGTTTCTGCGCGCTCTGAATCCGAAAGAGACGGAGTGGGATTGGCCGCAACGGCCTTGAACTCAAACCCGCCGGCCCGGAGTGTCTCCGGGCCGGCCTCATGCAGCATGGAATTGAGTGAGATGCACAGCATTGATTATCTGCTACTTGGTGGATCGTGGGAGAACACATGCACCTGGCGCGGAACGACTGAAAGCCGGATGCGACTTCCAGAAGTTGGCAGCGGATGGCCGGTTGGAATGGATGCGAGTACACGTTCCTCGGCAATCTCAAGACAACCTTCGTGGCTCGATCCCATATAGGTCGACCACGGCATATAAAGAGTTCCCTCTGAGTCTTCAGCGATTCCAACTGCGTGAGGCATGAAGCTAATACCGGCAGGGCCCGCCCCCAAGTTTCCCGGCGTCTTCAAAGACACCAAAGACCGCTTTAACTACTGAGAAATTCTCGTCATGCCCGTACACCTCAGCATCTAGTAGGTTTGCTTCAAAAAGGTCGGAGACGAACTCCGCCTTTCCTCCCGATTTCTTATGTAATTGTCTCACCGGGGGCGGTGCCGCGGCACCCGTAAAGTGCTGTAGTCAGCTTTCCAAAAATTGGAACGATCAGTAACGCGACTTTGTCTCAGACAATTCCTTCGGCTTGCTCCGGCCAGTCTTGCTGTTGCAACTCTCGGAACGCCTTAGCCACAAAATCGATGAATAGAGATAGTTTCCGCGCAGGGTGGCTCGTCTTGCGATACACCGCATAAATGACCTGCTCGAAACTTGGATCGGTCGTCGTGCACTTGTAGTTCGACAAGACCCGAAGCAGGCGCCCTGCCTCGATATCTGCCTTTACCGCCCATTCGGGTAGGATCGTTATTCCGTGTCCACGCAATGCGAGCGAATGCAAAACATGGCCATTGTTAGTCTGGATATGTCCGGCGACGTTCAATGTTCGAGCGCCGCCGGGACCCTGAAATCGCCAGCTCGTCTGCGCCTTCTCGAACCGGTAGGCGATACATTGGTGGTGTGACAGGTCTTCTGGCCGTTGTGGTAGCTTCTTGTTCTTCAAATAGGCGGGGCTGGCGCAAAGAACGCGAGGTGATCCTGCCAGGCGTCGCGCCGTCAGAGCAGAATCTTCCAGTTTTCCATTGTGAATGATGATGTCGATGTCTTGATCGATGATATCCACAGGCTTGTCGGACAGCGACAGGATCACGTGAATTTCCGGGTAGGCTCGCAGAAAAGAAGAGACGATCGACGGCATATAGTGGGTGCCGACAAGGACGCGCGATAGGACGTGCAGTGTACCCTGTGGCTCTGCCCCCAGTTCGCCAAGCTCCGCCCTTGTGTTCCGCACGTCGGAAAGGATTTTGATCGCGCGGGCATGATAAATCTGCCCTGCCTCAGTTAGAGAGATCTTGCGTGTACTGCGGTTCAGCAGCCGGATGCCAAGCGACTCTTCAAGGGAATTGATGTGTCGGACGACGGACGGGGTGGAGGTCCGAGCGTCGCGCGCGGCGCCGGACAGGCTGCCGGCGCGTACGACCCGCACAAACAGATCCATATCCTTGAGCGTTTCCATGTCCCATTCATTGTTTCAGTTTGTGGAAAGGTGATGCTCGCAGCTTACCGCTTATCGGACAGGATGGAGAACGATTAGTGTAATCGCAAGTGCTGCGTGATCGGCTTAGGTCCGCAGGTCGCATCGGTCGCCACTACCCTGGCGCGGCTAACTTGGAGGCGGGCATGAAAATCGGTACTTTTTCTGTGATGCAGCAGAGAGACGTTACCAAGTCGCCCGCCGTGGTCCTTCAGGAGGCCCTTGAGCAGACTGTTGAGGCCGAGAAAATGGGCTTCGACGTCGCTTGGTATCCAGAACACCATTTCAACAACTACAGCCTATGTCCGTCACCGCTCGTTATGGCTGCACATGCCGCGGCGCTCACGACCAAGATCAGGATCGGCACTGCGGTGCTTATCCTCCCACTCTATACGCCAGCTCGGATTATCGAAGAGATCGCTCTGGTCGACATTTTGTCGAAAGGCCGTTTGGAGCTGGGTGTTGGATCGGGTTACCAAAAATTCGAATTCGACCGCTACAACGTCACAATGGATAACTACAAGCCGGTGACGCATGAACTCCTCGATATGATTGAGGCTGGTCTAACTCAAAGCCACTTCTCATATAACGGCCAGCACTTTCAGCAACTCGAGACTTCACTCAGCGTCCGGCCGATCCAGAAGCCGATGCCCCCAATGTGGTTCGCAACCTTCGACCCGAATATGATGCGTCGAGCTGCACGTGGTGGCCATGGCATATTCATTACCGGCTGGATGGGAAACTGGAAGCGTTTGGTTGGTGTGCGGGAGACCATTGACGACGCTTATCGTCAGGAGGGCAAAGATCCCAGAACCGCGAAAGTTGGACTTATGCGCTTCTGCTATGTCGGCGAAAGTCGTGCCGATGTGGAGAAGTACGTCGAATGTGCGCGCTATCAGCAGCGGTTGGGAAATTCGCTTAAGTTCCGTCGTGAATCCGCCACGAGCGGCTATTACATCGAAGAGAAGCCGTACGACGAGGAACTGCCCTGGGACAAGATGCTGGCGAATATCCCGGTTGGCGACGTCGAGACTGTGGCCGAACGGTTGACGCGGGATATAAGGGCGATCGGCGCAGAGCAGGTGTCGTTCATTGTCCAGGTAGGCGATCTGGAACAAAAGAAGGTCCTAAGGTCGATGGAGCTGTTGGCCGGTAAGGTAATGCCGCTCGTCCGAAAGGCGTTAGGTCCGTCATTTCCCTACCAGTCGGAGGGCGGTCAAACCGCTTCTGCGGCGGAGTAAGTTATGCAGAAAGTCGTCTCCGAACTCGTATGCGAGGGTGTGAGGCGTATATGGCTGAACGTTCCTGAGCGCCGTAATGCGGTCGATGCGGAAATGCTCAGTGCCTTACTGCAGGAACTGCGTGCGTCCGAGGCAGACAACGGCATTCGGGCCGTAGTTCTAAGAGGAAAGGGTGGCAACTTCTGTGCCGGTCGCGCCATGGATGCGGCGAGCAGTGAAGCTAATGCGCAAGATGGCAGGATAGCGATATCAACCGAACTCGCCTGCTTCATGCAACAAACTACTCTTGCGACAGTGTCGGTGGTGGAGGGCTATGCGGTCGGGGTCGGCATGTCGCTGGCCATTTGGTGCGACATAGCTATTGCCGCGACGACCGCGACTTTCCTCGCTCCAGAACTCGAGCGCGGAATTCCTCCGACTGTCACCGCCGCCACGCTCTTGCGAACGGTTCCGGAAAAGCGGGCGATGTGGATGCTGCTAACCGGATCAAAGGTAGTGGCGGATGACGCGGAGAAGTGGGGCCTTGTTGCGGAGGTTGTGGCCGTGGACCGCGTCGCGGAGCGTGAGGCGGAAATCAGCGCCCGGCTTGGTGAAGCGAGCCCTAGCGCGTTGCGTTCTTTCAAGAAGTTTAAAAACGAAATAGCGCCGATGGGGTGGCGGGAGGCGATGGAAGTCGCCCATCGAACCAGCATGTCTGCCGTAGTAACAGATGATGCACGCGAAGGTGCACGAGCCTTCCGCGAGCGGCGCAAGCCGATTTGGGCCAAGCTAGTTTAGGTTTTTCGAATGTCCGCACTTTCAGATCTTCTGGTTTTGGATTGCAGTCGCGTGTTGGCCGGCCCATTTTGCGGTCAATTGTTTGCGGAGCAGGGCGCTAGGGTAATCAAGGTTGAACCACCAGAGGGCGGTGATTTCAACCGAACCTGGCCCACAATCGTGAACAGCAAGCCGCCAGGTACAAGTTTCCTCAGTGTCAACAAGGGTAAGGAGAGCTTGACGCTCAATCTTAAGCACCCTGAAGGGAAGAAGGTACTTTACGATTTAGTTCGCCGTGCTGATGTCTTCATTCACAACTATTTACCGGAAACGGCTGACGCGCTTGGTGTCGACTTCGAGTCGCTGTCGCAACTGAACGAACGCCTGATCTGGGTATCCATGACGGGTTACGGTGCAAAAGGCGATCTGTCCAACAAACCGGGGTTCGATACGCTAATGACCGCCTACAGCGGCATCATGTCGATCACAGGTGAGCCGGATCGCCCCCCCGTAAAGCCGGGCATATCAGCAATTGATCTTTCTACGGGTATGCTGGCGTTTGCGGGCGCCCTTGCGGCACTGCATGCGCGTAGTGCCGGCCGCTCGAAAGGTCAAAAAGTAGAAGTATCGCTGCTCGAGACCGCTGTGACCCTGCTAAATTTTCACGCAGTGAACTGGTTGGTGGCCGATAAACTCGATGAACGCGAGGGGGCGGACTACGGGCCGATTGTGCCGTTTGGCCGCTACGCCTGCAGTGACGGAGACATAATGTTCGGCGCGCCGTCGAACGATGTCTGGGAGCGGCTTTGTACGGCTATCGGTGCGCACGATCTTATCGGCCACGCCGTGCTGGGAACCCCTGATGGTCGGCGGGACAATCGCAAGGCGTGCGGTGATGCGCTAGAAGCCGTGTTGCGGCAGAATTCGGTCGCTTATTGGGGAGGCTGTCTTGATCGGGCAGGCATCGCCAATGCACCGGTCCGCAACATCAAACAAGTGCTTGAGGACCCCCAGGTCGTCGCGAATGACATGATTGTCGACTACCGTCTCGGTGATGGACGAGATGTGAAACTTCTTGGCACGCCCATAAATTTGTCCGCGGACGGTGGCGAGCGACCTCGCCCACCGCCGCTTCTTGGCGAACACACCGACAGTGTTCTTTCCGATACGCTCGGGATTTCGGCTACCGAGATATCTAGGCTGAAATCTCTCGGTGTCATTTAACCATCTTGGGAATGAGATAGGCGATGACTGATCGAAAGGAAAATGTTGCGCCGGGTGTATTGATTGAGCGTCAAGAAACTGTTGCAACAATCACGCTCAACCGCCCGGATACGTTCAACTCCGTATCAGACGACTCTATGCGCGACGCGCTCGTGGGGGCCTTGGATGAACTGGCGGCAGATGGGCTTACGCGCGCTGTTGTGTTGACCGGGAACGGCGTTGCGTTTTGTGCCGGCGGTAATGTTAAGGCGTGGAAGAAACCTGGTGGCTTTGCGTTGAATCCGCCCTACAAGAATGTCGGCGACTATAAGTCCGGCATCCACCAAATTCCGCTGGCGTTCGAACGTTTCCCCCTTCCGATCATATGCGCGATCAATGGTGCCGCTATTGGTGCTGGTTGCGACATAGCATGCATGTGCGATATCCGGATTGCGTCTGCGAACGCATACTTCGCTTTGGCATTCGCGAAAATGGGTCTGGTGCCAGGTGACGGAGGAGCGTGGTTTCTTCCACGCATCGTCGGGCGATCTAAAGCGCGAGAAATGCTCTTTACCGGCGACAAGGTGGGTGCTGAAGAGGCGTTGAGTATCGGGTTGGTGTCGAAGGTAGTTTCGCCGGAAAAGTTGCTTGAAGTAGCGGTGGCCATGGCACAACGCATCGCCGCTAATTCTCCGCCGGCTATTAGAATGACCAAGCAACTTCTGAACGAATCGGAGGAGGCGACCTTGGCCACCGTACTAACCCTTTCGGCAGCAATGCAGTCGGTTCTTCACAGCACTGATGATCACCATGAAGCCATTGCGGCATTCGTCGAGAAAAGGCCCGCAAAGTTTACCGGCAAATAGATTTACTGCACCAGTCTCTGTGCTTTGAAGGCGAAGTGACGGAGCTTTCAAATTATGGAGCGAGCCCGCAGGTTCGCTGCCGTTCCCGTCCCGCGATCGATCCGCCTCAACGTGCGACGTCTCCTGCGGTCCCCGCGCTTATGGGTCCGGGTTCCCCTAATTTCTGTACTAGGCAGCTAGAGCGCTTTCAGGTGCCGCTATCTTCTGGAACTCCGCGAGGATATGCGGGCCCGGCAGCCGCAGCATTGCGTCAGGAGCTGGGCGGTAGCCGGGCGGCGGTAAAGACCCTCACTAGGTGGACCGGCGCGGGCGAGCGGGCCGCCTGGAATTGGCTATCGGCGGTCGATGGGCCCATAGGCACCACCACATCAACCTGATGCACCATTCGGACGTCGCGCTGGTCGCGATACTGCGGGCATCGGGCCGCTAGGAGGGGGCGCGATACCAAAAGCTGCGATCTGCGCTCCTCCAGATTCGCCACCTCGGTCCCCTGACGGATGAATTTCTCCAGTTAGTGCCTGGCTCTGAACAAGAGAGCGATCAAAATCGGCCTTCGGCATTTCCTAGACAGAACACCCGTTTTGCGGAGTGCTTGATTCTGGGGTTCGAATCTAGGTGCACTTCCTCCGCCAGTTTTCCCTAGGAAAACCGGCTTTCGGCCCGACTGGCCTATTTCCGCAGATAGATCTCGACGCGGCGGTTCTCGTCATTGCGGACGCCGTCGGCGGTCGGCACGCGCGGGCGGGCCTCGCCGAACCATTCCTCGTTGATCGCCGCCTGGGCCACGCCCTTGGCGCGCAGATAGGCCGAGACCGCATCGGCGCGGCGGCGCGACAGGTCGACATTGTAGCGGACCGAGCCGGCGCGGTCGGTGAAGCCCTCGAGCTTGATCGAGGTCGAGCCGGTGGCGCGGAAGTCGGCGATGGCGCGGTCCAGCACCTGGGCGGCGACCGGCGTGATGTCCGCCTTGTCGAACATGAAGAATACGATGTACGGGCCGGGGGCGACCGGCGCCACGGGCAGGGGCGCGGGGGCAGGGGCGGGCGGCGTGGCCTGCGCCACGCGCGGGGCCTGCTCCAGGCGCGGCTGGGGGGCGGCCGCCGGCAGCATGCCCGTGGTCCCCATCACCGCCTCGTCGCCGAAGCGGAACACGAGGCCGAGGGTCACGGTGTGGTTCTTGTAGGCCAGGTCGCTGCCACTGATCTTCGCATCCTGGGCATCGAAATAGCGGTAGGCCGCATCGACCGCGATGTCCCTGGTAAAGGCCCAGGTCGCACCCGCAATGCCCTGATAGGCGAAGGTGGTGTCGGTGCCATCGGCCACGGTTACGCCGTTGCGGGTAATGCCGTCGGCCTTCACACGCGCGGCGCCGGCGCCCACGCCGAGATAGGGGTTGAACGCCGTTTCCGGCAGGAAGTCGTGATAGATGTTCAGCATGCCGCTCATGGACGAGACCGAACCGCTGGCGGTCGCCGCGTTGCGGATGCTGTCCACCTCGTTGCTGCGGTAGCCCGGCTCCACCTCGAGGCGGAAATCGCCGAACTGGTAGCCGACGGCGCCGAGCGCCGCCCAGCCCTTCTTGTCGTATTCCGCCCGGCCCGCATTGCCCACGTCGCCGTCGCGCAGCAGGTTGCCGCCGCCAGCCACGCCCAGGTACCAGCCCGGGGCGACCTGCGCCGACGCTGCGAAAGGTGCGGCCGCCAGAACGGACGCCGACAGGAGGAAAGCTTGGAATTTCATGCTGAACTGGCCCTGGACCGCAAATACTGAACGCACCAGGACACTACCCTGATCGAGATTGCCAATTAATTTAGCAAGTCCCGGGCCGGGAGAAATAGCGGTTCTGACGTATTCCGGCCGGTCCGGGCCGTCAAAACCGCCGAAATCATCCTTAACGTGCAGTGGCACGGGCCCCTTCGCCATGCCGGCCCGCGCCGGCCAGGCCGAAGAATTTCAGCACCCGGCCCAGTGTCTGCTGCATGAAGGACTTCTGGTCCTCCTCGCCCGACCCCTTGGCGGCGCCGGCGCGGGCGGCGGCATCGGCAGCGCGGCGCTGGGCCACCACCTCGGCCAAAGCGCGGGCGATGTCGGGCCGGTTCTGGATCAACGGCGCGATGTCTTCCTTCGAGATTTCGTAGGCGACGCAGTCGGTGGTCGCAATGATGGTGGCCGAGCGCGGCGCGCCGGTCATCATGCTCATCTCGCCGAAGAACGAGCCGGCACGCAGCCGGGCGACACGGCTTTCAGCCTGGCCTTCGGCCAGCGAGACATGCACCTCAACCGCGCCCTCGAACAAAACGAACATGGATTCGCCAGGCTCGGCAAAGCGGATGATCGCCGTGCTGGCGGGATAGAAGCGTTCCTGCATCGAACCGGCGAGTGTGCGCCGCTCCTCGGGCAGCAGTGCCGCAAACAATTCGATACGCTTCAACAGGGTGTCGCGATCCTCCAGCGCGCGGGCATCGAACTGGCGCTGCGGCATCTCCGCGTGGAACACGTCCTGCTTGGGCACCGCGATTGCGATGCCGGCGAGGTGCAGTTGGTCCAGAACGGATTCGAGCACCAGGTGGCGCGGCGTGCCCGCCGTCGTCTTGGTCGAATCGATATGGTAGAGCAGGCCGTATTCCACGCCGACGCCGTTGACGCCACGGATCTGCGCATAGGGCGCGGGTGTTTCCAGGCAGCGGTGCGTCCCGGCAATCGACTTCAGCGCCGCGTTCAGTACGCGCAGCACACGCGCCGGCGGCACCGCCGCATCCAGTGTCAGCGTCGTCATCTTCTGGCTGGCGCCGTTGGGCCGCGTGAAGTTGGTGATGGTCGCATCGCCCAGCTTGTTGTTCGGCACGATGACCAGGTCCGTCCCAGGAATTGATCAGCCGCGTCGTACGCCAGTTGATCTCGATCACCTGGCCCGAGGGGCCGTTGGCGATGCTGATGTAATCGCCCAGTTCGAACGGGCGGTCGAAGTTCAGCGCCAGGCCGACGAACAGGTCGACGATCAAATTCTTCAGCGCCAGGCCGACCACGATGCCTATTGCGCCACCGGCGGTGAGGAAGGCGGTGATGGAATAGCCGAATACCACGCCGACAATGCCGGTGATCGCGAAGGCGAACAGCAGAATGCTGACCAGGTTGCGCTGCAGGCTGGGCACGCGAATCCGCTTGTTCAACTGGTCCCAGACGAGGACGTTGATCACCCGGTCCAGCGCGTAGGCCGCCGACAGCCACAACACGGTGCCAAGGACGTAAGGAATGACCGTCACGTAGACGCCGACCGTCTCGCTGGCCAGGTCCTGCAGCATCAGGCGGTAGTAGAAGGCGACGCCGATGCACACTGCCATTATCAGCAGCGGCTTCCACATGGCGCGGAGCAGGGCTTTCACTGGCGGCAACCTTGCATCGGCCCCGCACGGGCGCGGGCCGAAAAACGGTACGCAACATTTACATGAGTCCCGACCCGCAACGCGGGCCCGACGGCCGACGCCTGTTCGCATATACGCAGTTGGCGCGCGTCATTGCAACGTCGCCCTGTCTCGCAACGCCGATACCCCGAGGTTGTGGACCGCTCAGTCCGCCATTCCCGCGCGGGATGGCCTGCCTATGGCGGTTGGCCGCATGGGCAGGCTTGCGCCGATGGGGATGCCTAGGCGGCAGGGCTCCGCTGCGGGCCACGGATCAACCGGCCCGGCAGGTCGCCCGTGGCCTCGCCATTACGGGCAACGGTAACGCCGGACACTAGCGTCTCGACGAAGCCGTCCGTGCGCTGTACGACGCGCCGGCCGCCAGCGGGGAGGTCATACGCCACCTCCGGCGGATGCAGGCGCATGCTGTCGTAGTCAATGACATTGATGTCGGCCTTGTAGCCCGGTGCGATGACGCCCCGGTCCATGAGGCCAATGGCGACCGCGGGATCGCGCGTGATGCGCTGCACTGCCCAGCCGATGGGAAATGGCGTGCCGTGGCGGCGGTCGCGGGTCCAGTGCGTCAGCATGAAGCTCACCACGCTTGCGTCGCACAGGAATCCCACATGGGCGCCGCCATCGCCCAGGCCCACCACTGTGTGCGGGTGCTGCAGCATGTCGCGCACAGCGGCCAAATTGCCCTCGGCGTAGTTGCTGGCCGGCCGGTAGAGAATCGCGTGGCCGCCGCGCTCCAGCTGCAGGTCGTAGGCATATTCCGCCGGGTCGCGGCCTTCGCGCTTGGCCCGCGCCGCCACGCTGTCTTCCGGCTTTGGCTCGTAGTCGGGCGGATCACCCAACGGATACAGCTTGGTCCAGTCGAACACGTCCAGCAGCTGCAGCCAGTTGTCGTTCGATTCCTCGGCCAGGATGCGGGCCTTCACCTCGGGCCGGCGCAGTTCGGCGACGCGCTGCTCCAGCGGCAGGTGCGCCACCGCCTCGTAGCTGGGCCGGCCGCTGATCAGGCTGCGCGACAGTTCCAGGCCGACCATGGTGCCGGTGGCCCGCGTGGACACCTGCGCCGAGATGGGCAGGCCCTGGTCATTGGCGGTGGTGATCTTGTCCAGCAGGTCGCGCCAGCCGTTTGGCCTCTTGTCCTTCTGCAGCAGCAGCAGTGACAGCGGCCGGTGCGAGCGTTGCACCAGGCGGCGGAACATGTCGAACTCGGCATCCACGTCGTTGAAGTCCGAGATCAACTGGATCCAGCCGCTGCCGGCTTTGTCCATGCCCTCGGCAATGGCGGTCAGTTCCTCCTCCGCCGCGGTGACCGTCGGCGTCGGCGTGCCGTCGACCGCGCGGTGGTTCAACGTGCGCGAGGTCGAGAAGCCGAACGCGCCGGCGCGGATCGCCTCGGTCGCAAGGCGCGCCATCTCGGCGCGATCCTCGGCATTGGCCGGCTCGCGGTCGGCGCCGCGCTGCCCCATGACGAAGACGCGGAGCGCCGCGTGCGGCAGCTGCGTCGCGATGTCCATGTCATAGCGGCGTGCATCGAGCGCATCGAGGAAATCTGGAAAGCTCTGCCAGTTCCACGGCAGGCCCTTGTTCAGGACGATCTCGGGAATGTCCTCGACGCCCTCCATCAGGTGCACCAGCATGTCACGCTGCTCGGGGCGGCAGGGCGCGAAGCCGACACCGCAATTTCCCATCATCACGGTCGTCACGCCGTTCCATGAAGATGGCGTTACCCGGTTGCTCCAGGTCACCTGGCCGTCGTAGTGGGTATGCACATCGACAAAGCCGGGCGTGACGAGCCGGTTTTGCGCATCGATCTCGCGCGCGCCCTGGCCATCGAACTTTCCGACTGCGGCGATGACGCCGTCAGTGATGGCAATGTCGCCGATATAGGGCTCACCGCCATTGCCATCGGCAATGGTGCCGCCCCTGATGACGATTGAATAGCGAGGGGGCACGATATTCCTCCACGGATGATTTTTTGTTTTTCAACGTTCTCGTGCAACGGGCAACGCTACTCCGATTAAAAAAACACCGTCAAATGTTATAAATCGCATCTGACGATTAGTTTTATTAATCACGTGATTACCTGATCGCGCATCCAGCGAGGAGAACTATCCATGTTTGTTGCGGTCTATTGGTGGCGCGCGCATCCGGGCAAGGAGGCGCAGTTCCGCGCAGCGTGGCGGCGCGGCACCCAGCACATCACGCGTATCTACGGCAGCTACGGATCGCGTCTGCACCAGGACCGCGACGGCCGTTTCGTCGGCTATGCCGAGTGGCCCGACGAGGCGACATGGCAGGCCGCCGTCGACAAGAAGATGGTCTATGACGATCCGGAAACCCGGCACGCCTTCCTCGACGCGATCGCCGAGGCGCCGCCGAACGGCCGCCCGGTCTTCACGATGACCGTCACCGACGATCTGCTGACGGGGTCGCGGTCGGCCTGACCGCGTCACGGTTTTGTCCGCTGCTGCGGATAAATGCCCTTGAATGTCCCGCTTTCGTTCGCGCACTGGCCGGCCGCCATCGCGTTTGCCCTGTGAGTTGGACAACCTGTACGAGGGCAATATGTTGGAAGTATTCCAAATGTCCGCCGTCTGGTGGGCGAATGTCGAGGCGCAGCGCGACGCCGTGCTGGGCCTAGTGAAATCGATGGGCGACCAGTGGGTCGATGTATGCGTCTCGGAACTCTCGGGCGCGCCGTCATCGAAGATCGCACACGACCTTCTTCGCAGCTACCGCGAGGCGAGACACTAGCCCGCGGCCGAAGTCCGGGTCCGCCACCCCGAGGCGGCGGACCCGGTTTTCAGATCAGCAGCCAGCGCGCTTCAGCAGGCCGTCTGAACGCGGCGTGCCAATGTCCTCGACCATGGTGTAGGTCGCGGCACTGCCCAGGAACGTCGTGCCCGGCGTGACCTTCATCAGGCCGGTCACGCCCGGGGTGCCCTTGGTGTTGGCGTTGATCCAGGCGGCGATCTTCTTGCCTTCGGTCGAACCGCTGCCTTCGATGGCGGCCTTGGCCATGTAGATGCCGTCATACATCCACGCGATCAGGCTGTACGGCAGGCGCTCGAAGTTCGGCGGGTTCTGCGCCTTCAGGCGCTGCAGGAACTTCGCATAGTCCGACGTGCCGACCGGGTCGGTCGAGCAATAGCTGAACGACTTCATCTGCATCGCGACGTTGATGCGCTTGATCGCCGGGCCGGCGGACTGCGCGATGGCGCCGTAGAGCGCGGTGCTGGTCAGGCCGCCGGCAATCGTCACGTTGTCCCAGCCGAGTTCCTCGATGTTGCGCAGGATGCGCGCGAAGTCAGGCGCAGTCTGGCCCTGGACCAGGATCACCTCGGCACCCGCGCGACGCAGATTCAGCAGCTGCGGGCTCATGTCGGTGGAGCCGATTTCGAACTGCTCCATGCCGGCAATCTTGATGCCCTTCTCCTCGGCATAGGGCTTGAAGCGGCCCGCCATCGATTTCGAATTGCCGCCACCGTCGCCCAGATAAGCGATGTTCTTCGCCTTCTTTACGTTGATGGCCCAGTCGATCACGGCGACCGCCTGCTCTTCCGGCGCCATCGACATGCTGAAGCCCGTGGGGGCCACCTGCGGCGTCATCAGGCTGGTCGAACCGGCGGTGAAGTAGGCGATGTTCGCTTCGCCCAGGATCGGGCCGGCCGCGAGGGCCAGCTGGCCGGCGTTCGGCCCCAGGATGAAGGCGACCTTGTCTTCGTACACCAGCTTCTTGGCCATCGACACCGACTGGGTCGGGTCGAACTGGTCGTCGGTGACGACGAGCTCCAGCTTGCGGCCCATGATGCCGCCGGCGGCATTGACTTCGTTGATGCCCATCTTGGCGCCGATGTCGCTGCTGAAGCCGGTCGGCGCGCCAATCCCGGTCATCGGGAAGATTGCGCCGACCTTCATGGGCGCACTGTTCTGCGCCGCCGCCTGCATGACGAAGGCAAGGCCCAAGGCCGAACCCAGCAACGCACTCCGCTTGGCAATGGTCTTAATCGACATGTCGATATCCCTCCCATAAGACTGAACGTCGCGATCTGATCGTCCGCGTTCGTCGCCTCGTTTTGCTCTGAATCGCGGGGAAAATCCAGTTTTCCCGCTCCGCCATGGCGAACTTCTTGCCCCTTGGGGGTTCGCCAAATCGAATCTTTCCGGAAACCATTGATCCGGCGAGAGGGAACGCCGATGAATCTCGCCGGGAGCGGGAAACGCCATGAAAGACAAGAATGTGCTGGTTGTTGAAACCATCGACGTCCACGGCATAGCCGTGGAAATCGCGCGGGGCGGCAGCGGCCCAACCCTGCTCTACCTGCACGATGGCGACGGGGTCGAGCAGGCCAATCCCTTCCTGAACCGGCTGGCCGCGACCTTTGCCGTCATTGCGCCGTCCCATCCCGGTTTCGGGGCCTCCGCCCTTCCGGGTCATTTCAGCAGCGTTGACGACCTCGCTTTCTTCTATCTTGACCTGATCGAACAGCTGGACCTGCGCGACGTGACGCTGGTCGGTGCGTCGTTCGGCGCATGGCTGGCGGCCGAGATTGCGATCCGCTCTGTCGAGCGCATCGCCCGCGTGGCCCTGGTCGGGCCGGTCGGCGCGAAGCTCAACGACACGCCGGACCCGGACCTGACCGATATCTTCTCGCTGGGCGAGGCCGACCTGGCCAAGGCCCTGTTCGTCGATCCGCCCGGGAGCCCCGACTACTCGAAGCTTGACGCGGAAACGGTCGCGCGCATGACGCGCAACCGCGAGGGGATGGCCCTGTTCGCCTGGGCGCCAACGCTCTGCAATCCGAAGCTGCGCTGGCGGTTGCACCGCATCAAACGGCCGGCGCTGGTGCTGCGCGGGGTGCGCGATGGCGTCGTGCCGCTGCACTATGCCAAGGCGTTCGCAGCCGCCCTGCCCGATGCCAGGTTCATTGAAATCGATCACGCCGCCCACTTCGCGCATGCCGAACAGGCCGATGCCTGCGCCGCGCATGTCGTGGCTTTTGCCGGCCAGCGGGGGACGAAATGAAAGTCTGGCATTTCACCGAAGCGGCCTATTTCGAAGGCTGGAACCAGGACGAACTGACCCGCCGCACGCTGCGCGTCGAGCCGCCGTCGCGCATGGTCGATCCGGTCATCGCCAGCCAGTTGCTCAACCGCTACCTCGACGAATGGGAACTGGCCGACGAGCTGGGCCTCAACATCATGGTCAATGAGCATCACTCGACGCTCAGCTGCATGACCGTGTCTGCCATCCTGCCCATCGCCATGCTGGCGCGGCGCACCAAGAAGGCCCGTCTGCTGTTTCTCGGCATCCCCACGACGAACCGCATGGACCCGATGCGAATCGCGGAAGAGGTCGCCTATGTCGATCTCGTGTCCGGCGGCCGGCTGGAAATGGGCCTGATCAAGGGCGCGGCATGGGAGCTGTTCAGCTCGAACCTGAATCCGGTCCGCCACATGGAGCGGTTCTGGGAGGCGCACGACCTCATCATCAAGGCGCTAACCCATCTCGACGGGCCGTTCGCGTGGGAAGGCAAGTATTTCAACTACCGCAAGGTCAACGTCATCCCGCGCTGTTTCCAGCAGCCGCATCCGCCGGTCTGGATTCCGGGTCATAGCGTCTCGACCGCGCGCGGCGCCGCCAAGCATGGGCACGTGTTCGCTACCTTCATGGCCGGCAAGATGGCCAAGATGCTGTTCGACGCCTATCGCGAAACCTATCGCGACACGTTCGGCCAGGATGCGCCGCTCGACCGGCTGGCCTATCTCGCCATGACCGCGGTCGGCAACGACGAGCGGCAGGTGAACAGGCTGGTCGATGACCTGATGCAATATCCGCCCAGCATCGGCCAGACCTCGCCGCAATACGTCAATCCGCCCGGCTATGCCTCGCCGGCCGACAACGCCCGCATGCTCATCAAGTCGGGCAAGGCGAACGCGACCTTCTCGCTGGGCGCGATCCAGACCATCGACGGCCAGCCGCTGGCCGGCGACTTCGACCGTGCGGCCTATGCCCGCGCCGGTGTCCTGTTCGCAGGCACGCCGCCCCAGGTGGTCGATCAGATCAAGACGTTCAGCGAAGCGGTCGGCGGCTTCGGCCACCTGCTCAGCATGGGCCATGGCGGGCCGATGAACCACGAGAACACCGCCGCCAGCATGCGGTTGATGGCCAAGGAGGTCATGCCGCGCCTGCCCTGATCCCCGCCTGCCTACCCCTGGCGGGGAAAATAGGTCATGATCGCGGCGAGCTGATCGAACGCCGGTGAAGATGATGTCCGCCGCCCAAGGAGGCGCGCAGGGCACCCGCGACGGCCACAAGCTGGTCAAGTCGGGCGTCCGCGTGCTGGAAATCTTCGAGTTCTTCGAGCGCCTGCAGCGCCCGGCTCGCAGTATCGAGGTCGGGCTGGCGCTGAACATGCCGAAATCGAGCGCGAACGAATTGCTGAAGACGCTGGTCGAAACCGGCTACGTGACCTTCAACTTCGAAGACAAGACGTACTTCCCCTCGTTCCGCCTGATCAAGTTCGGCTTCTGGCTCTCGACCGCCTATTTCGGCACCGACCAGATCAAAAACCTGATGGACGAACTGAGCCGGATGACCGGCGAGAACATCGCCGTGTCGGTGCAGAACGGCAATCTCCTGCAATATGTCGCGATTCAGCGCGGGCCGGGTTACCTGCCGGAATTCTACCGTGAGGGCACCAAGGCAGCGATTGTCGGCTCGGCCGCCGGCGGCGCGCTGCTGACGACAAAGAGCGATGCCGAGGTGGTGCGCATCGCCCGCCTTGCGGCAGCGTCCGGTAATGCAGCCGTTTCTGGCAAGGTCGACGAGTTCGTCGAGCGCATCCGCGAGTTCCGCCGCAAGGGCTACGCTGTAACGTATGGCGGCGTCGATCCCGAGATCGCCTCGATGGCGATGGTCCTGCCGCGCACCACCAGCAATGTGCCGATGATGATCGGCGTCGGCGGGAAAAGCCTGTTCGACTATCGCGACCGCGAGGCGGAACTGGCGGACATGATGCTGTCCGCCATCCGGAAATATACCGCCACCTAGATCGCCTCCAAACCCGGCTGGCCGTGTGACGGGAGCGGTAGGGCGAGTCGACGCCTACTGCGGCACGTAGTTGGTCGCCTTGGCGCCGTCCGTCCACGCCTTGAAGTCGCGGATCATCTGCTGGCGCATGTCCTCGGGCGAGCCGCCGGTGGCCACACCGCCGGTGTCCCGGATCGAGTTCTTCATCCGGTCGGTCTTCATCGCCTCGTTGATGGCCGCGTTCACCTTGTTGATCGCCTCCTTGGGGGTGCCGGCTTTGGCCAGCAGGCCCAGACCGGACGGCAGGGTGAAATCGCCCAGCCCGACTTCCTTCGCCGTCGGTACGTCAGGAGTCAGGTCCGAGCGCTTTTCGGCCGCCGTAAACAGGAACCTCACCAGCCCCTCTTTCTCCTGGCCCTTGAACGACACGGGGCCGTCCATCTGCGCGTGAACCACACCGGCGAGAAGATCGCGATACGCATCCGGTCCTTTGTAGCCGACCTCGACCATGTTCAGGCCGGCGATCTTCGCGAACATCGCGAACCCGATCTGCTGCGTCGGCACCAGGTACGAATAATTGTACTTGCCGGGGTTCGCCTTGATGAA
Organism: Alphaproteobacteria bacterium; assembly: GCA_947473805.1. Taxonomy (GTDB): domain Bacteria; phylum Pseudomonadota; class Alphaproteobacteria; order Ferrovibrionales; family Ferrovibrionaceae; genus CANJGB01. Next base: position 82,324 of record CANJGB010000001.1, read on the forward strand.
CGCGATGAATTCCTGCGCCGTCTTGACCGGCAGCTTGCCGTTGACCGTCAGGAAGAAGCCGAAGGTGTAGATGCTGACCACCGGCTCGGCCGCCTTCAGGAAATCGAACGGCAGGTCCTTGTGCAGCGCGGGGACCATGTTGCTGTGGTTGAAACACGCATAGGCGTAGCCGTCGGCCGGCGCCTCGAAGAGGGCGTTAACGGCGATCAGGTTGTTGCCGCCGGGACGGTTCTCGACGATCACGGGCTGGCCGATGCGCTGGGACAATTCGTCGGAATAGATTCGGCACAGCACGTCGGCCGGCGAACCCGGCCCGACCGAGGTGATCATGCGCAAGGGCTTGTTCGGGAATGCCTGGCCGAAGGCCGGCGCGGCGAATGCGGCGGCGACCATGGCAGCGCCGAGCAGGGTGGTTGTCGAGCGTTTCATTTCTTCCTCCCTTTATTGATTATTGTCTGTCTAACGTCTTAGCAAGCTACGCGGAGCGGCCAAAACGGTCAAGGCGTAGGCTGGCTTCACCCGGTTTGCAGCACCACGTTGCCGAGATCGTCGAGCGACGCCCGCCAGCCCGGCGGAACCACGACCGTGGTGTCGAACTCCTCGATGATCATCGGTCCCTCGACCGACCTGGACAGCAGGTGCGCGCGGCGCAGAATGCGGGTGCGCAACAGTCCGCGCTCCACGCCGAAATAGGCATCGCGCACGCCCTCGACCAATTGCTCTTCCTTGGCGCTGCGCAGGAACGCCTCGCCCATCTGCTCAAAACTGGCGCTGCGGGCCGGCGCTGTCGCCTTCAGGCGCAGGTTCACCAGCGTGATTGGCTCGTCCGGGCAGCGATAGCTGTACAGCTTCTCGTGTTCCTCGTGGAACTTCGCCGCCAGAACCTCGGCCAGCTTTTCCGGCGCGACATCGGGCAGATCGATCTTGGTTTCCGTTGTCTGCCGTTCGTAGCGCAGGTCGGCGAACCATTGCAGGCTCAGCTTGGCGATGTCGACGCCCTCGCTGGCGACTTCGTCGTGTGCCCGGCGCAGCAGGTCCTCGCGGCGTTGCGCGATCTCGTCCAGGTTCATGGCGTCCAGGCGGCTGGGCACGCTCTGCACATAATCGTATCGCAGGTCAGCCAGCAGCAGGCCCAGCGCGCTGAACAGGCCCGGATATTGCGGCACGTAGACGCGCGATATGCCCAGGTTCTCGGCCAAGGCTGCCGCATGGATCGGCCCCGCGCCACCAAAGGCGATCAGCGTATATTCGCGTGGGTTGCGGCCGCGCTCGGTCGTCACCGCACGCACCGTGCGCATCATCGCCGCATTGGCGACCTGGTGGATGCCGTAGGCGGCATCCAGCGCCGACAGACCCAGTGGCGGGCACAGCACTTTTTCCAACGCGGCGATGGCCGCCGGCCGGTCGATCGGCACGGTCCCGCCGGCAATGGCGGTGGGGTTGAGATAACCCAGCACGACATTCGCATCCGTCACGGTCGGGTCGGTGCCGCCGCCGCCGTAGCAGACGGGGCCGGGCACCGCGCCGGCGCTGGTCGGGCCGACGCGCAGGGTGCCATTGGCGTCAACATGGGCGATGCTGCCGCCGCCAGCGCCGGCCTCGACGATATCCAGCGATGGCGCCGCCAGCGTATAGCCCTTGCCGCGGAACCAGCGTGCGCCGCTGTTCGCCTCGCCGCCGACCTCGACCTCGGCCTTCTCGATGGGCGCGCTGTCCTCGATCAGGCAGGCCTTGACCGTCGTGCCGCCCATGTCGAACGACACGGCGCGGTCGATTTTTGCCGCGCGGGTCAGCGCGGTTGCCGCCAGCACGCCGGCTGCCGGGCCCGACTCCACGGTGAAGATCGGACGTACCCGCGCGTGGCTTGACGCGACCACGCCACCGTTCGACTGCATGATCCGCATCGTCGGGCAGAACTTGTGCAGCTCGCTTTCCAGCGAATCCAGGTAGCGCGCCACAACCGGCATCAGATAGGCGTTTACCGCCGTCGTGCTGGTTCGCTCATACTCGCGGAACGCCGGCATGATCTCGTGAGAAACCGAAATCGGCAGGCCAGGAAGCAGTTCGCGCGCGATCTCCGCCGCCTCGCGCTCGTGCACCGGATTCACATAGGAATTGACGAAGCAGATCGCGAGCGAAGCGATGCCGCGCTGCTTGAGCAGCAGCAGCGCCGCCCGCGTCGCGTCCTTGTCCAGTGGTGTGATGACGGTACCATCGGTCGCGATCCGCTCGGCGACCTCCTGGCGGCGGCGGCGCGGAATCAGTGGCGCGCTGCGCTCCCAGTAATAGTCGCGCGCGCCGGCCAGCGACAGGCGGCGCATTTCCAGCGCGTCGCGGAAGCCCTGCGTGGTCAGCAAACCGGCCTTGGCGCCCTTGCCCTCGAGCAGCGCATTGGTACCGACCGTGGTGCCGTGCACCAGTGCCGATAATTGTGTGGCGCCGGATTTGTCCAGCGCGTCGGCAATGCAGCGGCCGACATTCTCGCCAATGCCGGTGGGGATCGACAGGATCTTGTAGGTCAGGAAGCGCCCGTCGGGGGCCGCCACGATGATGTCGGTAAACGTACCGCCGATGTCGAAACCTGCGCGTGGTTCCATATTGACGCTTCACTCCCGCTTTATTGTGATCGGCTGCCGTCAGGCGGCGGCGCTTTTGGCCTTCGCCGCGTCGTCACGCAGCATCCTGGTCCGGGCCAGGTTGATGGTCTCCGACTCGATATGCACCGAGACACCATATTCGCGCTCGGCATATTCAGGGGTGATCTTCTCGTCCAGCACGTCGGCCAGCACCTTCTCCGGGTCGCGCTCGAACGGGTTGCCGAAGCCGCCAGCGCCGTGCGGTACGTGGAACAAGACGTCGCCAGCCTTTACCTTGATCTCGTTGACCGCGATGCGGTCCATGTCCAGGCGCTTGCCATCGCGGATCAGGTAGAAGTCCGCCGGCGTGCCGTTGCGGCCGCCGGTGCTGCCCTGCGGCACGGTCCCGACCTTGATGGTGCGGAAGATCAGATCGCCGTCCGCCAGGAACCGGTACGACCGGTAGACCGACAGGCCGCCGCGATACTTGCCGGGCCCGCCGGTATCGGGCACGAAGCCGCAACCCTCCAGGCGGATCGGCACTTCGCGCTCGAACGCCTCGGTCGGGCTGCTCAGGTACTGGTTGAGCACCAGCGGCATCACGCCTTCCATACCGTCCTTCATCGGCCGGCCGCCCCAGCAGCTGCCGTAGATGTCGGTGATCATGGCCACCCGTCCGTCCGGCATGATGGTCGAGAAGGTGATTGATGAGCTGCCGCCCTCGTTGCCGGCCGCCATGCGCTCGGGCATGGCCATGCTCAGTACGCGATAGAACAGCTCGACCGTCGGCCAAATCATCGTGCCGCGTCCGCCGACCGAGGCGGGGAAATTCGGGTTGAACACGCTGCCCTTCGGCGTGATCACCTTCACCGGCGCGTACAGGCCGGAATTGATCGGCACGTCGGCCTCGCCCAGGAAGTAGAAAAAATAGCCGGAGATGATGTGCTCCAGCATATCGGGCGGCACGTTATAGGCTTTGGGCACTTGTGCCCCGGTGCCGGTGAAGTCGAGGATCGCCTCGCCGTCTTTGGCGGTCAGCGTCAGCACCAGCTTCACGGCGACGCCGGCGCCGTCGTTCCAGTCGTTCTCGGCGCGGTACGTGCCGTCCGGGATCATGCGCAGCACGCCGCGCATCGCTTCGGCGGCATGGGCATAGAGGTTCTGGTAGCAATTCTCGATCGCCGCCCGGCCGTGCTTTTCCAGCAGCCGGTTGAAGCCGCGCTCGCCGCGCCGACACGCCGCAACCGCGGCGTCGAGATCGCCCAGTACGTCGTCCGGTGTGCGCACGTTGGCGGCGATGATCTGGCGCACCGCCTCGATCGGCTTGTCGTTCTCGTAGAACTTCACCGCCGGCAGGCGCAGGCCCTCGTGATAGATGTCGGTGCTGCCAGAACCCATGCCGCCGGGATAACGGCCGCCGATATCGGTGTGGTGCTCGACCACAGCGGCGAACCCGCACAATTCACCCTTCCAGAACAGCGGCCGGATCAGCACGATGTCGGGCAGGTGCGATGCGCCGCCATAGGGGTCGTTGGTCAGGTACACGTCGCCGGGCTTGAACTGGCCCTCGAACTTCTTCAGCAGGTACGGCATGACGGCGGTGAAATAGCCCAGGCCGTAAATCATCGCCTGGCCGATCACCTCGCCCCTGGGCGTCAGCAGCGCGGCCGACAATTCGCTCGATTCCTTCGCGATAATCGAGCGTGCGGTCTGCCGCATTGCCATGTTCATCTCTTCGGACAGCGCGATGAACTCGTGTCGCATCAGTTCGATCATAACCGGGTCGAAATTGCTGGACATGGTCTGCCTGCGTTGCGGGTAATGCCGGGCGGCGGAGCGCCGCAGAATTGTTAGACCAAGGGGCGCGGGGCCGCCAGTCGTGTTTTTGCCGACGGTTTTCCACGAAATTTGGCCAAGGTCACAGGAATGTCCTTGATCCGGTGCATGTGTCACGGCCCCGTCCGGATTGTCACGGCCTTGTAGGTTCAGCGATCCGCTTGCCGCTGCCATCCTCCTCGACATCAAGGAGGACCACATGGCCACTTCATTCGAGACCCAGCTCACCGAACTGATCCCTTCTCTCCGTGCCTTTGCGTTCGTCCGTACCCGCCATCGCCAGGAAGGCGAGGATCTGGTGCAGGACACCATGGTACGCGCCCTCGGCAGCCGCCATCAGTTCCAGCCCGGCACGAACCTGAAGGCCTGGCTGTTCACGATCATGCGCAACCTGCACATCGACTCCGTCCGCCAGCGCAAGCGCGAGGCGGTGACGGACATGGATGATGATGATGTGCGCGACCTGCGCGTGGCCGGCGCCAGCCAGTTCGATCACCTTGTCCTAAAGGAACTGGGCGTCGTCATCGGCCGCCTGCAGGACGGCCAGCGCGAGGCGCTGATGCTTGTGGTCGCCAACGGCCTGTCCTACGAGGAAGCCGCGGAAATCTGCAAATGCCCCGTTGGCACCATCCGCAGCCGCCTGGCCCGCGGCCGCCGCTATCTGGAAGACGCGATGATGGGCCGTGAGCCCCCCGCCGCGAACGCTGCAAACCTCGACAAGGGTATCCGTCGCGACCGACGCCTGTCGGTCTGACGTCCTAACCCTACGCGCCGGCACCCCCGTAGTTCGCTTTGGGTGGGCCCTGACGGTGCTGCCCCGGCTGTAGTTCGCTTCAGCCGGGGCAATTTTTTTGGCGGACGCTTTCCCCGCTTCGCTATTCTGGCGCCGGCGAGGGAGGAAGCAAATGAAAGCCACTGGAACCGAGGCGCGGTTGATGCGCCTGCTCGACCGCATCGATATCGAGGATGTGCTTCATCGCTACTACCGGGGCCTGGACCGGTTCGACGAAGACCTCATGCTCTCCGCCTTCCATCCCGACGCCATCGAACTGCACGGCGGCACAGCCCAGGGCAATGCGTGGGAAGTCTCGCGCAACCTGCTGAAGATTGCGCGACCGTTCTCCACTTCGCATATCCACTTCCTGACCAATCTCCAGGTCGATTTTGCCGATGCCGACACCGCCTTCACCGAGGCCTATGTACTGGCGGTCAGCCGGAAGGAGGACGGGCAGGGGCGCCGCGACTATGTGTTCATGGGGCGGCTGGTCGATCGGCTGGAGCGCCGAAACGGCGAATGGCGCATCGCGCACCGCCTGCTGGTCAAGGATATCGACCGGATCGATTCAGTTGTGGTGGAGCCGGACAAGCCGGGCGCCGTGCGGGGCAGGCGCGATCGCGGCGATCCGTCGTACCAGCGGGAGCGCTAGCGCCGGCGCACAATCCGGCCGAAAGAAGTGTCCCCGCCAGCGCAGGCCCAGGGGCCGCGCCAGCAGGGACCGTAAGACTTAGATCGATTCCTTGAGTTCCTTGGCCGGGCGGAACCGTACCTTCTTGCTGGCCTTGATCTTGATGGCTTCGCCCGTGGCCGGGTTGCGGCCCATGCGGGCGGCGCGGTTCGCGACGGCGAAAATGCCGAAGCCCGGAACGCGGATCTTGGTGCCGCGCTTCAGTTCAACTGCAATGGTGTCGAACACGTGCGAGGCAATCTCGGCCGACACGGCCTTGCCCAGTTCGAACTTGTCGGCCAGGCCGGCCGCCAGCTGCTTCAGGCTCATCGCGCCGCCGGCCTTCGCCGCGGTCTTCTTGGCTGCCGGCTTCTTCTTGGTCGCTGTCTTCGATTTGGTCGCCATAGTTTCGCTTTCTTCCTTGCGAGTTAGTCTGCCGACGCTGCAGCCGGCGTTCGAGAAACTAGTACAGCCGAACGGCCGCTGCCAGCACGAACATCAATAAAATGGGCGTTTCCGGCACGGCGGGTTGAAGCGCACAGCATGCGAATTGAATCGAATTCCAGCGGATCGAAACCAATATCGCGCTGTTGCGTCGTCGCCTAAGAGTCGCGCGGCGGTGAACGAATCGCCGGATTGTCTCGACTTTCCGCTACTGGCGGCGCGGTGCATCGGGTGCGAACGCGATTGAGCGCGGCCGCCGCGCGCGCTAGAACTCCCTTCAAATAACGGAGGGAATGACCATGGTCGCACGGACAAAAAAGCCGGCTGCCGCCGCCGGACGGCTCGCAGGACGGCGCATTATCATCACCGGCGGTGCCGTCGGCATCGGTCGCGCCACTGCAGACCTGTTCGTTGCCGAGGGCGCAAAGGTCGCCTTGCTGGATCGTGACGCAACCGCCGTGACGCGCGCCGCAAAGGCGCTCGGCGTCACGGGCCACGTGGCCGATGTCGCTGACGAGGTTGCGGTGCGGCGCGCGGTTGATGCGGCGGCAAAGGCCATGGGCGGCATCGACGGCGTCGTTAACGCCGCTGGCGTCACGACGATGCAGCCGTTCGCTGACACTGACATCACCACCTGGCGCCGCATGCTGGATGTGAACGCGACCGGCACATTCCTGGTCTGCCATGCAGCCCTGCCCTGGCTTCAGAAGGCCAAGGCCGCCACCATCGTCAACATCGCGTCAGGCCAGGCGCTGCGTCCGGGCGCCGGCGGCGTCGCCTATGGCGCATCCAAGGCGGCGGTTCTGATGTTCACCAAGGGCATCGCGCTGGAACTGGCGCCGTCGATCCGCGCCAACGTGGTCTGCCCGGGCGCGACAGACACGCCGATGAGCCGCTCCGCCATGCTGGGCCTGCCCAAGGCCAAGCTCAAGGCGTTCATTGATGCGAACTACGCGATGAAGCGCTTCGCCGCGGCGGGTGAGATCGCCGCCGGCATCCTGTTCCTGACCAGCGCTGAATCGTCGTTCGTCACAGGCGTCGCTTTGCCGGTCGATGGCGGCCGCTCGTTTCACTAGGGAGAGAGTCATGCACATCGCCGTTTCCAAGGACCTGAAGGCGCGCCTGGAAGACGCCCACAACTTCAAGAGCTTCAAGGTCGTGACCGACACCGTGGACCTCTCCATTGCGCAGCTCGCGACCGCGCTCACGGGCGTTGGCACCGTCGCCGATGCAAAGACCGTGTGGATCGCTGAATCCTGGCTGCGCGGACAGCCGGGACTGGCCGACGACAAGGCCTGGCAGGACAGCCTGTCCGGCATGATCCAGTTCGCCAAGAAACATGGCTGGATCGATGAGGCCAAAGGCACCGTGCGTGCGCATGTCGAGACCGCTGCTGCCTGAAATTAGGGCTTTACGGCAAAAGACAGCGCACTCCGCCGGCCGCCAAATATCCCGGTGACGCTGGCGGCGAGTGCGGATACCATCCGCCGTAGCGATCCAAACAAGACGGTCTGATTCAACGGGAGGAACCAAGAATCATGAAAACCACATCCATGCTGCTCGCCGGTATGGCCGCGGCGGTCGCTTTGGCCGTGTCGCCGGTCCAGGCGCAGAACAATCCCATCAAGGTCGGCGCGCTGTTGTCGTTCTCCGGCGGCGGCGTCACGTCGGGCGCCAGCGCCTTTGTCGGCCTGCGCATGAAGGTCAAGGAGATGAACGATGCCGGCGGCCTGCTCGGCCGTCAGCTGGTCATCGTCCAGGGTGACGACAAGACCGATCCGACCGCCGGTGTCAGCGAGGCGATCCGCCTCGTGACCCAGGAAAAAGTCGACTTCATGATCGGCCCGCAGTTCAGCCAGATCTGCATCGCCGCCACGCCGACGATCAACCAGGCCGGCATTGCGTGGATTTCCACGTGCGGCGCGCTGCAGATGAATCCGACCTTCGCGCCGCGCCACTTCGCCAACCTCTATACGTCCGAGGCGCAGGCCATTTCGATGGTCAACTACGCGAACAAGATCGCCAAGGTGAAGTCGGTCGCGATCATGACCGACAACACAACCAACTCGAAAGACTTCGTCGACATCATGACGAAGGAAATTGCCAAGACCGACATGAAGCTGACGGGTACGCAGGAGTACGAGCTCAACTCGACCGACATGACGCCGCAATGGCTGTCGTTGCGGCGCGGCAATCCGGACCTGATCCTGTTCTCGGCGATCACGGCTGACGGCGCCGGCCACGCGATGAAGAGTAAGATGGAAATCGGCTGGGACGTTCGTGTCGTCGGCAGTTCGGTGTTCGGCGTCTTGGCGCCGGCCATCATGCGGGTTGCGGGTCCCAATGCGCTCAAGACAGCGCTGGGCCTGGAGAGCAAGAGCTACACCTATTGCACCAATGACCCTGTCGGCCAGTCGTCGTTCTCAAAGTTCCAGGCCGAACTGAAGAAGTTCGAGCCGGCGAATTTCGAGAAGCTGAACTATTCCAACGTCATCTTCATGTACGACGGAATGGGCCTGCTCGCCGCCGCGACGAAGGCAGTCGGCTCCACGGACGGCACCAAGATCGCAGCCTGGCTGGAAGAGAATGTGACGAAGGTGCCGGTGGTCAATGGCCCGCTGACGGCCACCAAGACCAGCCACTGGATGATTGGCGCTGATCTGCTGGTTCCGGTGCAGGATCTCGACCAGCGTCGGTCGGACGGCCTGCTGAAGCGCGCCGGCTGCTGATGAACGTCCCGGTGTGCGGTGTGCCTTCGGGCTGCGCCGCGCACCGGATTTTTTAGCCATTTTCCTGCGGGATCGATCATGACTCTCGACCCCAAGCTCAAGCCGGTCATCGAAGGCTTTGCGGCCCTGTTCAAGGAGCCGCCGCACACCCGCCCGCATCTCGAATACCGCGAGACAGCCGCCCGCGTGGCCGCCCAGACCAAACCGGTCGTGCCCGCGGGCCTGGTTGTCGAAGACATGGTCGCCGAGGCCAATGGCCGCCGCGTGCCGGTGCGCTTCTATCGGCCCGCCGGCGCTTCCGGACAGCAGCCGACCCTGATGTACATGCACGGCGGGGGCTGGGTGATCGACAGCGTTGCCGCCCACGACCAGACCTGCATGTGGATTGCCGCCGAAACGCCGTGCACGGTGGTCAGCGTCGAGTACGGCCTTGCGCCCGAGAACCCGCACCCGGCACCGCTGCTGGATTGCGAGGCAGTGACGCAGTGGCTGCTGGGCAATGCTGCCAAGCTCGGCGTCGATCCGGCGAACCTCGCGGTCAGCGGCACCAGCGCTGGTGCGACCCTCGCGGCGGCCCTGTGCCTGAAATACCGCGACCAGGGCGGCGCCATGCCGTTCCGCCTGCAGGTCCTGCTGTATCCGCCGATGGACGTCGATTTCGAGCGGCCGTCCTACCGACAGAACAGCGAGGGTCCGATCCTCTACACCGACCTGATGAAATGGTTCTGGCAGCATTACCTGCAAAAGCCGTTCGACCAGGCAGATCACTTGGCCGTGCCGATCCGCGCCAAGAACCTGAAAGGCCTGCCGCCGGCCTATGTGGCCACCGCGGAATACGACCCGCTGCGTGACGAGGCGGCGCACTATGCCGCCCGCCTGGTCGAGGCGGGCATCAATGTCGAATACCGCATGGCGCAGGGGCAGATTCACGGCTTCGTCCGCATGCGCAATGTGACCCAGGCCGCGGCGGCCGAGTTCGACGCGCTGCGCGCCGCATTGCAGCGCGCCTTTGCCTGAAGGGACCGCCATGACCGTCGAGGCGAAGCTAAAGGCGCTGGAAGACCGGGTCCGCGACCTCGAGGACCAGGGGCAGATCCGCGAAGTCCTGGCGCGTTACGGTTTCAACGCCGACCTGGGCCGGTCACAGGAATGGGTCGATCTCTGGACTGGCGATGGCGTTTACGATCTCGATAGCCGCAAATGGACCGGCCGCGAGCAGCTGCACGAACTGATCGCCTCGCCGACCGAGCCGCACAAGCGCGATGTCGAGAATCGCAGCCAGCACAACGTGCTGAACCTGTTCATCCGCATCGAGGGCGACCGCGCCTGGGCCGAGGGCTATTCGGTTGTCGTGCTGAACAAGGACGGCCAGTTCGGACTTTGGACCTGCGGCTACAACCACTGGGACTTCGAGCGGCACGACGGCCAGTGGCTGCTGCAGCGCCGCTACCGCCGCGATATCGGCGGCAAGGAGTGGGGCGGCAAGGTCATTTCCAGCTACCTCACCGCGAAGTAGCTACACCAGCATCAATCCGCCATCGACGGTGTAGGTGCCGCCGGTCTGGAAACTGGCCTGCCCACTCAGCAGGTAGGTGACGAAGGCCGCAACCTCGGCCGGGTTCGCGGGCCGTGGAATCGGCACATGCTTGAACATGTTGCTCACGTCGCCGGTGGTGTTCAGCGCCGGCGCCAGCATCGGCGTGTCCATTGCGCCGGGGCAGATCGTATTGACGCGAATGCCGTACTTGCCGTTCTCCAGCGCGGCCGTTGCACCCAGGGCGATAACGGCACGCTTCGCGCTGCCATAGGCCGTGCCACGCTCGGACGACTTCAGCCCGCCGACCGAGGACGTGCTGACGATGGCGCCGCCTGTGCCCTGCTTGATCATCTGGCGCAGCACGGCGCGCAGGCCCAGGAAAACGCCGCGTGTGTTTACCCGGTGCACGCGGTCGAACTCATCGACCGGCATATCGACCAGCAGTTCGCGCCGGCCAATCAGCGCCGCGTTGTTGAAGAACAGATCGACCTTGCCAAACCGCGCAACCGTCGCCGCGACATAGCCCTCGCAAGCATTCTCGTCGCCGACATCCGCAATCAGCGGCAGGACCGCGCCCTGGTCGAATCCCGCGGCCATGGTCTTGACCTTGTCCTGAATATCGACCGCAGCCACAGTGCAGCCTTCCTCGACCAGCCGGCGCACGACGGCCGCGCCCAGTCCGCTGGCGGCGCCGGTGACGATGGCGGTCTTGCAGCGCAGATCCGCATAGGCCATGGCTTCGTTCCTCCGATTGCGACCGGTCGTTTGTACGCGATGACGGGCTTCCCGGTAGGGAGAATCCGTCGCTTTCCTTTTGACGCAAGACTGTTTTCGTCACCAAAATCGGCGCAATCGACGACTTGACCGTCTAAGCATGTGAAGCCGGCGCTCCCGGCACTGTAGGATGGGTGGACGGCAAAATGCCGCGCCCTGGGAGGAACAGGATGAAAAACCCAGCCACGAAGTTGGCGTTCGCCGCACTGCTGGCCACCGCGCTGCCGCTCTCGGCCGCTTTCGCGCAGGGCAGCCAGCCTATCCGTATCGGCTCGCTGATGCCGATGACCGGCCCGGCTTCAGGCGTCGGCGTTACCCACACCATCGGCTCCGGCATGGCGGTAAAGGAAATCAATGCCGCCGGCGGAATCATGGGTCGCCAGATCCAGATCATCACCGCCGACGACCAGGGCGATCCGACCCAGGCCGTCAGCGAGGCCAAGCGCCTGGTGTTCCAGGAAAAGGTCGATCTGCTGCTGGGGCCGTTGCTCAGCGGCCTCGTCATCGCCACCGCGCCGGTTCTGACCGAGGCAAAGATTGCCAGCATCCATTCCGGCGCCAGCACGGCGATCACGACGCAATTGCTGCCGTACGGCTTCAGCATGTTCACATCTGTGGACGAGCAGGCGAAGTCGATGGTGAACTACGCCGCGAATGCGAAGGTGAAGTCGGCTGCGATCCTGACCGATAACGGCGCGCTGTCGAAGGCGGTGCACGAGCCGATGCGCGAGGGCCTGAAGGCCCGGGGCATCACCCTGACCGGGCTCCAGGAGCACGACATGCGCTCCACCGACATAACGCCCCAGATCCTGGCGCTGCGCCGCACCAATCCCGACATCATCCTCTACATCGTGACTACGGGCGAAGATGCGGGCCTGGCGGTCAAGACGCTGAACGACATCGGCTGGGACGTGCCTATTGTCAGCCCGACCTTCTCGAACGTGACGGGTCCGGTGCTGAAGATTGCCGGCCCGGATGTGTTCAAGGGCGGCAAGGTGATCGGCCAAACCTACAAGACCTACACCTACTGCCCGGGCGATGCGGTCGGCGGCTCGGCGTTCGCGAAGTTCCTGGCCAAGCTGAAGACGGCGGAGCCTGTGAACTACGAGCGTATCGGCCTGCTCAACGTGTCGTGGCTGTACGACGGCGTCTACATCTACAAGGCCGCCATTGAAGGCACGAAGTCCACCGAAGGTCCGAAGGTTGCGGCCTGGATCGAGGACAACGTGGCGAAGCTGAACGACCGCATCAGCGGCCGCCTGGCCGCCAGCAAGACCAGCCACTTCCTCATCGGCGCAGACGCGCTGGAAATGGTCTCGCGGTCTGACGTACGGCGCGAGGACGGCATGGTGCAGCGCGCCGGCTGCTGATCCCAAGGCACTGATCGGGTGCGCCGGGAAGCCTCGCGGCTTCCCGGCTATCTCCCGATGGGTTAAGACATTGCGCGGCCGGTTCACCAGGCCGCGCATTTTGACGAAGCAAAGAGATCGAGACGGAGCAAATGCAAAACGAAGTTCACGACGACAAGAGTGCCCGCCAGGCCCTGGCCCAGAGCCGCACTGACATCGAGCGTTTCTTTGCTCCGAAAAAGGCCGTCGCCATTGCCGGCTCGGTCGATGTATCCGCCAATGCGCTGAACTACCTCAAGCGCCTCGGCGAAGACGTCAAGATCAGCTACATCAATCCGAAGGGCGTCGGCGGCACCGACGACGTCAAGGTCTACAAAAGTGCGCTGGACCTGCCCGACGGTGTCGATCTCGTCGTCGTCAAGGTCGGCCCGGCCACCGTGCCGCAGCTGGTCGAGGACTGCGCCAAGCGCGGCATCAAGAACATCATCGTGTTCAGCTCCGGATTCGCCGAAGTCGGCCCCGAGGGCGTCGAGCTGGAGAAGAAGGTCGCCGCCACCGCCAAGCAGTACGGCGTCCGCATCATTGGCCCGAACACGAACGACAACACGTTCGAGAAGTTCGCGATCCCTGAGAACCACCGCGGAGGCCTGATCGCCCTGATCACCCAGAGCGGCTATAACGGCCGGCCGATTGTCGAAGGCATCAACATGGGCGTCGGCTTCCGACGTTGGGTCACTGCCGGCAACGAGGTTGATCTCGAGGTCGCGGACTTCATCGAATATTTCGCCCATGACGACCAGGCCTCGGTCATCGCCTGCTACGTCGAGGGCTTCAAGTCGGTGCCGAAGCTGCGCGCCGCGCTGGAAACCGCGAACGAGAAGAACAAGCCCGTCATCATGCTCAAGATGGGCTCAACCGAACGCGGCGCGAAAATGGCCGCCTCGCATACCGGCCATCTTTCCGGCTCCGACGCCGTGGCCACCGGCCTGTTCCGCCAGTTCGGCGTGACCCGCGTGCGCGAACTGGACGAGCTGCAGGAGACCGCCAACCTGTTCGCCAAGCTGCCCAAGGGCTGCGGCATCCGCGCGGCGATGTATTCGCCGTCCGGCGGCTCCAGCACCCTGATGGCCGAGGTCGCGGAACAGCACGGCGTGCCGCTGCCGGTGTTCTCGAAGGAACGCCAGGAGCTGATCTACGAATTGCTGCCGCGCTACGTCAGCGTCGCCAATCCGGTCGACAATGGCGGCGGTTTCATGATGACCGCCAAGCAGCCCGAGCGCGTGAAGATTTTCCAGCTCATGGCCGACGATCCGGGCGTCGACGTCATCGTTGTTGGCCTGTCGGCCTCGGCGCCGCTCCTCGCGAACAACATGTGTGCCGACATCCTCGCCTTCGCGCCGACCGCGTCGAAGCCGGTCATCGTCGTCTGGGGCTCGGTCGTGACCGACACCCAGGGCTATCGCGACATCGTGAAGTCGGGCGTGCCGATCTTCCGCTCGTACCGCAAGTGCTTCATGGCGCTGCGCGCTTGGGCCGACTACCAGGCGTTCAGCAAGACGGCGCGCCGCCGGTCGCACAGCGCCCCGGCGCTGAATGCCAAGCAGAACGCCGCTTTGTCGAAGCCGGGCGTGCTCAGCGGCAACGATGCGACCACCCTGCTGAAGGAAGCCGGCATTCCGCTGGCTGGCGAGGCACTGGTCAATTCCGCTTCTGACGCGCGCAAGGCGGCCGAGAGCATCGGCTTTCCGGTTGCGATGAAGCTGGTGTCGCCGAACTTCCCGCACAAGTCCGATGTCGGCCTGGTCAAGCTGGGGGTGTCGAGCGGCGAATTGGCCGAGGCGATCTACACCGAACTGGTCGAGCGCGCGAAGAAGCTGGACCCCAAGGCCCAGATCGACGGTGTCGTGGTGCAGGAACAGGTCGGCGGCGGCGTCGAGATGATCGTCGGCCTGTCGCAGGACCCGGTTCTGGGGCCTGCGCTGACCGTCGGCGCCGGCGGCATCTATGCCGAAATCCTGCGCGACGTGGCAGTGCGTCCGCTGCCGGTCGATGAGGGCGATATCCGCGAGATGATCGATGGCCTGCGACTGGCGCCGCTGCTGGCCGGCGCGCGCGGGGCCAAGCCCGCGGACAAGGAGGGTCTGGTCAAGATCGCGCTCAAGGTCGCGCAGCTCGGCCTTGCCGCGGGTCCGAAGGTCGCCGAACTGGATCTCAACCCGATCATCGTGCAGCCGAACCGTGCCGTCGCCGTCGACTCCCTCGTCGTGGCAGGAGAGTAGCCCATGCCTGTTGGTCCCATTCTTCCGGCCACCGACGATCCGGACAGCGCCGGATTCTGGGCCGCGACGCGCGAAGGCAAATTCGTGGTGCAGAAATGCGGTGGCTGCGGCGAACTGCGGTTCCCGCCGCGTCCGTTCTGCAAGTACTGCCAGAGCAACGACTTCAGCTGGCATCCGGTATCGGGCCGCGGGCGCATCTGGTCGTTTGCCATTGCGCACAAGCCGGTCTATCCGGCGCTCGCCGATTTCGCGCCGTTCCCCATCGTGATCGTCGAGCTGGAAGAGAAGCCGACGCTGCGCATTTCGGGCAATGTGCTGGCCGCGCCGGGCGCCGCGATCAACAGCGTCGATCCGGCGAAGCTGCGCATCGGCCAGCCCGTGCACGTGACATTCCAACAGGTGGCGGAGGACGTGGTGCTGCCGCAATGGCTGCTGACACCGCCGCCGGGGGCCGCGTAATGGATACGATTTCCCTTAAGGACCGCACCGCCATCGTCGGCATCGGCCAGACGAAGTTCGGCAAGGGCTTCACCCAGAGCGAGGAAGCACTGGGCTGTGAGGCCATCAAGATGGCGCTCGACGATGCCGGCCTCAAGGCGTCCGAGGTCAACGGCCTCGTCTCGTACATGATGCAGACGGCCGAGGAAGACGAAATTACCGGCGCCCTGGGCCTCGGCGACCTCACCTATTTCACCCGCACGCCGTCCGGCGGCGGCGGCGCCGCGGCGACCGTCGGCCAGGCGGCCATGGCCATAGCCACTGGCCAGGCCGATGTCGTCGTCGCCTGGCGCTCGCGCAAACGCAGCGCGGCCGCCAGCCGCGTCTGGATGCAGACACAGCCGCGCGTCGTGCACCTGCGCGAAATGTGGACGACGCCCTGGGGCGTGCTGCGCCCGGCCGACCATGTGGCCATGCTGTTCCGCCGCTACATGCACCTCTACGACGCGACGCGCGAACACCTCGCCAATATCGCGACGGCATTCCGCGCGCATGCGAACCGCAACCCGGCCGCATTGATGTACGACAAGCCGATGACGCGCGACGATTACATGAATGCGCGGCTGATCAGCGATCCGCTGTGCCTGTTCGACTGCTGCCTGGAAACCGACGCGGCCCTCGCCGTGGTGCTGGTCTCGGCCGAGCGTGCCAAGGACCTGAAGCAGAAGCCTGCTTACATCCACGCCATCGCCCAGGGCGTGACCTCGGGCAGTACGATGATGGCGAATTTCTTCGTCGATGATCCGCTGCACAGCCAAGCCAATCCTTGCGCCGAATCGCTGTGGCGGCAGAGCGACATCAAGGCGAAGGACATCAAGGTCGCGCAGATGTACGACGCCTTCTCGCCGGAAATCCTGATGTGCCTCGAGGCCTATGGCTTCTGCGGCAAGGGCGAGGCGGCAGCCTTCACCGAGAACGGCAACATCCAGCTGGGCGGCAAGCTGCCGATCAACACTGGCGGCGGCGGCCTGTCGGAGTGCTACATCCACGGTTTCAACATGATCAACGAAGGCGTGAAGCAGATCCGCGGCACCTCAACCTCGCAGGTCGACGATGCTGACAATTGCTTTGTCTGCGCCAGCGACCTGAACCCGACCGGCGCGTTCATCCTGCGCCGCTAGCGCGCCAACCCATGCTGCAGCGCAGCATGGGTGCCGGTGGCCAGACGGTATCGTCCGTACTAGGATCGGGGCTCATCTATCGATGGGCGGTCACCCGATGTCGGCCAGGACAGTGGCAACGGAACACCAGCGCACGCCGCCTCGGCAGGGGCTGGCCCGCTCGCCTGCGCCGCCCGACCGCCTGCTGCCCGGCATCTATCATGGCCGCAAGGCGCTGGCCGATGGCGGCGGCGACCGCGACGGCCTGGTCAAGTCCAGTATCCGCGTGCTCGAGGTGTTCGAGTATTTCAGGCAGACCTCGCGCCCCGCGCGCGCCATCGAGATCAGCCGCGCGCTCGACCTGCCGCATTCCAGCCTCGACAAGATCCTCAAGACCCTGATCGAAACCGGGTACCTGGTGTTCGACTGGAAGACCAAGCAGTACGCGCCGTCGTATCGTCTTGTGCGCATCAGCCGTCAGCTGGAGGAATCGTTCTTCGGTGGCGAGACGTTCTCGCGCCTGCTGCACGACATACGCGATACCACTGGCGAGACGGCGTACGTCTGCGTGCAGAACAATTGCTGGATCGAATGCGCCATGCAATTGCCCGGCAACTACGCGACGCCCACCCGCCATGGCGAGGGGATGAGCTTCGAACTGTTCGACTCCGCGCCGGGCTATGCGCTTCTGGCCACGAAGACGGACCGTGAAGTGGTCGAACTGGCGCAGCAGGTCGGCCGCTCGGCGTCGCCGCCCGACCTACCTGCCTTGTTCGACGTCATCCGCATCGTGCGCCGCGATGGCTACGCCATCCGCGAGGGCGCGTCGTTCGATGGCGCGGTGTCGGTTTGCGCCGCGCTGCGCCCACGCAATCAGAATATGTCGGTGGCCGTCGGCTTTACCGGCCACAACCCGGGCAACGATGCCGGCCGCAACGCGGCCTTCGGCGCGCTGCTGAAAGACATCGTCGCCCGCCACGCCTGACGGCTAGTGCAGCGCGCGGCCGCCCTCCGCCGACACCACCGAACCCGTCGTGTAAGACGAATCATCGCTGGTCAGGAACAGCACCGACCCGGCGATTTCCTCGGGTTCGGAAATCCGCGCCAGCGCGAACTTCTCCATGAACTTGTCCCAAGTGCCGGCCTTTTTCATGATCTGGTAATTCGGCTCGCTCAGCGGCGTGTTCGCGGGCCCGGCGGCCACCACGTTGACCCGGATGTTCGGCGCCAGTTCCATGGCCAGCGCCTTGGTGAACACGATCTGCCCGCCTTTGGCCGCCGCATAGACGCCGCCCGACAGGCCGGGCAGCAGGCCGGCGACCGACGCGATATTGACGATGGTTGCCTTGCCCGCCTTGCGCAGGTGCGGGATCGCTTCGCGGCACACCAGGAAGGTCGCCGTCATGTGGATGGCGATCTGGGCGTTGAAATCCTTCAGCTTGGTCTTCTCGATTGACGGATTGTGGGTAAAGCCGGCGGAGTTCACGATCCCGTCCAGGCCCCCCATCGCCTTCGCGGCGGTCTTGATCATCGCCTTGACCGAAGCCTCGTCCGTAACGTCGGCGATGATGGCAGTGCCGCCGGTCGCCTTGGCCACTGGGGCAAGTTTTGACATCGTCCGGCCGACCAGCGCCAGCTTCGCACCCTCGGCGGCGAAGCGCAGCGCGACGGCCCGGCCAATGCCGGAACCCGCGCCGGTGATCAGAATCCGTCGCCCGGCCAGGCGGCCGGCAGCCGTGGTGGATGTCGCTTTCTTGGCCATTCTTTCCCCCCCCCCGTGGAAGCCTGTGTTCAGGCCATTTCATCTGTCTAACGGATTGTACTATGTTGCACGCCGCCGACCATGGCCAATCGAGTGAAGAAGTCCCGGGTTTCCGCATGACCGTTCCCGCCGATCTGCCGCGCACCATTCCCCACGTCGCCCTCGCCGCGGCGCAAAAATTTGGCGCGCAGGAAGGCATCGTGGACGATGTCGTCCGTCTGACCTTCGCGGACGTGAAGGACCGCATGCTGGCCGCCGCCGCCGCTTTCGTCGCGGCCGGCCTGAAGAAAGGCGATACGGTCGCGCTGTGGGCGCCAAACAGCGCCGCGTGGATCGTGGCAGCCCTCGCCATCCAGTCGGCCGGCGGCACGATGGTGCCGCTCAACACGCGCTACAAGGGCGGCGAGGCGCAGTTCATCCTGAACAAGAGCCGCGCGCGGTTCCTCGTTACCGTCAGCGATTTCCTCGGCATGTCCTATCCGAAGATGCTGGAGGGGCTCGACCTGCCGCATCTCGAGCGCATGCTGGTCCTCGACCGCACCGATGGCGATCAAACGTCTTGGACGGCCTTTCTTGCGGGCGCGGATGACGCAAGCCGCAAGACGGTCGATGAACGCCTTGCCGCCATGACCGGCGATGAAGTGTCCGACATCATGTTCACTTCGGGTACGACCGGCAGTCCCAAAGGTGTGATGACGACGCACTGGCAGAACGTGCGTGTCTATTACGCCTGGGGCGAAAGCGTCGGCCTGCGCTTCGCCGACCGCTACCTGATGTTCTATCCGTACTTCCATTGCTCCGGTTACAAGTCCGGCTGGCTTGCCTGCTTCATCAAGGGTGCGACGACCTTGCCCGAGGCGGTGCTCGACGTCCCCCGCCTGATGAAGCGCGCTGCCGCCGAGAAGGTCACCGTCCTGCCCGGCCCGCCCACCCTGTTCCAGACGCTGCTGTCGGCGCCGCCGTCGGAGCGCGGCGAAAAGCTGTCACTGCGCCTGGCCGTGACGGGGGCGGCGTCAGTGCCGCCCGCGATGATCCGGCGCATGATCGATGAACTCGGCATCCAAAGGGTGATGGTGGGCTATGGCCTGACCGAAACCTGCGGCACGGTGACGATGACTTTGGAAAACGATCCGCCGGAACTGGTGGCGCAGAGCTGCGGTGTTGCCATTCCCGGCACGGAAATCCGCTGCGTGGACGAGAACAACAAGCCGGTTCCCATCGGCCAGGCGGGCGAGATCATGGCCCGCGGCTACAACAACATGCTGGGCTATTTCGAGGATCCGAAGGCGACTGCCGAAACCATCGAACCAGATGGCTGGCTGCACACCGGCGACATCGGCGTTATCGACGAACGTGGTTATCTGCGCATCACCGACCGCAAGAAGGACATGTTCATCGTCGGCGGCTTCAACTGCTATCCCGCGGAGATCGAGCAGATCATGCTGTCGAATCCCTCCTATGCCCAGGTCGGCGTGATCGGCGTGGCTGACGAGCGCCTGGGCGAGGTCGGCAAGGCCTTCGTGGTGCCGAAGCCCGGCGTGACGCTGACGGAAAAGGAAGTCATCGCCTGGTGTCGCGAGGCGATGGCGAACTTCAAGGTGCCGCGCTACGTGCAGATCATGGATGCCCTGCCGCTGACGCCGTCGGGGAAGGTGCAGCGCTTCAAGCTGAAGGAACTGGACCAGGCGAAGGCCTGACAAACCGGCTTTACGGGAGCTGGGCCGGAATAGTATAAACTAGTTAGATGTTTCCACGGACCGGCGGGAGGATTTCCGGGCGATGGATCTGAGCAGCACCGTCCGCGCGGTCATGACGCGCGACCCCGATGGTCGCGCCATCGAATATCGCGACCACTGGTACACGTGGCGCTACGTGACCGGCGTCGTCGCCGATCTCGACCGCCAGCTCGATGCCGCGGGCCTCGGCCGCGGCACGCCGGTCGGTCTCGTCGCGCGCAATCGCCCCGCCATCGTTGCCGCCATCCTGGGCCTGATCGCGGGCGAGCGCTGCATCGTGATGATCTATTCGGCGCAATCGACCGAGCGCATGGCGAACGAGGTCCGCGCGCTGAACCTGCCGGTCCTCGTGGCCGATGCCGGCGACTGGACGCCAGAACTATGCGCGGCCGCAGCAGAGACCGGGACCATCGGTGTTTCCCTCGATCCCGCAAGTGACGCACCGGTGTCACTCGTGCCGGGCCTTGAGCATCTGGGCAAGGGTCCGTATCGCCCGGCCCAGCCGGACATCGCTGCCGAACTGCTCAGCAGCGGCACGACGGGCGCGCCCAAGCGCATCCCGTTGAAGCGGTCGACGCTGGCCGGCGCCTTTGCCGATGCCGCGGCGACCTATGCGCCCGGCGCCGCCGACGCGCTGCAAAAGCCCGGCATCATCATCCATCCGCTCGGCAACATCGCCGGCATGACGTTCCTCATTCCCCTCGCCGTACAGGGCCAGCCGGTGGCGCTGCTGGAGAAGTTCAGGCTCGACGCCTGGCTCGATCTGGTGAAGCGGCACAAGCCCGCGCGCACTTCGCTGCCCACCGCCGTGCTGCGCATGATCCTCGACGCCAAGGTGCCGCGCGAGGCACTGGGCGAGATCGGCGTTGTCGGCGTCGGCGGCGGCAAGCTGACCGTCGAACTGCAGGACGAGTTCGAGGCCGCCTATGGCCTGCCGCTGTTGACCGCCTATGGCGCGACGGAATTCTGCGGCGTCATCGTCAACTGGTCGGCGGACCTCTACAAGAAATTCGGCAAGGAAAAGCGCGGCAGCGTCGGCCTGCCACGCCCCGGCGCCGAGATCCGCGTGGTGGATGAGATCGACGGCCACGTCCTGCCGCCGGGCCAGACCGGCGTGCTCGAGGCCAAGGTGGATCGCGTCGGCCCCGACTGGATTCACACCACCGACCTTGCGTCCATCGACGCCGATGGTTTCCTCTACATCCATGGCCGTGCCGACCAGGCGATCAATCGCGGCGGCTTCAAGGTCCTGCCGGAACAGGTGGCCGCCGCGTTGCGCGAACATCCCGCCATTGCCGACGCCGCCGTGCTGGGCCTGCCCGACGCCCGCGTGGGAGAGGTGCCGGTGGCGGCGCTTGAAACGCGCGGCGGACCCGCGCCGTCGTCGGCCGAACTCGAAAAATTCGCCCGCGCGCGGCTTGTCGCTTACCAGCTTCCGACGCGATACTTTGTCTTCGATGCACTGCCGCGCACGGAATCGATGAAGGTCAACCTGCCTGAATTGCGCCGGTTGATCGATGCACGTCTCGCCGAGGCTGCCTGAACGGAAGGTGCCACATGGAACCGATGCGCCAGAATCCACGCTTCCGCAAGCCGCCGGTGCACGACACGGTTGCGGACGCGCGCCGCTATCGCAAGCAGTGCCTCGCCATCGCCTTCCGCGTGTTTGCCCGCGCCGGCTTCGATCTTGGCTTTGCCGGTCACATCACAGCGCGCGACCCGGAGTTGCACGACCATTTCTGGGTCAATCCGCTGGCCATGCATTTCAGCCAGATCCGTGCCGCCGATCTGCTGCTGGTCAATGAGGCGGGCGAGGTTGTACAGGGTGCGCGGCCGGTGAACCGCGCCGCCTTCGTCATCCATTCCGCCATCCACAAGGCGCGGCCCGACGTCGACGCCGCCTGCCATGCACACACCGTCCATGGCCGCGCCTGGTCCACGCTGGGCCGGCCGATCGATCCGCTAACGCAGGATGCCTGCGCCTTCTTCGAGGACCATGCGGTGTTCGACCATTTCAACGGCGTGGTCTTCGACCAGAACGACAGCGAGCGCATGGGCCGGGAACTCGGCCAGAAGAAGGCGCTGATCCTCAAGAACCACGGCCTCCTTACCGTCGGCCAGACGGTGGAGGAGGCGGCCTTCTGGTTCCTCAGCCTCGAGGATTGCTGTCGCGTGCAATTGCTGGCCGAGGCGGCGGGCAAGCCGTCGCTGATCGATGCCGAGACCGCACGCTTCACCCGCAACCAGGTCGGCATTCCGCAAACCGGCTGGCGCATGTACCAGCCGCTGCACGACGTGATCGTCAAGGAAGAGCCCGATGTCCTCGAAGACGAATGAAGTGAACTGACATGGATTTCGGTCTTTCCGACGAGCAGCGGTCAATCCAGGAAGCGGTGGCGAAAATCTGCGCCCGCTTTGGCGACGATTACTGGCTGGAGCGCGACCGCGAGGGCGGCTTCCCGCACGAACTGCACCAGGCGCTGGCGGCCGATGGCTGGCTCGGCGTCTGCATTCCGACCGAATATGGTGGCGCCGGCCTCGGCATCACCGAAGCCGCGATCATGATGCAGGCCATCTCGGAATCCGGCGCTGGCATGACGGGTGCGTCCGCCGTGCACATGAATATCTTCGGCCTCAACCCGGTCGTGGTGTTCGGCACCGACGAACAGAAGCGCCGCATGCTGCCGCCGCTGATCGCCGGCAAGGAAAAGGCCTGTTTCGCGGTGACCGAGCCGAACACCGGCCTCGACACCACGAAGCTGAAGACCCGCGCCGTGCTGAAGGACGGCCGCTACGTGTTGAATGGCGCCAAGGTCTGGATCTCCACCGCCCAGGTGGCGGAGAAGATGCTGATCCTCGCGCGCACCACGCCCATCGAGGACGTGAAGAAAAAGACTGATGGCCTGTCGCTGTTCTACACCGACCTCGACCGGACCAAGGTCGAGGTGCGCGAGATCGAAAAGATGGGCCGCAAGGCGGTCGATTCGAACCAGTTGTTCATCGATGGCCTCGAAGTGCCGGTCGAGGATCGCATCGGCGAGGAAGGCAAGGGCTTCCAGTACATCCTGCACGGCATGAACCCGGAGCGCATCCTGATCGCGGCCGAAGCGGTCGGGCTGGGCATGGTCGCGCTGCGCCGCGCCGCTGCCTATGCGAAGGAGCGCGTCGTGTTCGGCCGCCCCATCGGCCAGAACCAGGGTGTGCAACACCCGCTGGCGAAGAACTGGATGGAGTTGGAGGCCGCGCGGCTGATGGTCATGTCGGCCGCCTGGCACTACGACACCGGCAGGCCGTCCGGCGCCGCCGCCAACGCGGCGAAGTATCTCGCCGCCGAGGCGGGCTTCGCGGCCTGCCAGACCGCGGTCATGACCCATGGCGGCTTCGGCTACGCCAAGGAGTATCACGTGGAGCGCTACCTGCGCGAAGTCATGGTCCCGCGCATCGCGCCGATCAGTCCGCAACTGATCCTGTGCTTCATCGCTGAGCAGGTTCTGGGCCTGCCGAAATCATACTGACGGCTAAACCTGATACTGGATTAGCGGGTCGCCCCAACGTCGCCGCGCAATTGGCTTTACATCCCGCGCACCGGCGGGGGAGAATAAGTGAACTTAGTCCACTTATTTGTCGATTGGACAGCCGCTTTGCGTCGCGGGCCGTCCCGGAAGCCGTGCAATGAACAGGCGTAGCGCCGTCGTCACCAAGGAGCAGACCCTCAAGGGCATGGCCGCGCCGTTCCGGATTCCCAAGGCCGCCGAACTCGTGGCCCGCCAGCTGCGCAACCAGATCATCCGCGGCGAACTGAAAGAAGGCGACTCACTGGCGCCCGAGGCCGAGCTGGTCACCATGTTCGGCGTGTCGCGCCCCACGCTTCGCGAAGCCGTGCGTATTCTGGAGTCCGAGGGGCTGATCAGCATCTCGCGCGGCGCGCGCGGCGGGGCCCGTATCCACCGTCCCGACATCTCGGTCGCCACCCGCTACATGGGCTTCATCCTGCAGGTCAGCGGCACGACGCTGGCCGACGTCAACCGCATGCGCATCATCGCCGAGCCGGCCGCCGCCCGCATTCTGGCCGAAACCCACAGCAAGACGGCGCCGGCCGACCTGCGCGCCTGTATCGAGCAGTGCCGCGTCCATTTCGATGACGACGCGCAATACGGCCTCGCCTCGGCGCGCTTTCACACCCGGCTGGTCGAACTGACCGGCGTGCAGACGCTGATCCTGGTCATGGAAATGCTGAACGGCATCCTGGAGAAGCACCTGGCCGCTGTGGCGTCGAATGCCGGCCGCCAGATCGATAATTCCCCCGGCAAGCGCAAGGCGCTGAACGCGTCAGAGCGCCTGGTCGATCTGATTGCGAAGGGCGACGGGCCCGCGACGGAAGCCTATTGGCGGGACCACCTCGTCATCACCGACCGCACGATGCGGCGGTGGCAGCCGGCCGAGCGGGTCATCGACCTGCTCGACAACTAGCCGCCACCCGGCTTCAGCCCTTCTTCGCGCGCAGGCGCTCGACCGCTTCCTGCATCATGTTGGCGCCGCGTTCGCGCAACACCTGCGGCGCGTCGGGCAGCAGCACCGCGCCCTTGGCCTTCGACGGCAGCACGACGGTTGCCGTGCCGGGCGTCGTCACCTCGCCGCGCTGGTTGGTCGCCTCGATCTTCAGGTCGACGACGTGGTTGCTCCCCTCGACGCGCTTGTCCACCACTTCGCCCGAGCAGATCGTGGTGTCGCCCAGGAAGTTGAAGCCGCGCACCTCCGTCTTCATCTTCGCCAGCCAGGCGTCGTCGCCCATCCAGTTGGTGATCAGGTGGCCCAGCCAGTTGGTCCGCATGGTGCCGTAGTCGTACGGCGCTGGCAGGCCCAGTTCCTGCGCGCGCGCTGGCTCCCAGTGCAGGCGCTGCACCACATCGGGCACGCCGAACGGGTCGTCGCTGAAGAACGCCGGCATGCGCTTGCGCTGCTTCCAGCCAAAGCGCAGCGGCGAGGTGCCGTACACCTGGCCGAAGCCCCAGCCGATATGGAAGCCGACCACGTCGGTAACGCGCAACGGGCCCTTCACCACCGGATGCAGCTTGTCGCCGATCGCCACATCGTCCCAGTAGCGCTTTTCATTGCCGCGCCGCTTCTCGTCGGCATACATCGCGTCGATCCTGGCGATGTCTTCCTTGGTGTAGGTCTGGCGCTTCAGTTCCTTGTGCTTGCCCGTCTTGGCCGACGCGCCGCGCTCCGCGTTGATGAAGCTCAGGTCATGGGTGCAGACCGGCTCGCCCAGCTGGTTGACGTAGAGGAAGCGGTAGGTATCGATAACCGTGCGCTGGCCCGAGAACCTCGAGCTCTCCTTGATCTGGATGTCGCAGGTCGTGTACTCGCGATACAGCACGTCGCCCGGGCAGATCGGCCGCCACCATTCCC
The DNA here is from genome assembly GCA_947473805.1 of Alphaproteobacteria bacterium. GTDB lineage: Bacteria > Pseudomonadota > Alphaproteobacteria > Ferrovibrionales > Ferrovibrionaceae > CANJGB01. The sequence goes on from CANJGB010000001.1 coordinate 107,801, forward strand.
ACTTGGCGCCGGAATAATATTTGCCGACGCCACGGAACAGGCCGCGGAACAGTTCTTTCAGTTCTGGCGTGGGGGGTGGCGTTTCGTCCAGGCCGACCGTCGTGGCGTACAGCGGCGAGCCGATCTGGGTGCGCCAGCGCGTGGTCTTGCCGTATTCCGGGTCGTGGAACAGCGGGTTGTCGTCGCCGATGCCGAAGGCGAAATGGCTCATCGTGTCCGACGTCGCGACCCGGTTAAACACGTCATTGCGCTCGAACTGGGGCACGTTGATCTGGCGCCGCGCGCGGGCGATGTCCTCGTCGGTGATCCTGGCCTCCAGGCCCTTGGCGGGCTTCGCGTCGGCGCTCGTGTCGGTCATCGGACTTCCTCCCAGATACGCGTGCCGGCAGGCAATAAAGGGCCACTGGGGCCACCGGCGAAACCCCTCGACATAGTAAAATGAGTTATCTATTTAATATGGTCAAGCGCCGTCGCCGCGTCTGGCGGCGGCGATGTAAAGTCCGGCCCTTGTCGCGTCTCTCCACGGAGTTTTCATGTCTCTTCCCGCGATTTTCCAGGGTCGGCTGTCGCTGCCGGTCATTGCCTCGCCGATGTTCATAGTCTCGACGCCGGAACTGGTTATCGAACAGTGCAAGGCCGGTATCGTCGGCACCATGCCGTCGCTGAATGCGCGCGAGGCCGACCAGTTCAAACCCTATCTCGTGCGCATCAAGCAGGAGCTCGCGGACTATGCGGCGGTAAACCCGGGTAAGCCGGTCGCGCCTTACGGTATCAACCTGATTGTCCACAAGACCAACAACCGGCTTGAGCATGACCTGGAGGTCTGCGTCCGTCAGAAGGTGCCGCTTATCATCACCTCGCTCGGCGCCTCCAAGACGGTGATCGACAAGATCCACGCCTATGGCGGCATCGTGCTGCACGACGTCGTCAACATGCGTCACGCCCGCAAGGCGATCTCCGAGGGCGTCGACGGGCTGATCCCCGTCTGCGCCGGCGCCGGCGGCCACGCCGGCGCGCTCAGTCCGTTCGCCATCGTCCGCGAACTGCGCACTTTCTACAGCGGCATTATCGCGCTGTCCGGCGCGATCAGCGATGGTGCGGGCGTGCTGGGCGCCCTCGCCATGGGTGCCGACTTCGCCTATATCGGCTCGCGCTTTATCGCGACGCAGGAATCCGGCGCGAAGCCCGAATACAAGCAGATGGTGGTCGAGGCCAATGCCGCCGACATCATTTACACGCCGCTCTTCACCGGCGTGCCGGCCAACTATCTGCGCCCGACCATCGTGAACGCCGGTCTCGATCCCGAAAACCTGCCGCACCGCGAGAAGGACACGATGAGCTTCGCCGAGGGCAACCCCCGGCCGAAGGCATGGCGCGACGTCTGGGGCTGCGGCCAGGGCATCGGCACGGTCACCGACATTCCTGCGACCGCCGACCTGGTTGCCCGCATGGCGGCGCAATATGCCGAGGCGAAGAAGCGCATCTGCGCCTAGGCGCGCGGCCTTGTCGCTGCCAGCGGTGGCGGCATAGGATCGCGGAACGAAGCAACCATGCCGGACCCGAATGAAAACGGCCGGCGCTGCACAGGGAGATCGGATGATGGTCAAAGCTTCAGGTCTTGCAGGCGTACTCGTCGCCACGGCGCTCGGTCTTGTCGCTGTGCCGGCCCGGGCGGAATATCCGGAAAAGCCGATCACCCTAGTGGTCGGCTTTGCAGCCGGTGGCGTCAGCGACATCCTGGCTCGCACGCTGGCGGATAAGATGCAGCAACGCATGGGGCAGACGGTCATCGTCGACAACCGGCCGGGTGCAGCCGGCGTCATCGCGGCAAGCTTCGTGGCAAAGGCCGCACCCGATGGTTACACGCTGTTCCCGCAAGGCGGGTCAACCTTTTCGGAGACCTTTATCAAGGATCCGCCGATCAATATGTTCCGCGACTTCGAACCCGTCACGCTCGTCAGCATCTTCCCGATGGCATTGCTGACCAACGACCAGGTTCCTGCCAGGGATTTGAAGGAGTTCATCGACTACGCGAAGAAAAATCCAGGCAAGCTCAACTACGGCTCGTCAGGTTCCAACAATCTTCTCGCTGTCGAGATGTTCAAAAAGATTGCGGGCATCGACCTGACGCAGATCTCCTACAAGGGCAATTCCGATTCAGCCCGTGCCCTGCTGGCCAACGAAGTGCAGCTTCTGGTCGATCCGATCTTGGCACACCTCGGCAATCTGAAGGAGGGCAAGGTCCGCCCGCTCGCGGTTGCGGCCGAGACGCGCTCGCCCATTCTCCCCAACGTGCCCACGACGGTCGAACTCGGCTATCCGGGTTTTCTCGCCAATGCAAACACCGGGATGTGGGCGCCCAAAGGCACGCCGAAGGCGATTATCGAGAAGCTGAATCGAGAACTCGGCGTCATTCTCGCCATGCCGGACGTGAAGGAGAAGTTCATGACACTCGCCGGCGCGGCGACGTCACATTCTACGCCGGAGGCCTTCGCCGAATTCATCCGCAAGGACCAGGCGTTCTGGGCCGAGGCGGCCAAGGCGGCGAACTACAGGCCGGAATAAGTATTCTGCAACGAGAAAGCCCCGGCTTTGTGGCCGGGGCTTTTTTCTTGCCTACGTGTCTTCGAAGCCTACATGCCCTTGAACACGGGCGGCCGACGCTCCTTGAAGGCGCGGCCTGATTCGCGCGCGTCCTCGGTGGCGCTGCAGCGCATCATGTTCATCGCCTCCATTTCCAGCACGTCCCGGAACGAACCGGTTTCGGCGGCATTGAGGTTGCGCTTGATGTAGCGATAGGCAATCGCCGGCCCCTTGGCCAGGCGCTGCGCCAGGGCCATGGTCGCTGTCTCCAGATCGGCATCGGGCACCAGCTTGGTCGCCAGGCCCAGCCGGTCGGCTTCCTTGGCATCAAACTTGTCGGCCAGCAGGTACAGCTCGCGCGCTTTGGCCGGACCCACAAGGTGGTGCAGCAAATAGCTGCCGCCGTAATCGCCAGAGCGCGCCACATTGGCGAACACTGTGGTGAACACCGCCGTCTCCGACAGGATGCGGAAATCACACGCCGCCGCCAGGCACAGGCCCGCGCCCGCACACGGGCCCCGCACCATCGCAATGGTCGGCTTTGCCATGGTGTGCAACAGCACCGAATTCTCGACATAGCGCAGGACCTGCGAGACGCGCTGCTCGGTCGTTTTCCAAAGCGGGTCACCCGACCACTTCACCGCCGCCGGGTCCAGTTCATCGACCTGCTCGCCGGTGCGGATGTCGCCGCCGGAACAGAAGCCCCGCCCGGCGCCGGTCAGCACCACAACCCGTACCGCAGGGTCGGCCGCTGCGTCGCGCAAGGCGGCCAGCAACTGGCCCATCATCGGCCAGGTCATGGCATTCAGCTGTTCCGGCCGGTTGAGCGTCACGGTCAGGATGCCGGCGTCGAAACTGCGCAGCACTACTTCTTCCATACCGGCGTCTCCTCGGCCGCTTGCCGCTTCGGTTGCGATGGGGGCAATAGCTATATTATATAACTATGAGCGAACAAGAGAATTCCCCCTGCAGCGGAGCGCCGATGTACGAGCAGTACAAGCACATCCTCGTTGAGCGCCGTGGGCGGGTGCTGACCCTCACGCTGAACGCCCCGCCGAAGAACCCCATCGCGCCGGCCTTGCACGGCGAACTGTCGCGGATTTTTATCGACGTGAACCGCGACAAGGAGACCGACGTCGTCGTCCTCACCGGCGCGGGCGAGGCCTTTTCCGCCGGTGCCGACCTGAAGGAGGTTGTCCAGCGCCTCGACGACCGCAAGCGCTGGGGCGAGGCGCTGCGCGAATCCCGCGCCATCCTCTACGGCATGCTGCGCCTGGAAAAGCCCATCGTTGCGCGCATCAACGGTGACGCTATCGGACTGGGCGCGACGCTGGCGTTGTTCTGCGATTTCGCCATCGCGACGGAAGAGGCGCGCATCGCCGATACCCATGTGCGCATCGGCCTCGCCGCCGGCGATGGCGGCGCGCTGATCTGGCCGCAGCTGATCGGCTATGCCCGCGCGCGCCACTACCTGCTGACCGGCGATCCCATTACCGGGCGCGATGCCGCCGACATGGGCCTCATCGCCCGTGCCGTGCCGCGCGACAAGCTGGATGAAGAAGTCGATGCCTGGGTCCAGAAGCTGGCCTCGCGCGCGACGCTGGCCATTTCGTGGACCAAGATCGCGATCAACATGGTCCTGCGCGGGGATTTCGAGGGGCTGGTCGAGGCGCATCAGGGTCTCGAGACAGAGACATGGCTGTCTGACGATTACCGCGAGGCGGTGCGGGCTTTCGCCGACAAGCGCCGGCCTGTCTTCACGGGGCGCTAGTGATGTTGCTGCCCGACGATCCGCCCGACGGCTTCGAGCTGATGACGGTGCGCAGCGACTACCCGAATTTTCTCGGGCGCTTCTATCTGCGCGGCCTGGGTGACAAACAGATCATCGCCATCCGCGCGCAGCAGCATCACTGCAATTCCGATGGCGTTGTGCACGGCGGATTTTTGCTGTCGCTCGCCGACTTCGCGCTCAGCTTCCGCGGGCCGGGTGACATTCCTTCGCGCATCACCCTGGGCCTGAATGCCGAATTCGCCGGCGGCGCGAAGTGCGGCGACTGGCTCGAGGCGCATGTCGATGTGCAAAAGGCCGGCAAGTCGATGGTCTTCGCCAACTGTTTCATCCAGGTTGGTGACAATCGCATCGTCCGCGCCGGCGGCGTGTTCAAGACCTGGCTGCCCAGGCCGCCGGCGCAGAACTAGCGTCAGGCCGCCTTGGCCAGTGCCTCGGCCTGCTGCGCGGCCTTCACGCCGGGGCGCGCGCCGACCCGCTCGTAATAGGCCTGCACCGCCGGCCACTTCGAAAGGTCGAACTTCATTCCCGCCGCCCAGGTCAGGATCGTGAACAGGTAGGCGTCGGCGACGGTGAACGTATCGCCCATCAGGTACTGCCTCTTCTCCAGCGCCTTGCCGAAGTAATCCAGCCGGGTCGCGATCAGGTCCTTGGCCATTTGCTTGCCTTCGTCCGGCATTTTCAGATTGAACAGCGGGCTAAACGCCTTGTGGAAATCGGACGCGATGTAGTTCAGCCATTCCTGCAGGCGATAGCGTTCCATGGTGCCGGCGGCGGGGGCCAGCTTCGACTCAGGCTTGCGGTCGGCGAGGTACTGCACGATCGCCGCACCCTCGGTCAGGACCTGACCGTCATCCAGTTGCAGCGCCGGCACGGCGCCCTTCGGGTTGATGGCGCGGTAGTCGGCGCCGCTCTTCGTCTTCTTCGCGCCCAGATCGACCTTCTCGGAGTCGAACGGCAGGCCCAGTTCGTAAAGCACGATATGGGGCGAGAACGAACAGGCGCCTGGAGAGAAATAGAGCTTCATGGGGCATCCTCTTTCTTGCTTCCGAAACGGAAGTAACTGCAGAATAGGAGGACAAGTGGCCGATTCGGTCAATCCCTTTCGGTCGTGTCCGGCGCCGGCGTGGCGCGAATTATTGACGCAGGTTGTTCGACCCGAGGGTGTCCAGCAATGGCGGTGAAGGCCACGAAGACGAAACGGTCGGCGCATCTGTGCCCCAGGTTCCAGGCTGCGATGGACGTGCTTGCCCGTCCGTGGAACGGGCTGATCCTGGCGTCGCTTGCGTCGGGGCCCACCCGCTTCTCGGCTTTGCGCGCCCGGGTCGAAGTCATGGGCGACCGCATGCTGTCCAACCGGCTGAAGGACCTTGAGGCGCGCGGCCTCGTCAGCCGGCAGATCCTGCCCGGTCGGCCGGTCGGGGTCGAATATCGCCTGACGCCGCTCGGCATCGGTTTCCGCGACGTCAGCACCGTCTTGTCCCGCTGGGGCGCCCGGATTGCGGCCGCCGAACCAGCCCTGACAAGGGCTCGAAAACGGGCCAGATCCCCATGATTTCGGCCATTTGTGCCGTGAAAACAGGCAGCCTGCCCGGCCCGGTGTCGGCGCCGCGCGGCATTAGCGGGTTCGTAACGGAAAATGGCCAAACTGCGGGTGGCATGCGGCTTGCTGGGAATTACAGCGCCGGGACCTCGTTCTGTCGAATGGGCAGCCCGGCACGGAGGTAGCGATGCTCTACTTGATGCATGAGATGCAGCACCTGGCGCTGATGCCGGCTCGCCTGATGGCGAAGACGTACGGACGGATGTTGGGCAACCCGTTCAACCCGTTGTCTCACACGCCGGTCGGGAAACACATCTCATCCGCCGCGAACGTGTTCGAGCAGCTCACCCGCCGTTACGGCAAGCCATCATGGGACCTGCCCGAGACCATGGTTGACGACGTCGCTGTCCGCATCGAGGAAGAAGTCGTCATCAAGCGGACCTATTGCGACCTGGTGCACTTCAGGCGCGACGTCGAGGGCCGCAAGGACCCGAAGCTTTTGATCGTCGCGCCGATGTCGGGCCATTATGCGACGCTGCTGCGCGGCACCGTCGAGGCTATGCTGCCCGACCACGAGGTCTATATCACCGACTGGAAGGACTGCCGGTACATCCCCGTCACGTCTGACCGCTTCAACCTCGGCGACTATATCGACTACGTGATGGATTTCCTGCACTTCCTCGGGCCCAACACGCATGTTATCGCGGTGTGCCAGCCAGCCGTGCCGGTCTTCGCCGCGGTCTCGATCATGTCCAACTGGGGCGATCTCTGCACCCCCTCCAGCATGACCTTGATCGGCGGCCCCATCGACACGCGCGAGAATCCGACCGCCGTGAACAAGCTGGCCCTCGAACATCCCATTGAGTGGTTCGAGGAAAAGGTCATCTCGGTCGTGCCGCCGCCCTATCCCGGCATGATGCGCAAGGTCTATCCGGGTTTCCTGCAGCTGACCAACTTCGTTTCGATGAACCTTGAGCGCCACATGTCGTCTTTCGGCGACCTGTTCGATCACCTTGTTCGCGGCGACGAAGAAGCCGCGGCGCAGAAGCGCGCCTTTTACGACGAGTATCTTTCTGTCATGGACCTGCCGTCGGAGTTTTACCTGCAGACGGTGAAGACAGTGTTCCAGGATCATTCCTTGCCCAAGGGCGAAATGATGGCCCGCTGGCACCCGGTTGAGCCGCAGAAGATCACCCGCACCGCCCTGATGTGCGTCGAGGGCGAGCTGGACGATATCTGCGGCGTCGGACAGACCAGCGCGGCGCTGAAGCTGACGACCGATCTGTCGAGCGACAAGAAGAACTATTACATGCAGGTCGGCGCCGGCCATTACGGCGTGTTCAACGGCGGCAAGTGGCGGCGCGAGATAGCCCCGCGCATCAAAGCCTTTATCCGCGAGCATGACCTCGAGGTCGGCACCAAGCGCGACAAGTCTTTTGCGGTGAAGTTCGCGCCGAAACGGCGCACGGGCCGCGACTTCGACGTCGCCACCGACCGTCCGCTGCGGCTCGCGTGAGGGGCGTCTAGCCGCGCGCCAGCAGGCGGTGGCTGACGAAGGCGATCGCCGAACAGCCGGCCATGACCAGCGCCATCGACAGGCCGCTGGTCGCCGGCATCGTCGCCAGGATTGCGCCGGCGCCCGCGCCCGCCACGAACGGCGCCGTGCCGATCAGGGCTGAGGCACTGCCGGCGTGGGCCGGCTCGCCCTGCAGGGCGCACGCCATCGCGTTTGGCATGATCATGCCCAGGCTGGCAATGGCGAGGAACAGCGGCACGAACAGGACCGCAAGGCCACCCTTGCCCAGCAGGGCAATGGCCACCAGCAACAGCAGCATGCACAGGTTGAAGGCCACGCCCACGGACAATAGCTGGCGGAAGTTGTACCGTCGCAGCAGCACCCGGTTCACCTGCGACATGCCGATCAGGCCGGCGGCATTCGCGCCGAAGAGCCAGCCGAATGATTCCGGCGGCACCTCGTACAGTTCGATGAACAGGTGCGACGACGCGGTGATGTAGACGAACAACGCCGCCATGGCGAAGCCCGTGGTCAGGCAATAGCCGACGAAGCGCTTCTCCGACAGCAATTGCTTGTAGACCCTCAGCGCATGCACGATGCCGCCATCGCCGCGTTTTTCCGGTGGCCAGGTCTCCGGCAGGTAAAGCGCCACCGCCACCATGCAGGTCAGGCCGAACAGGCCCAGGAACCAGAAAATCTCCTGCCAGCCAAACCACAGCAGGATGTACCCGCCCAGCAGCGGCGCCAGGATGGGCGCGGCGCCCATGACCAGCGTCAGCAGCGAGAAGACGCGCGCCAGTTCCTGGCCGCCCGCCAGGTCGCGCGCCGCGGCGCGGGCGATCACCACCCCGGCACAACCGCCCAATGCCTGGATGAAGCGGAACGCGACCAGTGTGTTTACGTCGGGCGCATAGATGCACCCCAGCGTCGCCAGCAGGAAGATGGTGAGGCCCGCATAAAGCGGCGGCTTGCGCCCGAACCGGTCGGCGAGGGGTCCGTAAAAGGCTTGGCCGATGGCGAGGCCGGCGAAAAAGGCCGAGAGCGTCAGCTGTACCGAGGCGGCGGGCGCGTTCAGCGACCGCTGCATCGCCGGCAGGCTGGGAAGATACATGTCGATGCACAGCGGCGCGAAGGCCGTCAGGGCGCCGAGAAGGACAATTCGGCCGGGATTCAATCGAGACAAGATGCCGCCATAACCTATTAGGGCGGGCTTTCACCTGCCGGTTGGCAGTCTATGTCAGGACCGGAACTGTTCGCACGCAACTTATCGTGAAGTGGCGCTGGAAACCTCTTGCGCGAGCCCTGCCGGAATGGGAAGGCTTCGCTATGAGCGCCTTTTCCGGCCTGACTGACTGGTTCGACGACCTGCGCACCGCGCTCGCGGTGCTGACTCGCCTGCCCATGCCTCATCCGGATGCAGGCCACGCCCAGCATCCGGTCCGCGCCGGGCGGGTCTTTCCGCTCGTCGGTGCCCTGATCGGGGGCATTGTCGGCGTCGTTTACGACGCGCTGCTGAACTTCACGGTCCCTGACCTCGCCGCCGCCAGCCTCGCGCTCGGCGCCGGATGCGTGCTGACCGGTGCCATGTATGAACGCGGCCTTGCCGCGACAGCCGACCAGGGCCAGACCACGCTCGGCACGGCGGGGCTCATGGCGCTTCTGGTTGCCTTCGGGGCGAAGCTCGGCGTCCTCACCTCATTGCCGATCCACGGTACGCTGGCCACGCTGGTCACGGCCCATACTCTGGCCCGGATGCCGCTGCCGGCACTGGCGGCGTGGCTGCCGGGCGATGATTCGGCCGAGGTGCCGGCCCCCGATGTGGTCGTGGCGTCTCTCGCCTTCGGCGCGCTGATCGCCCTGTTGTTGCTGCCCTTCGGCCCGGCCCTCACGGCTTTGATCGCCGCATTGCTGGCAGCAACCGGCGCCGCCTGGTGGGCGAGGCGGACGGGCGCGCGTCCCGAGGACGCGCTTGCGGCGGCCGAACAGGCGGCGGAAATCGCCGTCATGCTGACGGTCGTCGCGATCTGGTCCGAATAGCGTTCAGTGGCCCTTGTGGGTGCCCGGCGTGGCGCCCGCCTTTTCCACCATCACCTTGATATCGACCGCACCAGCCCGTTCGAACACCAGTGTCAGTGGCATTTCATCGCCGGCTTTTAGCGGTGCCTTCAGGCCCAGCAGCATGACATGCAGGCCGCCCGGCGCCAGCGTTACCGTCTGGCCAGGCGGCACATCGATGACCTGCACGGGGCGCATGCGCATCACGTCGCCGTCCTGCATCGTCGCGTGCATCTCGGCCCGGTCAGCGAAACCGCCGCCGACCTTGATGCCGGTCAGCCTGTCGGGCGCATCGCCCTTGTTGGTTACGGCGAAATAGGCGACGCCGGTGCGCCCCGTGCTGGGGCGCGAGGCCGGGTGACCGATTTCCAGCGTGCCGGCCCTGTAGTCGTGGGCCAGGCTTGCGGTGGCGCCGAGCATCAGCAGCACGGCAATGGCGATGGATCGCATGGATACCTCCTCAGGGTTTGATGTCGATATCGGTCTCGAATACCAGCCGGTCGAAATCGGTGACCAGCATCTCGACGCGGAATAGCCAGCGGCCGGCAACCGCAAGCTCGGGTCCCGTCAGGCGATAGCGACCGTTCGCCACCTTTTCCGGTTGGCGGAGAATCGGCTCGATGCCCGCCGACGATTGCGCCAGAAACAGGCTGACCTCAAGGGGCGTCACGACACGACCCGCCGTGTCGCTGAACGTCAGTTCTATGGTGTTGCGGCCGGCCCGCCCCGGATCGATCTCGATCAGGACCTGGCGGTCGCGCGCACTGGTCACGACCGCGATGCCGGCGGCCGCTTCTCCTGCCCCGTGCGCGTGGCCCTCATGCAGGTTCAGCGCGCGCGGTGGCGGTGTCTGTCCCAGCAGGACGGTGGTTTCGCCGCGCGCCAGTTCGGGCGTCAACCGCCACTTGTTCCAGGCAGCCAGCAACAACAAAGCCGCAACGAGACCCAGCTTCACCAGCAGCGTGCGGCCATAGTCCGTGTCCACCAGCGGCGCCCAGCCGCGTACCTGGTTGGCCGCGATTGCGGCGCCGCTTGCCACCAGCAACGCGACGGCGACACCGGCCAGAACCGAGAACCGCCTGACGATGGCAACGGCATCCGGTCGCGCCAGCGCCCGGTCTAGTGGCCACAGCGCGCCGAGCCAGAACGCCACGCACAGTGCATGGACAAAAATCGCCGGCGTGGTGACCCAGCGCGGCTGGGCGGTCGCGGCGTGTCCCGTCAGGGCGACGGCGCCGACGGCGATGATCGCGCCTGACAGCACCACCGGGGTTGATCGCCGCCCCAGCAGCATGGCCGCCAGGCCCACTATGGTCAGGCCGATGCTCTGGCCCAGTGTCGTTGAGGCGCCGACGCGCCACGACTCAACGCTGGCCAGCGCACCGGCCGGCAAGTCTGCGAGCGCCAGGCCCTGCAGACCGATGCGGGCAGCCCCAGTCACGATGGCCAACGCCGCGGCACCAGAAAGCACACGACCGGCGGGCGTCCCCGCATTGACCAGCACAATAAAAAGAGCGCTCCCGGCGGCGACAAATAGACTGGCATAGAAAAGCGCGCGGTTCAGTGCCGCAACCCATGACAGTCGATCCCCGTCGTGATGCCCCGCAACGTGCGCCTGGCCTTCGGCTGTGGGCCCGATGCCAATGCCGAACTGCACGCTGCCGGCCACCGGGTGCGAATCGGCCGAGGTAACGCGATAGCTGACGATGTAGAGGCCGGCCGACAGGTTGGCTGGCACCGGCAAGGTCACCGTGCTGTCCGTTGCTGTCGCTGCCGGTCCGGCTACTGTTTGGCCCTGGGCATCGATGAGGCGCACGGCAATTGCATCGACCGGCTCGTTGAAGCGCGCGCGGATTTCCGCCGGCGCGGCGTCAAGCCGCATCCCATCGCCGGGCTGTGTATCCAGCAGCACGGCGTGCGCCCATGCGGGCGCCGCGGCAAGCCACAACAGCAGAATCAGGAAATGTCGCATGGCGATCTGCCGCCCGTCGCTGGGACGGGCGGCATTCCGGCCTAGGGCTTCGGCGTCAGAACGAGACGCGCGGCCGGCGACTTCAAGTCGTCCGCCGACTTGCCGGCCGCCGGAATCTCGATCCAGCGGTTCGCGCCCTTTTCGCATTCCTGCACGACGGGAAACCAAATCTCGCCGGTACGGTCCGGAAGGGTAAGGCGCGCGGTGAACTGGTCGAAATGCTCGTCCAGCAACTTGCCGCCGCTCCACGTCACTTCGGTTACGCCCTCGGTGATGGTCTTGCCATGATCCATGTAGGGCTCAGCCAGCTTTCCCTTGACGACGGTGACTTCCCAGCCCGGCTTGGGCATGGGCTTCACGCCGACGACGCCGGCGGGGATCTGGATGCGGATTTTCGTGGTCGGCGAGCCCTCGCAGCCGTGGCCGACATTGAACACGGCTTTGTAGGTGCTGGCGGCGGGCGCCTGCCTTGCCTCCAGGGTGACGTGGGCGCTGGCGATGTGGGCAGTGGCGATGACGGCGAGCGCGGCGATACCTGCCGCGTGCAGAGTGATGCAGTTCATGAGTGAACGCTCCTGTGACGTCTGATTCGAATGCGCCGGCCCGGGCGGGGCCGGCATGAAACGGAATTCAGGCGTGGAGCGGGGGACCTCGGGCGTGGCGCGTGGTGGCCGCATGGCTTGGCGGCAGATCCGGGGCCCAGGAAATATTGACCACCTGCGCCGCCGCCAGACGGGCAGGGATTGCCAGCGGTGCGGCGGGAATGACCGGCGCATGCAGGATGCCGTCGCAGCGCGGGCACGAGAATTTCAGGTCTTCCTTGGCCGGCTCGCTGCCATCGGCATTGACGGCCTTCAGACCGTCTGCAGTACAGATGACCAGGTGGTCGCCCAGCTGGCCGGTGGTCGCCTGCGCCGGAATCGCCAGCGGCAGCAGCAGCTGGAAGATCAGCGCGTAAAGCGCAATCCAGGCACGACGATGCGGCGCGGTCGACATGGCGCGACAATAGAACCCAAGCCGCGGCGTGGCAATAAAGCCGTCCTCGACCGTTTGTCTTTCGTCTCCGTTGTTCTACTGTCGCGCCATGTTAGATCGTATCCACCACCTGCTCGCGGGCGAAAGCCTGCCCAGCGAAACACCCGAGGCGCAGCTTGGCGAGTGTTGCCGCGTCGCCCTCATCCTGCAGGGTGGCGGTGCGCTGGGGGCGTTTCAGCCCGGCGCCTACGAAGCGTTGCACGAAGCCAATTACCGGCCCGACTGGGTGGCCGGCATTTCCATCGGTGCGATCAACGCCGCCCTGATCGTCGGCAATCCGCCCGAACACCGCGTCGCCCGCTTGCGCGCATTCTGGGAGGAAATAACCAACGACCGCGTCTGGGCGCCTGCAGACCTTGCGGTCGAGCCGTGGCGGCGCTGGCTTAATTTCCTCTCCGCCGGCAACACCGTGGCCTTCGGGCAGCCAAATTTCTTCCGCCCGCGCCCGATGAACCCCTGGCTGGTGCAATCGGGTGGCGATGACGCCACGTCGTGGTACGACACCGGGCCCTTGCGCGAAACCCTGCTGCGCCTCGTCGATTTCGACCTCATCAACAAGGGGCCGGTCCGTCTCTCGGTCGGTGCGGTCGAAGTCGAGACCGGCAACCTGTCTTACTTCGACAGCAAGGACCGCCGCCTTGGGACCGAACACATCATGGCCTCTGCAGCCTTGCCACCGGGATTTCCGCCGATCGAGATCGACGGGCGCAAGTGGTGGGATGGCGGCATCGTGTCGAACACGCCGCTTGCCGCGGTGCTGGGTGACGAAGACGGCATCAATACGCTGTGCTTCCAGGTCGACCTGTTTCCGTCGCGTGGCAAGACGCCTGAAACCATGGCCGACGTCGAGCAGCGCCGGAAAGACATCCAGTATTCCAGCCGCACGCGCCTCAACACCGATGCTTACCGCACGTTCTACAATCTCAGTGCGCAGATCCAGACCCTGCTCGCGGCGCTGCCGCCCGCGGTCCGCCGAAATCCCGACCTGGCCGAGATCGTCGGCCGGCCGTCGCTCGGCAAGATGCACATCGCGCACCTGATCTATCGGCCGCAAGCGCATGAACTGGACAGCAAGGACTATGAATTTTCCCGCACCTCGATGCGCGAGCACTGGGCGAACGGCCTGCACGACACGCGGCACGGCCTGAAGAAGCCGCACTGGCTCGACCGCCTGCCGCCTGGCCAGGGCCTTGCGGCCTACGACCTCACCGCCGGCATCGATCCGAAGCCCGCCGAGGCACAGGAACCGGCGGCGGCTCCCGGAAAGCCCAGCAAGGCGTAGGCCCAAACAAAAGGGGCGCCCAAACAGGCGCCCCTTTTTTCTGTGTCCTTGGCGCGGGGACTACCCCTGGCGCTCCACCATCAGCTTCTTGATCTCGGCGATGGCCTTGGCCGGGTTCAGGCCCTTCGGGCAGGTCTGGGCGCAATTCATGATCGTGTGGCAGCGGTACAGGCGGAACGGATCCTCGAGGTCGTCGAGGCGCTCGCCCGTCATCTCGTCGCGGCTGTCGGCGATCCAGCGATAGGCCTGCAGCAGCACGGCGGGACCCAGGTAGCGGTCGCCGTTCCACCAGTAGCTGGGGCACGACGTGGTGCAGCAGAAGCACAGGATGCACTCGTACAGGCCGTCCAGCTTCTCGCGCTCTTCCTTCGACTGCAGGCGTTCGCGGCTCGGCGCCGGGCTCTGCGTCTGCATCCACGGCTTGATCGAAGCGTATTGCGCATAGGCCGTGGTCAGGTCCGGCACCAGGTCCTTGACCACCTTCATGTGCGGCAACGGGTAGATCGCCACATCGCCCTTGGTGTCGTCGCAGCTCTTGGTGCAGGCCAGCGTGTTCTGGCCGTCGATGTTCATGGCGCAGGAACCGCATACGCCCTCGCGGCACGAGCGGCGGAACGTAAGGGTCGAGTCCATCTCGTTCTTGATCTTGATCAGCGCGTCCAGAACCATCGGGCCGCAGGTGTCCATGTCGACCTCGAACGTGTCGACGGACGGTGTCTTGCCGTCGTCCTGATTCCAGCGGTAGACGCGGAAATTGCGCACGTTCTTGGCGCCGGCTGGCGCCTTGTGCGTCTTGCCCTCGGTGATCTTGGAATTCTTGGGCAGGTTGAACTCGGCCATGGCTCTCTCCGGATCAGTACACGCGCGCCTTGGGCGCGATGTACTCGATGTCGTTGGTCAGCGTGTAGGTGTGGACCGGGCGATAGTCGATCTTCACACTGCCCTTGCCGTCGATCCAGGCCAGCGTGTGTTTCATCCAGTTGACGTCGTCGCGGTTCGGGAAATCCTCGCGCGCATGGGCGCCGCGGCTTTCCTTGCGGTTGGCCGCGCCGTTCATGGTGATGGTGGCCTGGGCCAGCAGGCTGTCCAGTTCCAGCGTCTCGACCAGGTCCGAATTCCACACCATCGAGCGGTCGGTGACGCCGATGTCGGGCATGCCGGCATTGACCTCGGCGATCTTCTTCACGCCTTCGTCCAGCACTTCGCCGGTGCGGTAAACGGCGCAGTTCGCCTGCATCGTCGCCTGCATGTTGGCGCGCAGCTCGGCGGTGCGGGTGCCGCCCTTGGCATTGCGGAAGCGGTCGAGGCGGGCAAGGATCGCGTCCTCGACGCCGGCGCTCACCTTCTTGTGCTTGGTGTCAGGCTTTACGACCTGCGCGGCCTTCTTGGCGGCGGCGCGGCCGAACACCACAAGGTCGATCAGCGAGTTCGAGCCGAGGCGGTTGGCGCCGTGCACCGACACGCAGGCGGCCTCGCCGATGGCCATCAGGCCGGGCACCACGGAATCCGGGTTGCCGTCCTTCAGGGTCAGCACTTCGCCGTGATAGTTCGTCGGAATGCCGCCCATGTTGTAGTGCACGGTCGGCAGGATCGGGATCGGCTGCTTGGTCACGTCGACACCGGCGAAGATGCGAGCGCTGTCCGAGATGCCGGGCAGGCGTTCGTGCAGAATCTTCGGGTCGAGATGGTCGAGGTGCAGGTAGATGTGGTCCTTCTTCGGACCCACGCCGCGGCCCTCGCGCATTTCCATGGTCATGGCGCGGCTGACGACGTCGCGCGAGGCCAGGTCCTTGGCCGAGGGGGCGTAGCGCTCCATGAAGCGCTCGCCGTTCGAGTTGACCAGATAGCCACCTTCGCCGCGCGCACCTTCGGTGACGAGGCAGCCCGAGCCATAGATGCCGGTTGGGTGGAACTGCACGAACTCCATGTCCTGCAGCGGCAGGCCGGCGCGCAGCACCATGCCGCCACCGTCGCCGGTGCAGGTATGGGCCGAGGTGGCCGAGAAGTAGGCGCGGCCATAGCCGCCGGTCGCCAGCACCACCATGTGGGCGCGGAAACGGTGCAACGTGCCGTCGGCCAGGTTCCAGGCCATGACGCCACGGCATTCGCCGTCTTCCATGATCAGGTCGAGCGCGAAGTACTCGATGAAGAACTGGCTGTCGTACTTCAGCGACTGCGAATACAGCGTGTGCAGGATGGCGTGGCCGGTGCGGTCGGCCGCGGCGCAGGTACGCTGCGCCGCTTCCTGGCCGTAGTTCTTGGTCATGCCGCCGAAGGCGCGCTGGTAGATCTTGCCCTCTTCGGTGCGGCTGAACGGCACGCCGAAATGCTCCAGCTCGATGACCGAGGGGATGGCCTCGCGGCACAGATATTCGATGGCGTCCTGGTCGCCCAGCCAGTCCGACCCCTTGACGGTGTCGTACATGTGCCAGCGCCAGTCATCCTCGCCCATATTGCCCAGCGCCGCCGAAATGCCGCCCTGCGCCGCCACGGTGTGGCTGCGGGTCGGGAACACCTTGGTGATGCAGGCGGTCTTCAGGCCGGCCGCAGCCATGCCCATGGTCGCACGCAGGCCAGCGCCGCCGGCGCCGACGACGACGACGTCATACTCGTGGTCGATTACCGGATAGGCGGATGCCAACTCAGCCTCCAATGGCCATGGACAGAATGGCGAAGATGCAGGCCCCGCCGACAAAGATGCACGCGAACTTGACGGCCAGGATGCCGATCAGCTTGATCCACTCGTCGTGGACATAGTCCTCGATCACGACCTGAAGGCCCAGCGACAGGTGCCAGAACAGTGCGACGACCAGCAGCGTGGTGATCAGCGCGGCGGTCGGCCGGCCCAGCACGTAATAGACGACATCCCAGTCCTGCCCGGTCAGCATGACCAGATAGGCCGTGAACAGCACGACCAGCGGGATCAGCGCCACCGCGGTGACGCGCTGCATCCACCAGTGGTGCGCGCCCTTCTTGGCGGAGCCGAGGCCGCGCACGCGGCCGAGCGGGGTGCGGAACGAGTCGGACATGGGTCAGCCCCTCAGCGCGTAGGCAAGGATCCAGGTGACCAGCGTCAGCACGACGCCGCCGGCAATCACCAGGTAGGACGACAGGGTCGCGGTCTTCAGGTCGAAGCCCTTGCCCGCGTCCCAGAACAGGTGGCGCACGCCGCTGCACAGGTGGTGGAACACGGCCCAGGTAAAGCCGAACAGGACCAGGCGGCCGATAATGCTGCCCAGGAACCAGCTGACCACGGCGAAATGCTCCGGCCCGCGCGACGCGGCGATCAGCCACCAGGCCAGCAGCAGGGTGCCGACGCCCAGCGCGCAGCCGGTGACCCGGTGCAGGATCGACAGCGCCATGGTGATCCGCCAGCGGTAGATCTGGAGGTGGGGTGACAGCGGGCGGTCGATAATGGCCATGAGGATTCCTGGGGCTGTCCCTGGACGGAGCGGGTGGTCGAAATGGGCGCGGGCCGCCGGACGGCGGCCCGAAAAGGCATCGCCGGATACTAGTCCGCCGCGCCTTCAAGTCAACGATTTCAGGCCTTTATTCGGCCTGCGGCGAATAGTTGAGAACGGATCGCAGGAGGTGCGCCGCTTGTCCGTCTTTTCAAATCGACGGCGAGGCCGGCAATGCTTCCGGATCGAGATAGCGCAGCCGGTCAGCAAAGAACTGCGCGTGCGCCAGAACGTCGGTGTCATGGCCACGCGCTGCCGGCACGACGTAGTTGAACTGCACCGAGCTCACAAGATCGCCGAGCGGGGTGAAGGCATACCAGCGGCGGATCAGTTTCCGGCCGTTCTTGTCGTCGAAGAATCGCCCGTGAACAACCACCGTCGAATCGTCTCCCAGCTTCGATATTTCCACGTCGCCTTCCAGGTCGAGGGCGTGAAGCCTCTGTGTGGTGAACTTGACCAGGGCGATAATCTGGTCGGCGACGTCGTCATCGTCCTCAATGCCCGGTGCTCGCGCTGCACCGGCCAGGATCGAGAGCAAATGATCGCCGCATGGGCTGCGGGCGTGCCATGCCCCGTCGGCGTCATCATCGAACGACCAGTCGAGCGGAATTCTGCCGTTCCATGTCGAATGCTGGCTTTGACCCTGCACCCGCCGCCACACAACATCGTCTGCCGTTTGGCACGCCCAGTTGGCGATGCAGCCGGCCAGGCGCTCGGCCTCCGCGTCGCAATGAACGACCAGCGCAGCGGTAAGGGGAGCGTCACGCAAGCCATCGACGCAAACCAGCGTCAGGCGCAGGCTGCGCACGCCGGCATCTCCACGGTCGAAGATGCGGCCGAATTCAAAGAAATGACAGAGCTGCCTCTCGTCATTGTCGCTGTACTCGCGGCGGAACCGCAGGATTCCATCGTCATGCCGTGTTTCAAAGACGGCATTCGGATACTGCTCCGCCCAGTCCCGGGCTATGGAAAGAATCTCCTGCGTCATTTTTTCGTTCGGCATCGGTGGCTGGCCGGCATCGGGTCGAGCTTGATATACAGCGTGTAGTTGTCGCCAGGGCTTTCGGCGGCCCATTCACCAGCGGCGTTTTCATATACGCCGCACTTCCACCCGCGCGGTACGATAAGGCGCAGCGTCGCCGCTGGCGCCGAAAGGATGACGCTCTCGGTTTCCAGCAGCGACGGCACGGCTATTTCTCGCGGATGTCGATGCCGTTGGACAGCGCGGCGTCGGTCTGTTCGGCGAAGAAGGCTTTCAGCGCCGCATAGTCCGGCGTGCCGAGGTCGGTCGTGTCACAGGCGAAGGTCTGCCGGTGCAGGCGGATATAGGTGTCGTCGTGGATGAAGGCGTACCAGCGCGTGATGGTCTGCGGGCGTCCCTCCGGATTATCTTCGAAGGTGATCTCGACGCGGCGACCATTCTTATGCCGGATGACGTCAGGCGGCGCGACGAGATTTAAATTGTCGCGGGCGAATGCGGCGACCTTTTTCACATTGGCCTCGAGCGCCTTTTCCATCGCGCGCTTGCTCACCTTGTCGATCACCTGCGCGCCCAGTTCATGGCGCCAGCGCCCGGCCTTGTCCTCAAACCACCAAATGCCGTCGGTGCCCAGTTGCGCCGTCCAGCCCAGAGGTGTCTTGCAGGTCAGCGTGCCGCCATCTGCGCACTTCAACACCGCCTTGCGCCACGGCACCGCCGGACCAATTCCCGGCGGCAGGGTCTTCTTGCCGCGCAGCTGGTCGGCAATTGAATTCAGTTCTGCTTCGAAATGTTGTTTCAGTACTTTCGTCTTCTGTGCGTCCACCGCGTCCGCGTCAGTGACGAAATAGATTTCCGGTCTCTCCACGCCACGGTCGCCCATATCTAGGACCTTGGCCCAAGCAAAGTCGACGAAAGCCCCTGAACCATCTTGTCCGCTAGCCTGTGTCCAGACGTGATAACCGTCCGGCTCACGCTGATGGTCGCCGTGGCCATCCTTCATGTTTGCGCGGACAAGCACTGTCAGCGCACAGGCCAGCATAAATTTTTGCAGCGGCTCCGCCGCCTGTGGTTCGGAAACATCGATATCGAGAAGGCCGACAAAGACGCTGCTCCGGCCATCGGGCGAGTCGAACATCCACGAGTAAATTGAATCCTCGTAGAGCTGGGCACGCACCCAGCCCTTCGGCAGGGCGAAGGCAATCGTGCCCGGATCGCCCTCCAGGCAGATCGTTTCAGTCTCCAGATCAAAAGTAGTGTCATTCATGACATATCCCGTAATCGGATATGTAAACATAACCGGAACATTCTCACGCGTGGAAGCTGGAACATATTCCCGCGTGCCTTACGACTTTGCTGGCGTCGCCTCAAACCGCGCCTGCAGGTCGGCAATCAGGTGATACTTCACGTTCGCCACCGACCATTCGCGCAGGAAGTTGATCAGGTCGCTCCACGGGTCGCGGGTGCGGTGCAGGCCGGTCAGGAACGCCACCACGGTGCCGGCCTCGATCTGCCCGTGCACCACCAGCCACCCGCCCACGCCCAGTACCCCTGCCACGCTCACGTGGTACAGCGTGTTCATGATGAAGTTCAGGCCGTACTTCAGGCGGAAGATGCCTATGTTCAGCTCGAACACTTTCTGCGTGCCCGCCTCGAACCCGTCATCGGCGCCATCGACCAGTTCCGGATGGGCGACGATGCCGGCGCTGACCTCGCGCAAGACGACGATACGTTCCGCCGCCCGCCGGTTGATCACCCGTTGCAGCCACGGCACGACGGCGGCCTGGGGAATGAACAAAACTGCGCACAGCAGCGCCATCCACGGCTGCAGCCAGGCCATGTAGCCGAACACGCTGACCAGCAGGCCGCCCTGCAGCAGCGGTTCAGAAATGCCCATGCCGACGAAGCCGCCCACCGCCTCCGTCTCCGCCACGACCACGGCAACCTCGATACCGTCGCGTGCGCTGTCCTGCGCGCCGGTCGACGTGGCGTGCACGTCCAGCCGCAGGCGCCGCGTGGCCTTCTCGCCGATCCAGCCGCGATAGACGTTCATCAGATATTTCAGGCCGCCGTGCAGCAACTCGACCCCGGCATAGGCGAGCGCCAGCCAGAAGATCGCGGTAAAGTCCGGGTTCTTGATCGCGTCGTTGACGACCCGCCGCTGGATTTCCAGCGGTGCGGTGTTGAGCAGGAACACCGCCACCGCCAGGATCGACAGCAGGATCTGGTCACGCGCACTGATGCGCCAGATGAAACCGAAAATGCCCTTCGGCAGGGTTTTGTCGAGCGGTGTCGTTCCTGGCATGATGGTTACCGGCGCGGCATCAACACCCAGTAGTCGAGGTCCAGCACCACATCGTCGGGATATTTCCCCGTGCCATCCGGGCCGGGAAATTCCGTCGCCGCACGGTTCTTGATTCCCGTGGTGCGCAGGCGCAGCGCGCCCACATCCTTGCGCCCGGCGAACTCTTCCTTCGCCAGCACTTCCGACCACGCATAGATGGTGTCGCCTGCCGCACTGGGATTCACGTGCCGGCCGCCGTTGAGCGCCGCCACCATTGCCGCGCCGCCCAGCCCGTTGAAACTCAGCGCCCGCACCATGCTGATGATGTGGCCGCCATAGACCAGCCTTTTGCCGGATTTCTCCTGCCCCTGCAGGTGCTGGTTGAAGTGCACCTTGGCATTGTTCTGGTACAGCCGCGTGGCGATCTGGTGCTCGGCTTCCTCGATCGTGCTGCCGTCCACATGGTCGATCTTCTCGCCGACCTCGTAGTCGTCCCAGCGGAACGGCGATCCCGCCAGCGCGCCGTCATATTTGGTGAAGTCCAGCCCGGTCGGAATTACCAGGTCACTGGCCGCGACGGCGGCGGGCAGCGACGGCACCACCGTTTCCGGCGCCGGCGCGGCGAGGTCGCGCTTGCGCACCATGACCCAGCGCACATAGTCCAGCACCGGCTCGTCCGACTGGTTGCGCCCGGTCGAGCGCACGTACACCACGCCGCTCTGCTTGTTGGAGTTTTCCTTCAGGCCGATCACGTTCGAGCGCGCGGTGATGGTGTCGCCCGGCCAAACCGGCGCCAGCCAGCGACAATCGGCATAGCCCAGGTTCGCCACCGCGTTCAGCGAAATGTCCGGCACCGTCTTGCCAAACACCATGTGGAACACCAGCAGTTCGTCCACCGGGCTGCGCGACAGGCCCAGGCCGCGCGCGAAGTCGTCCGACGACGTGACAGGAAAGCGGCCGCCGAACAGCCCGTTGTACAGCGCCACGTCGCCCAGCGTGACGGTGCGTGGCGTGGCGTGGGGCAGGTAGTGCCCGACCTTGAAGTCCTCGAAGAAATTGCCGCTATTGGTTTTTGTATTGGTCATGGCCATTCCCCGCAGCGATATCCCGACTCAACGTTCCGGCGCGCACATGGTTGCCGGGGTGGAGCCTAGGCCGCCGCCAGCTTTTCGATGGCCTCGGCCAGGGCGACGACGCGCCGGGCGTTTTCCACGTGCAGGTTCTCGATCAGCTTGCCGTCGACCAGCACCACCGCCTTGCCCTCGGCCTGCGCCTGCGCGAACGCCGCGATGATCCGGCGCGACAGCGCGACCTCGTCCGCCGACGGCGCAAAGGCCGCGTTGCACGGCTCGACCTGCTTCGGGTGGATCAGCGTCTTGCCGTCGAAGCCGAACTCCACGCCCTGGGCGCAGGTCGCCTTGAAGCCTTCGTCGTCGTTCAGGTCGTTGTACACGCCGTCGAGAATCGCCAGGCCATAGGCGCGCGCGGCCAGCATGCAATGCGACAGGGCCGTGATGATCGGCAGGCGCAAGGCGGTGTGCCGCGCATGCACGTCCTTCACCAGGTCGTTGGTGCCCATGACGAAACAGGCCACGCGGGGCGATGCGGCGGCGATCTCCTCCGCATGCAGGATGCCTTTCGGCGTTTCCATCATGCACCAGATGGCGGTCGTCGCCGGCGCGCCGTGCCGGTCCATCAGCGACGCCACTTCCAGCACCTGGGCGCGGCTTTCCACTTTGGGCAGCAGGATGGCGTCAGGCGCGGCCTTCGACGCGGCGGCCAGGTCGTCCTTGCCCCATTGCGTGTCCAGCCCGTTGATGCGGACGATCAGCTCGCGCCCGCCAAACCCGCCGGCCTTCAGCACCGCCGCGATCTGCTCGCGGGCCATCGGCTTCGCGTCCGGCGCGGTGGCGTCTTCCAGGTCCAGGATCAGGCCATCGGCCGGGATCGAGCGCGCCTTGTCCAGGGCGCGGGCGTTCGAGCCGGGCATGTACAGCACGCTGCGGCGGGGGCGGACGGTGACGGCCATGAAGGGGCATCCGTTGCTGGGAAGCAATCACACTACAAAGGAAGCGCGCGGCGTGGCAAGGTGCAGCGCAGCATTTTCGTCCCCGGATACCTCATGGCCATCCTGTCGATCCAGTCGCACACCGTTTACGGCCATGTCGGCAACAGCGCCGCGACCTTCCCGTTGCAGCGCCTCGGCTTCGAGGTCTGGCCAGTGCCGGCGGCGGTGCTCGCCTTCCACAACGGGCACGGCAAGCCGGCCATCCGCTTTACCCCGGCGGTCGAGGTGCGGGCGCTTGTCGCGTCGATGGACGGCATTGGCCTGTTCAAAGGCTGCCAGGCCGTGCTGACGGGCTGGCTGGGCCAGGCCGACAATGCCGCCGCTGCGCTGGATGCCGCGCTTACCGTGCGTACCGCGAACCCGGCTGCCGTGTGGTTGTGCGACCCGGTGATTGGCGAGGTCGGCGACGGCGTCTACGTGCCGCCCGATCTCGCGGCGGCGATTCGCGACTCGCTGGTGCCTGCGGCCGACATCATCACGCCGAACCAGTTCGAACTGGAATGGCTGACGGGTCGCCGGATAGACAGTCTCGCCACCGCCATTGCGGCCTTGCGCGCCGGCCTCGACCTCGGCCCGAAGATGGTAGTCTGCACCTCGGTCCGGCGTGAGGACCGCACGCCCGGCCAGCTCGAAACCATGGTGGCGACGCGCGACGGCGTCTGGGCCGCCACGACGCCGGAACTGAACGACCTCATCTACGGTGCCGGGGACATGTTCTCCGCCGTGTTCCTCGCCCGCCTGCTGCGCGGCAAGACGCCGAAGAAAGCCATGGCCTTCGCCACGGCAGCCATCTACGGCGTGCTGCTGGCAAGTGTCGATGGCGGCAGCAAGGAACCGCTGCTGGTCCAGGCGCAGGCGGAATTTAACGCGCCGAGTTTCAACCCGCGGTGCGAACGGGTGGCCTAGGTCAAAAAGAAATCGCCCGCGCATCGCTGCGCGGGCGACGGTTCATTCTATCGAAGCGGCTTACGCTGCCTTTTTCAGGTACCGCGATCCCAGGATCTCGGCGATCTGCACGGCGTTGAGCGCCGCGCCCTTGCGCAAGTTGTCCGACACGCACCAGAAGCTGATGCCGTTCTCGACCGTGAAATCGTCGCGCAGGCGCGAGATGTAGGTGGCGTATTCCCCGACGCACTCGATCGGCGTCATGTAGCCACCGGGCTCGCGCTTGTCGATCACCATGATGCCGGGCGATTCACGCAGGATGTCGCGCGCCTCGTCGGCCGACAGCGGCTGCTCGAACTCGACATTCACGGCCTCGGAATGGCCGACGAACACCGGCACGCGCACGCAGGTCGCGGTCACTTTGATCTTCGGATCGAGGATCTTCCGCGTCTCCGACGACATCTTCCACTCTTCCTTGGTGTAGCCGTCGTCCATGAACACGTCGATGTGCGGGATCACATTGAACGCAATCTGCTTCGAGAACTTCTTCGGTTCTACCGAATCGTTCACGTAGATCGCCTTGGTCTGGGCGAACAGTTCGTCCATGCCCTCGTTGCCGGCGCCCGAGGTCGACTGGTAGGTCGACACCACCACGCGCTTGATCGTCGCGCGGTCGTGCAGCGGCTTCAGCGCGACGACGAGCTGCGCCGTCGAGCAGTTCGGGTTGGCGATGATGCCCTTCTTGCCATAGCCGGCAATCGCCGAGGCATTGCACTCCGGCACGACCAGCGGCACGTCGGGGTCCATCCGCCACTGCGAGGAATTGTCGATCACGACCGCGCCCTTGGCGGCGATCTTGGGCGACCATTCCTTCGAGACCGCGCCGCCCGCCGACATCAGGCAGATGTCGATGCCGGTGAAGTCAAAATCCTCCAGCGCCTTTATTTTCAGGACCCGGTCGCCGAACGTGACCTCCTTGCCGACCGAGCGGCGCGACGCCAGCACGGTGACTTCCGAGGCCGGAAACTGGCGCTCGTGGAGGATGTTCAGCATTTCGCGGCCCACCACGCCGGTGGCGCCAACGACGGCAACCTTGTAGCCCATGGTCCTATCCTTAACTTCTGGGGGTCCGGCAAGGTCGGAACCCGCCCCCTAATTCCGGGGAATGGCGCGGGTTTTACGCCGCGACAGGCGCCCGATCAAGTGGGGGCCAGCGGGCGACTTTCCCACCAAAAACAAGGGCGGCGGCCCTGCGGCCGCCGCCCTGCAGCTTGCAGCCCGGTCTGGCCTAGATGTCGCGCAGGCCGACCGCGGCCTTGAAGCGCATGGTTTTGCGCGCCTTGATGGTGATCGGCAGGCCGGTGCGCGGGTTGAAGCCCTTGCGCGCGGCGCGCTTGACGACGGTGAAGGTGCCGAAGCCCGGCAGAGACAGGCGGCCTTCCTTCTTGGTGACCTTCACGATGGCGGCGAGGATGTCGCCGAACGTGCTGTTGGCGGTCGCATTGCTGCAATCGGTGTTCTTCTTGATGATCGCGGTGAGCGTGTTGCGAGCGGACATTTCCGTCTCCCTGAATTGGCTGAAACGCCTGTCCTTGATAACGCAAAAGACGCGTCACGCAAGTGAGTGTGCCGCGCTACGCCGCTGGGAGTCGCACTGCTGTAGCGGGTCTCGCTGCGGGCCCGCCCGCGAATCGGCGGAAACACTGGACTTACGGGCAGGCCGCGTTGCACGATAGCTGGCGGCTTCGATTCGCCACCGGCCCTGGCAGTCCGGTGCGCAGGTTTCGCAAAAAGCGCGAAAACCGCAGCGAATCGGGCCTGGTTTGGGAGTGGAACAGGCATGGCGGCCCGTTACGGCTACACCATGGGCAGGCGCGAAATGCGCCGCAACCGGCGCGCGGCGCGGCCCCATTTGCGGGTCGAGATCGGCGGCGGCGAGTTCGATGTCATGAACTGGTCGCTGGGCGGCGTGCTGGTCGCGGCCGGCGAGGCTGCCTGCACCTTCACGGATGGCGCGGTTCTGCCGGGCGTGCTGAAGCGCGCGACCGACCCGGACCGGGTGGAATTCACCGCCAGCGTCATCCGCGCCGATACCGACGCCGGCCAACTGGCCCTGATGTTCGAGGCGTTGGACGAGGGCCTGTTCGCCTTCTTCGAACGTTGCATGGCCGCCGCGCTGAGGCGTTGAGGAATTGACCATGAATCTGCAGTTCGGCACGGTCGGCTTCTACAACGAGCTCGACGGCTACCTCGAATGGCTGAAAGTGGCCGAGGGGCTGGGCTACGACCTCGCCTGTTACGGCGACACCCAGAACCTGATGCCCGACATGTTCGTCGGCCTGACCGCCGCGGCGATGACGTCGAAGCGCATCCGCCTGGCCTCCACCGTGTCCAACACCGTCACCCGCCACCCGGCTGTGATGGCCAGCGGCATCGCGGGGGTGCAGAAACTCTCCGGGGGCCGGTTCTCGTTCGGTGTCGCGACTGGCGACAGCGCGCTGCGCACGATCGGCGAGAAGCCGGCCAAGATGGCCGACTTCGAGGCCTATTGCCGGGTCTTGCGGACGCTCTGCAACGGCGAGGAGGCCGACTGGCGCGGCAACAAGTTCAGGCTGAACTGGCCGGTCGTCCCGGTACCCATCTGGTTCGCCGCCGAGGGACCGAAGATGATGCACCTCGCCGGCCAGCTGGCTGACGGCGTGATCTTCGCCCATGGCGCCAGCGAGGAGGTGGTGAAGGACAGCATCCGCCGCGTGCACGACGGCGCGCGCTCTGCCGGCCGCAAGCCGGAGGATGTCGAGATCTGGTTCTTCGTGAAGCCATACTTCGCGGAAACCGAGGAGGCTGCCTGGCGCGAAGTGTCGTGGACCATGGCCGCCAGCGCCAACCACGCCTTCCGTTTCAGCATGGAGGGCAAGTTCGTGCCCGAGCATCTGCAGCCCGGCATGCGCCGGTTGATGGAAGGCTACAATTCCAACGAACACAACCAGTCGGGCAAGACTGCGAACAACGCGCGCATCGTCGAGGAAAACGGCCTGCTCGAATTTCTCGGCCGCCGCTTCCTAGTGGGCGGACCGACCGACCTGATTATCGAGCGCCTGAAACAGATCGCCTCATGGGGCGCGACCAACATGATTTTCCCCGCCGTCTACGGCGACAAGATCGGCTACACGACGCGTTTGTGGAACGATGTGCTGACCAAAATGAGATAGGGGCCGTCATGAACCGGTACGCCGTATCACTGGCCGTTCTGCTGCTTGCCGGCTGCGCCACGGGCAGCGGTGCGCCGCAACTCGAGAACACCACCTGGAACCTCGTCGCTCTCGATGGCGTGCGGGTGAGCGATGGTGTCGGCACGCCCTACATCCTGCTGCAATCGGCCGAGAAGCGCGTGACCGGTTCCGGCGGCTGCAACCGTATGAACGGCACCTATGTGCTTGATCGCACCGCGCTGACCTTCGGCCCGGTCGCCGCCACCAAGATGGCCTGCATCAATGCCGGCAAGGTCGAGGACCGCTTTTTCACCACGCTTGGCGCGGTGCGCAACTGGCGGCTCGAGGGCGCGCATCTCACGCTGCTCGGCGGCACCGGCACGAAGCTCGCGGAATTCGACGCCGCGCCACCGCGCTAACCCTCAAATGAAAACGGCCCGTCTCGCGACGGGCCGCTCCACATCTAGCTAGTACCGATGCTTACGGGCAATCGACCCGGCGCAGCAGGCCATCGGCCCGCGGCTTGTTGAAATCGGCGATCATGGCCAGCGACTTCACGCCGTACGCGAAGTGGTTGTCCTTGCTCACCTCGGCGGTGCCGCCGACCAGGCCGGTCAGCTTCGCCGAATTGCCCTCGATCCACTTGGCGATGGTCGGGCCGTCGGTCTTGCCGCCGGTGCCGAGGTACGCCGCCTTGAAGATATAGGCCGCGTCGTACATGTAGATGACGCTCAGCGGATCGGCCTTCGTGCCGGGCGCCGCCGCCTCGAGCTTCTTCTTGAACTGCGGCACCGGACCGGCCTCCAGCGGGTCCTTCGGGCAATAGGTGCTGACCTTCGACAGTACGCCGACCATGCCTTCCAGCGCGCTGTCGCCGGCGATGGTCGAGATCACGCGGTGCAGCGCGGTGGCTGCGATGTTGCCGACGAAGATCGGGTTCCAGCCGATCTGCGCCATGCCCTTGCGGGTATTGGCGATGGCTTCGCCGCTGCCGCTGAACATCAGCAGCGCCTGCGGGTCGCCGCGGCGCAGTTTCAAAAGCTGCGGCAGAAGGTCGGTCTCCTGCAGGCTGATCTGCTCGATGCCCGTCACGTTCATCTTGCGGGCCTCGAGTTCCGCCTTCAGGGCCGCGCCGCCTTCCTTGCCGAAGGTGCCGTCGTCGTTCAGCACCGCGACAGACTTGGCCTTCATCACGTTCTGCACGTAATTGGCCATGACCTTGGCCTGCAACGCCGCGGTGGCCAGCAGGCTGAAGTGATAGGGCGCGAATTCCGGCGTCAGAATGCTGGCGCCCGCCGCGCTGACCGACGCGATCTTGGCTTCGTTCAGCACCTGGATGCCGGGCAGGGTGGTGATGCTGGACGACGGCCCCAGCAGGAAGGCGATCTTCTCCTGGTAGACCAGGCGGCGGGTTTCGGCTGCGGCCTGGGTGGCGTTGTTCTGGTCGTCACCGATGACCAGTTCCAGCTTGTGGCCATCGAGCCCGCCGGCCGTGTTGATTTCCTTGATGGCGATCTCGGCGCCCAGCCGCGCAGCAAGGCCGTTTGCCGGCGCGCCGGTGATCGAGGTGAGCAAGCCGACCTTGATCGGCTCCTTGCCCTGCGCGAAGGCGGCGGTGCCCAGCGTCAGCAGCGCGAGGGCGGCGACGCCGCCCAGCATGAACTTCTTCATCATTGTCTCCCCTGAGTGTTGTTTGATTCTTACAAGAACGCGTAACGGTGTTCGGGGATGCCCTTGGCACCCACGTCGCAACGGAAAATGGCGCCGGCATTCGGCTCGCGCGGGGCGTCGGGCTTCATCGGATCGACCACCGACGTGGTGACGAACATGGTCTTCAGGTCCGGCCCGCCGAACGCGATCATGGTCGGCAGCATGGTCGGCGCCTTCAGCTCGCGGTCCAGTTCGCCGTTCGGCTTGAAGCGCACGATCAGGCCCGAGCGGTAATAGGCCAGCCAGTAGCCGCCCTCAGAGTCCACCGCCGCGCCGTCGGGGATGTACCCGGCCGGCACGGTGCAGAACTTGCGCCGGTTGCTGACCGTGCCGTCCTTGACGTTGAAGTCGAACGCGGTGATTTGCCACTTCGGGCGGTCGGCCACATACATGGTCTTGCCGTCCGGGCTCCAGGCGATGCCGTTGGCCATGGTGATGTCGTCGATTACTGGCACCAGGCCGCGGTCATCCATGCGATAGAAAAAGCCCGAACCGTCCGGCGCCTTCGCGCCCAGGCGGCGGCGCGTGCCAACCCAGAAGCGGCCGGCTGGATCGCAGCGGCCGTCATTGTACTGATGGTTGGTGACGTCGTAGGTCGCCTCGTTCAGCTTTTTCGTCGCGCCTGTCGTCATGTTCAGCGAGAAGATGCCGGTCTCGAGCGAGACCACGGCCATGTCGCGCTGCTTGCACAGGACGAAGCTGCCAATTTCTTCGGGCGTCAGCCATTCGCGGGTCTGGGTGTCGGCGATGGTCTTGCCGAACGTGGTGCGGTTTAGCGACGGGCGGAACCCGTCGATCCAGTAAAGCGCCTGCTCGTCCTCAAACCAGAACGGCACCTCGCCGAGACCGGCCTTGGCGTCGAGGACGCACTCCCACTTTGGCTGTTCCACTGTTTCCTCCCGCGACGTAAAGCCCGGCGAATGTATTACAGATGCCGCGCGGTTATTGCGAAAAAATTAGAACCCTGGCGTGAAACAAACTCCGCGATGCGCATCAAGCCGCGAGCTTGTGCAGTTCCCTGATAGGCAGCTCGCCCATCTGGACGGTGCCGGGGAAGGATCAGCGTTCTGGCAAAAGCCACTGGCCGGTTCTGCAGAAGTCCATCTGTCTCTTGTTAATTGAGCCGAACGGTTCTTCCTGCAACTCGAAGAGATGGACATCGCCTGCGGCCTCATGGTGATAGGCCCAGTTTCTTTTCAGGTACGCTTGCAGGAAACGCGCGTTCGCGGTTCGGCCGTCAATGACGACGAGCGTGCCGGGCTGTAGAAAAAACTCGAAGGTGACAATGTCCGCCGCAATCGGCATGCGTTCGGGGTTTGCAATCGTGAAACCACGCACTTCCTGAGTCGTGGCGTATTGGGATGGCCCGTCAAGATAGATGAGGTCTGGCGAGATATTTGGCGAATTGGAATAAAGGGTGACGAACCTTGAGTCGATTTGCGTCAGCTCGACCGAACTCCGGTACAGCGAGGCAAAAGGTTTTAGCTCGGCCGAGAGGCGGTTTGCCGTGACGTCGAGAAAGCTTTGCTCTTCCTCCACCGAGTGGACATGAAAAGGCTTCTGGCATCGCAGCTTCTTCTTGGCCCAGTCGCCGTAGAAGCGGTCCAGCAGGCTTAGGGCGTGGGCGAATATCGCGGTGGAAAAGCCTGAGCCGTATTCCAGAACGGAAACGGTTCTGCGGTGAAGGGCCAGCCAATGCAGACGGCAAAGATCATCGACTTTGGGCTCGAACGGCTTGTCCTCTGAGGGAGACACCGCTCGGGTCAGGTCAAGGTTACGGCTGCGTACCCTGTCCTGCTCGAGTTCTCGACAAAGCCGCTCTATGCCGAAAGCAGCTGAATAGCGCTAGCAGTGTTCACGATCATTGAAGCTCCCGAGGGTGTAGCCCTCAAGCAGGCGCGCAATTTCCTCGAAAGAACCGAATGATTTGGGGGAGAGAGTCATTGGATTGGCCTTGTGGAAAGCAACAATGTCTCATCGACAGTCTCCCGCGGCCAGGCACTCCAACGAGCCCGCAACTCGGGCGCGCCGTCATCAGGCCGCGAGCTTGTCCAGCTCCTTGATCAGCAGCTCGCCCATCTGGACGGTGCCCACCTTGGTCTTGCCCGGCTGCATGATGTCGGGCGTACGGTACCCCGCCGCCAGCACGTTCTTGATACCCTTTTCGACCAGGTCAGCATCGTCCTGCAGGTCGAACGAATAGCGCAGCGCCATGGCGAAGCTCATCAGCGACGCGATCGGATTGGCGACGCCCTTGCCGGCGATGTCAGGTGCCGACCCGTGGATCGGCTCGTACATGGCCAGGCGGCGGCCGGTCGCATCCGGCGCGCCCAGCGATGCCGACGGCAGCATGCCCAATGAACCGGTCAGCATTGCCGCCTCGTCCGACAGCATGTCGCCGAACAGGTTGTCGGTGACCATGACGTCGAACTGCTTCGGGTTGCGCACCAGCTGCATGGCTCCATTGTCGGCCAGCATGTGCTCCAGCTGCACGTCGCTGTACTTCTCGGCGTGCAGCTTGGTGACCTCCTCCTTCCAGAGGATTCCGGATTCCATGACGTTGTTTTTTTCCAGCGACGTCACCTTGTTGCGGCGCTTGCGCGCCAGTTCGAAGGCGACGGCCGCCACGCGGTGGATTTCCGACGTGGTGTAGACCTGCGTGTTGACGCCGCGGCGCTGGCCGTCGGGCAGCGTCTCGATGCCGCGTGGCGTGCCGAAATAGACGCCGCCGGTCAGCTCGCGCACGATCATGATGTCGAGCCCGGCGACCAGTTCCGGCTTCAGCGACGACGCCTCGACCAGCGCCTCGAAGCACACGGCCGGGCGCAGGTTGGCGAACAGGTCCATGTCCTTGCGCAGGCGCAGCAGCGCGCGTTCGGGCCGCTTGTCGAACGGCAGCTTGTCGTAGGTCGGGCCGCCCACGGCGCCGAACAGCACGCAGGCGCGGCTGAGCGCGGATTCCATCACCTTGTCGGTGATCGGCACGCCATGCTTGTCGTACGACGCGCCGCCGACCAGGTCCTCGGCGACGTCAAACGTCACCGCCCGGCGCTTGTCCATCCAGTTGATGACTTTGCGCACCTCGGCCATGCCCTCGGGGCCGATACCGTCGCCAGGAAGGATCAGCAGGCTCTTGTTCGCGGCCATTCGGGCGCTCCGTGTCTTATGGGATGGCGGTTGGGTGGGTTCAGCTGGCCTTGGTGTACAGCCAGGGCTCGCCCAGCCGCTGCTTGGCCTCGAAGTCGTCGATCTTCGGCACTTTCTGCATGGTCAGGCCGATATCGTCCAAGCCGTTGAGCAGGCAGTGCTTGCGGAACGGATCGACGTCGAACTTGATCGTGCCGCCGTCCGGGCCGTTGATCTCCTGCTTCTCCAGGTCGACCGTCAGCGTGGCGTTGCGGCCGCGGCTGGCGTCGTCCATCAGCTTGTCGATCTCGCTCTGCGGCAGCTTGATCAGCAGCAGGCCGTTCTTGAACGAGTTGTTGAAGAAGATGTCGGCGAAGCTCGGCGCCACGATGCAGCGGATGCCGCCGTCCAGCAGCGCCCACGGCGCATGTTCGCGCGACGAGCCGCAGCCGAAATTCTCGCCGGTGATCAGGATGCTGGCGCCCTTGAACTTCGGATCGTCCAGCACGAACGGAATGGGCGAACCGTCGGGCTTGCGGCGCATGTTGCCGAACAACCCCTTGCCAATGCCCGCGCGCTCCACCGTCTTCAGGTAGGCGGCCGGGATGATCATGTCGGTGTCGATGTTCGCCAGCGGCAGCGGCGCCGCGGTCCCGCTAAGGGTCTTGAACTTGTCCATTGCGATGCTCCCGTCAGGCCAGCAGCTTGCGCACGTCGCTCAGCGTGCCGGTCACCGCGGCCGCCGCGGCCATGGCCGGGCTCACCAGGTGGGTGCGGCCGCCCGGGCCCTGCCGGCTCTCGAAGTTGCGGTTCGAGGTCGAGGCCGCGCGCTCGCCCGGCTTCAGCTCGTCGCCATTCATCGCCAGGCACATCGAGCAGCCCGGCTCGCGCCATTCGAAACCGGATTCGACCAGGATCTTGTCCAGGCCTTCTTCCTCGGCCTGGTGCTTCACCAGGCCCGAGCCCGGCACCACCATGGCCTGCACGCCCTTGGCGACCTTGCGGCCCTTCATGATGGCGGCAACGGCGCGGATGTCCTCGATGCGGCCGTTGGTGCACGATCCGACGAACACCTTGTCGACCTTGATCTCCGAGATCGGCATGCCGGCCTTCAGGCCCATATAGTTCAGCGACCGTTCCAGGCTGGCGCGGCGGATGGCGTCGGTCTCGCGCGCCGGGTCCGGCACGTTGGCGCTGATCGGCGCCACGTCCTGCGGGCTGGTGCCCCAGGTGACGATCGGCTCGATCGCGGACACGTCCAGCTCCACCTCGGCGTCGTACTTGGCGCCGGGGTCCGAGACCAGCGACTTCCAGTACTTCACCGCCTGCTCGTAGCCCGCGCCCTTCGGCGCATAGGTGCGGCCCTTGATGTATTCGAACGTGGTGTCGTCCGGCGCAATCAGGCCGGCGCGCGCGCCCGCCTCGATGGTCATGTTGCAGACCGTCATGCGGCCTTCCATCGACAGCGCCTGGATGGCGGGGCCGGCGAACTCGATGACGTAGCCTGTACCGCCGGCCGTGCCGATCTTGCCGATGATCGCCAGGATCAGGTCCTTGGCGGTCAGGCCGAACGGCAGCGTGCCCTTCACGTTGATGCGCATGTTCTTGCTGCGCTTCTGCTGCAGCGTCTGCGTTGCCAGCACATGCTCGACTTCCGACGTGCCGATGCCGAACGCCAATGCGCCGAAGGCGCCATGCGTCGCGGTGTGGCTGTCACCGCACACGATGGTCATGCCCGGCAGGGTCAGGCCCTGTTCCGGGCCGATGACATGGACGATGCCCTGGCGGATATCGTTCATCGGGATGTAGTTGACGCCGAAGTCCGTGGCGTTCTTCTCCAGTGTCTCGACCTGGATGCGGCTCTCGTCGTTCTTGATCACGCCGGTCAGGCGGTCCGAGGTGGTCGGCACGTTGTGGTCGGGCACGGCGAAGGTGGCGTCCGGGCGGCGGACCTTGCGGCCGGCCAGGCGCAGGCCCGAAAACGCGACCGGGCTGGTGACTTCGTGCACCAGGTGGCGGTCGATGTAGAGAATTCCGTTGCCGGCCTCGTCGATGTCGACCAGGTGGCTGTCCCAGATCTTGTCGTACAGGGTGCGGGGCTGGGTCATGCGATCCTCCAAAAAAGATCGACGTGCCCCGGCAGGACCGGGGCACCCAGTCTGGGCCACCCGGTCCTGCCGGGCAGCGTCGGAAAATTAAGCGTTATTCCTGCGCGGCGGCGGCGATCGGTTCCTTCTTGGCGGTAATTCGGGCCGCCTTGCCGGTAAGACCGCGGAGGTAATACAGCTTCGCGCGGCGCACTTCGCCACGACGAACCACCTCGATGGAAGCCACGCGCGGGCTGTACAGCGGGAACACACGCTCCACGCCTTCGCCGTACGAAATCTTGCGCACGGTGAAGTTCGAATTGATGCCGCGGTTCGAGCGGGCGATGCAGACGCCCTCGAACGCCTGGATACGCTCGCGCTCGCCTTCGACCACCTTCACGTTGATCTTCAGCGTGTCGCCCGGGGAAAATTCCGGGATCGGGCGCTGGCCCTTCAGTTTGTCGACCTGTTCCTGATCGATCTGCTGGATGATGTTCATGACTTCACCTGTCGCCTTTCAACTCTCGTTCTCGGTGCGCCGCCCACAGATCGGGACGGCGCTCTTTCGTAATCCGCTCCGCTTCGGCCCTACGCCAGGCGGCGACCTTTCCGTGGTCGCCTGACACCAGCACGGCCGGCACGTCGCGGCCTTCCCAGGCCTGCGGGCGGGTGTACTGGGGATATTCCAGCAGTCCGTCCGCGAAACTCTCGTCAGCCAGCGATGCCGCCGTACCGACCACGCCAGGCAACAGCCTGACCACCGCATCTAGCAGCGCCAGCGCCGCGATCTCGCCACCCGACAGCACGAAGTCGCCGAGGCTGACTTCCCTGACGCTGCGGGCCTCGAGCAACCGCTCGTCGACACCTTCGAACCGGCCGCATACCAGCGTAACCCCGCCGGCCGCGACAAACTCACCGACCAGCGCCTGGTCCAGCCGCTTTCCGCGCGGGCTGAAATACACCAGCGGCTGGCTGGCCGCAACCGCTCCGGCCCCGGCCTGCACGCCATCAATCGCCGCGGCCAGCACATCCGGCCGCATCACCATGCCCGGCCCGCCGCCGAACGGGGTGTCGTCCACCGTCCGGTGCCGGTCGGTGGCGAAGGACCGGATGTCCGTCACTTCCAGCCGCCAGCGGCCCTCGTCCAGCGCCCGGCCCGCCAGGCTTTGCCCCAGCGGCCCCGGAAACATGCCCGGAAACAGGGTCAGGACCCGGGCCGTCCACGTCGTCACGCCTCGTCTCCGGGCGGCTCGGGCTCCGGCTCGCCCCCTGCGGGGGGCAGGGCGGTCACGGGGTCGATCACCACCGTCCCCGCCGCCAGGTCCACCACCGGCACCGCCGCCTTGCTGAATGGCACCAGCAGGGTGTCGCCGCCGGCCAGGGGCTCGATCTCCAGCAGGTCGCCCCCGCCGAAATTCTGCACCGCCGAGACCTTTCCCAGCGCCGCGCCGTCCGTTGTCCGCGCCTCCAGGCCGACCAGGTCGGCATGGTAGAACTCGTCGTCCGCCACCGCGGGCAGCGCCGTCCGCGGCACGTACAGCCGGGTCCGGCGCAGGGCCTCGGCGGCATCGCGGTCCGCCAGGCCCGACAGGGTGGCGATCACCACCCCGTCCTTGGGCGCGCCCTGCACCTTGACGGTGAAGCGCCGCGCCCCGCTGTCGTCGGTCACCGGGCCATAGGCGCCGAGCTTCAGCGGATCCTCCGTGAAGCTGCGCACCTTGACCTGGCCACGCACACCATGCGCCGCCACCACCACCCCGATACAGATGGTGTCGGCGGCCATGGGTGGTTAGGCCTGGGCCGGTTCGGCCGGCTTGGCAGCGGCTTCGGCGGCGGCCTTGGCGCGCTCCTGGGCCTTCGCCTTCGGCAGCGCCTTCTTCGGGTTATTGCCGTGCTTCCACTGGTACACGCCGGCATCGGTCAGGAAGCGGGCGACGCGGTCGGTCGGGGTCGCGCCCTTGGCCAGCCAGGCCTTGGCCTTTTCCAGGTCCAGGGTCACGCGCTCGCGGTCCTTCGGCAGCATCGGGTCATAGGTGCCCACGCGCTCGATGTAACGGCCGTCGCGCGGGCTGCGGCTGTCGGCCACGACGATGCGGTAGAACGGCCGCTTCTTGGTGCCGGCGCGGGTCATGCGGATCTTTACGGACATAGGGTCTTCCTTCTCGCTAGTTCGGATGTCTCAGTTGAATTTCGGGCCGCCGGGCATCATGCCGCCGAGGCTGCGCATGAAGCCCTTCTGGCCCAGCTTGTTGACGCGTTTCATCATGTCCGCCATCTGCATCTGCTGCTTCATCAGGCGGTTGACGTCGCTCACGCTCACGCCGGCGCCCTTGGCGATGCGCTGCTTGCGCGAGGCGTGAATGACCTTCGGGTTGCGGCGTTCCTTCGGCGTCATCGAGTTGATGATCGCTTCCTGCCGGTTCAGGACGCTCTCGTCGATATTGGCGTCCTTCATCTGCTGCTTCATCTTGCCGATGCCCGGCAGCATGCCCATCAGGCCCTGCATGCCGCCCATCTTCTTCATCTGGCGCAGTTGCTGGCGCAGGTCGTCGAAGTCGAACTGGCCCTTGGCCAGCTTGGCCGCCATGGCCTCGGCTTCTTCCTTTTCGATCGTCTCCGCCGCCTTCTCGACGAGCGAAACGATGTCGCCCATGCCCAGAATGCGGTTGGCGATGCGGTCGGGGTGGAAGTCCTCGATGGCATCCAGCTTTTCGCCGACGCCCATGATCTTGATCGGCGCGCCGGTAACCGCGCGCATCGACAAAGCCGCGCCGCCGCGGCCATCGCCGTCCACGCGGGTCAGCACGATGCCGGTGACCCCGACGCGGTCCTTGAACGACTGGGCGACGTTCACCGCGTCCTGGCCGGTCAGCGCGTCGGCGACCAGCAGGATTTCGTGCGGGCCCGTGGCGTCGCGCACCGCGGCCACTTCGCTCATCAGCGCCTCGTCCACGTGCAGGCGGCCGGCGGTGTCCAGCATCAGCACGTCGTAGCCGCCGAGGCGGGCGGCGTTGGCGGCGCGCTTGGCGATCTCGACCGGCATCTGGCCGGCGACGATGGGCAGGGTGTTCACGCCGGCCTGCTCGCCGAGAATCCGCAGCTGCTCCTGCGCGGCGGGGCGGGCGACGTCGAGCGAGGCCATCAGCACGCGCTTCTTGTCGCGGTCCTGCAGGCGCTTGGCGATCTTGGCGGTGCTGGTCGTCTTGCCCGAACCCTGCAGGCCGACCATCAGGATGGCGACCGGGGCGGGGGCGTTCAGGTCGATGCCCTCGACCGTCTGGCCCAGCATCTCGACCAGGTGGTCGTGGACGATCTTGATGACCATCTGGCCGGGCGTGACCGACTTCAGTACCTGGGCGCCGATGGCCTTGGGCCGCACCCCGTCGATGAACGTCTTCACCACCGGCAGGGCGACGTCGGCCTCCAGCAGGGCGACGCGAATTTCCCTCAGGGCTTCCCCGACATCGGCTTCGGACAGCGCGCCGCGTTTCCGCAGCCGGTCCAGCACCGTGCCAAGTTTGCCGCTCAGGGTTTCGAACATGCCGTCCAGACCTCAAACAAACAGAATGGGCGCCAGTGCGCGATACTCGCGGACTGGCGTTTGGCTTGGGATCCCGGCCCAAGGCCTGATCCTCGTCACCGGTTCTGCGAACAGAACGTGGAATTCGCGGGCTAAAAACACCCTGGGGGGCGGAAAGTCAAGGAGGCGAGGGGCGGAAGCCGCATCCGGCAATCTCACTCGGCAATCAATACTGCCTCTTATTTGCTATTCCAGCAAATCCGCCTTGCCCATCGCGTACTGGGCTTTCGCCGCCGTCCGGCTAAAATCCGCCCAAGAAACGGCGAACCGGGTCAGGAGGAACCACCCATGATGCGCCCCGAACGGAATTTCAATCGGATCAAGGTCCACCCCATTGCCGGCTCGCTCGGCGCCGAGATCGAGGGCGTCAGCGACCTGAAGGCGATGGACGCCGAGACCCATGCCGAGGTGCGGCAGGCCTGGCTCGACAACATGGTCGTGTTCTTCCGCGACCAGACGTTCGACCTGGCCGAGTTCGACGCCATGGCCGCAAAGTTCGGCAAGGCGACCATCACCTTCTATGTGAAGCCGATGGCCGGCACGAAGTACCTTTCGCAGCTGGTGCGCAAGGCCGAGACCAAGGCCAATCTGCGCAATTACGGCGACCGCTGGCACATGGACCAGACGATCCGCCAGAATCCCAATTCCGGCTTCCTGCTCTATTCGAAGGTCTGCCCGCCCTATGGCGGCGACACCATGTTCTCGAACCTGCAGATCGCCTACGACAACCTGTCGCCCGGCATGCAGGCCCTGTGCGACCGCCTGATCGTCATCCACACCGCGTCCGGCCTGTACGGCAAGGGCGGCGATGGCGCCGGCGGCAGCAAGTCGATGGCCAAGCAGGGCTCGGAGAACCATTTCAACATCACGCAGGATGAACTGGCCAAGTACCTGGCGAACGAAACCGAGCAGCCGCTCGTCCGTGTCCACCCCGAAACCGGCAAGAAGGGCCTGTTCCTCGCCGGCGACTATTGCACCCGCTTCAAGGACATGACTGAGGCCGAGAGCCGCCCGCTCATCGACTATCTGCAGCGCTGGATCGAGCGGCCGGAATTCACCTGCCGCTTCCGCTGGAGCCAGGGAGCCGTCGCCCTGATCGACAATCGCTGCCTGCAGCACATCGCGCTGAATGACTATTCCGGCTTCGAGCGCGAGATGTGGCGCACCGAGTTTGAGGATTCCGGCCGCCCCTACGGCCCCGCCATGCCGCTGGAGAATGCGCAGCAGGCGGCGGAGTAGCCGTCCTGCCGATCGCGTGACGATGGCCCGCCTCGCGCGGGCCATTTCGTTTAGGGCATGCGCCCATGCGCCGCGGCCGCTGACGGTTGGACAGGGTGCTTCGGATCGCCATATAAACCCCCAGCCATGACCCAGCCCGTTCTCAAGCCCGCCACCGCGCAGGAACTGCCGTTCCTGAAGATGCATGGCCTCGGCAACGATTTCGTCGTGCTCGACGCGCGCCAGGGCGCGGGCCGGCTGAACGAGGCAGCCGTACGCGCGGTCGGCGACCGGCGGCGCGGCGTGGGCTTCGACCAGCTGCTGACGCTGGAACCGTCGTCGAAGGGCGACGTCTTCATGCGCATCCACAATCCCGACGGCAGCGAGAGCGGGGCCTGTGGCAACGGCACCCGCTGCGTGGCGGCGCTCGTCCTGGCGGAAACCGGCAAGACCGAGGTGGTGGTCGAAACCGTGGCCGGCCTGCTGCGCGCCACGCAACGCGCCGATGGCGAGGTCACGGTCGATATGGGCAGGCCCCGTCTCGACTGGCGCGACATTCCGCTGGCGCGCGAGATGGATACGCTGAAGCTCGATTACGCCAAGGGCGTGCTGTCGCACCCGGCGGCCGTCAACATGGGCAATCCGCACGTCGTCTTCTTCGTGCCCGATGCCGAGGCCGTGGACCTGCCCCATATCGGCCCGGTCATCGAACATGACGAACTGTTTCCCCAGCGCACCAACGTCAATGTCGCAACCGTGCGCCCCGACGGCACCATCCGCCTGCGCGTCTGGGAACGCGGCGCCGGCATCACGCTGGCCTGCGGCACCGGCGCCTGCGCCACGCTCGTCGCCGCCTCGCGCCGTGGCCTCGTGCCGCGCAAGGCGCGCGTGTTCCTGAACGGCGGCCCGCTCACCATCGAATGGACGGCGGACGACCATGTGCTGATGACCGGCCCGGTTGCCACCAGTTTCGCCGGCACGCTCGCGCCCGAACTCCTCTCCGCATGACCGAAGTCGTCACGTTCGGCTGCCGCCTCAACGCCTATGAGTCCGAGGCGATGAAGGCCATGGCCGCGCAGGCGGGCCTGGGTGACGCGATCATCGTCAATACCTGCGCCGTGACGGCCGAGGCCGAGCGCCAGGCGCGCCAGACCGTGCGCCGCCTGCGCCGCGACAATCCTGATGTACGTATCGTCGTCACCGGCTGCGCCGCGCAGATAAAGGGGCAGGCCTGGTCGGACATGGCCGAGATCAGCCACGTGATCGGCAACGTGGAAAAGATGCAGCCCGCCACCTGGGCCGCGCTGGCGAACGACGCCGCGCCGCGCCTCGCCGTCGCCGACATCATGGCGGTGCGCGAAACCGCCTCGCACCTGGTCGAGGGGTTCGAGGGCCTGGCCCGCGCCTTCCTGCAGGTGCAGAACGGCTGCGACCATCGCTGCACGTTCTGCATCATCCCCTATGGCCGCGGCAACAACCGCTCGGTTCCGCTCGGCGTCATCGTCGAACAGGCGCGCGCGCTGGTCGATGCCGGCTATCGCGAAATCGTGCTGACCGGTGTCGATCTCGCCTCCTATGGTGCCGACCTGCCGGGCCAGCCCAGCCTCGGCCAGGCGGTGCGTCGCCTGCTGCACGCGGTGCCCGATCTGCCGCGCCTGCGCCTCTCGTCGCTCGACCCCGTGCGCGTCGATGACGATCTGATGCGCCTGGTGGCGGAGGAACCGCGCATGATGCCGCACCTGCACCTCTCGCTGCAGGCGGGCGATGACCTGGTGCTGAAGCGCATGAAGCGCCGCCACCTGCGCGCCGATGCCGTGGCGCTTGCGCAGCGCCTGCGGAAGTTGCGCCCCGATGTCATCCTCGGCGCCGATTTCATCGCCGGTTTCCCGACCGAGGACGAGGCGATGTTCCAGCGCAGCCTCGACCTCGTCGATGAATGCGGCCTGACCTGGCTGCACGTCTTCCCCTATTCGCCGCGCCCCGGCACGCCCGCCGCGCGCATGCCCCAGGTCCCGGGCGAGGTGCGCAAGGAACGCGCCGCCCGCCTGCGTCTTGCCGGCGCCAAGGCCGTGCGCGACTGGCTGCTGCCCCGCACCGGCGAAACCGTCACCGTCCTCGTCGAACAGAACGGCGTCGGCCGCGACGACTGGTTCGCACCCGTTTTGCTCTCGGGCGATGCGCGCGTCGGCAGTGTCATCGCCGCGACCGTGACCGCAACCGAACCGCACCGCCTGCACGCCCGGGTGGCCGCATGACCGACGCGCCGAAGAAAGGCTGGTTCGGCCGCCTGAAGGAAGGCCTGGCGCGCTCGGCATCAAGCCTGACCCAGGGCGTCGCCGCCATTTTCACCAAACGCAAGCTCGACCAGGCCGCGCTGGATGAACTGGAAGAATTGCTGATCCGCGCCGACCTCGGCGTCGCCACCGCGGCCAAGGTCGTCGCCGAACTGCGCCGCACGCGTTTCGACAAGGAAACGGGGCCAGAGGAAATCCACGTCGCGCTCGCCGCCGTCGTGCTGCCGATCCTGCAGCCGGTGCAGAAACCGCTGGCCTTCACCGCGAAACCGCATGTCGTCCTCGTGGTCGGCGTCAACGGCGTCGGCAAGACCACGACCATCGGCAAGATCGCGCACAACCTGACGCGCGACGGCAAGAAGGTTGTCATGGCCGCCGGCGACACATTCCGCGCCGCCGCCATCGAACAGCTCACCATCTGGGCGCAGCGCACCGGCGC
The DNA here is from genome assembly GCA_947473805.1 of Alphaproteobacteria bacterium. Taxonomy (GTDB): domain Bacteria; phylum Pseudomonadota; class Alphaproteobacteria; order Ferrovibrionales; family Ferrovibrionaceae; genus CANJGB01. The sequence goes on from CANJGB010000001.1 coordinate 148,919, forward strand.
CTCCATCGTGTCGGGCAAGGTCGGCGCCGATGCCGCCGGCCTCGCCTTCGAGGCGCTGCAAAAGGCGCGCGAACAGAATGCCGACGTGCTGCTGGTCGATACTGCCGGCCGGTTACAGAACAAGGCCCACCTGATGGACGAACTGGCCAAGGTGGTGCGCGTGCTGAAAAAGCTCGACCCCGACGCGCCGCATTCCACCCTGCTGGTGCTCGACGCCACTACCGGCCAGAATGCGATCCAGCAGGTCGAGGTATTTCGCAGCGTGGCGCAGATCACCGGCCTCGTCGTGACCAAGCTCGACGGCACCGCGCGCGGCGGCGTGCTGGTGGCGATTGCGGAAAAATTCGGCCTGCCGGTGCACTGGATCGGCGTCGGCGAAACCGCCGACGACCTACAGCCATTCGACGCGGAAAGTTTTGCCCGCGCGCTAACGGGCGGCGACGAGAAGTAGCGCGTTTACGCCGCATCCCCTCGACATCGCTGGCCATAGCCGCCATATGGGCGGTGCGGAAACGGTGAGGGATGTCCAATGGAACTCGATCCCGTCTTGCTGGCCCGGACACAATTCGGCTTCGCGATCAGTTTCCACATCCTGTTCCCGACGCTGACCATCGGCCTGTCCGGCTTCATCCTGCTGCTCGAGGCCTTGTGGCTGCGCACCGGCCGTGAGGCGTACCTGCGCCTCGCGAAGTTCTGGACGCGGCTGTTCGCGCTGGCGTTCGGCATGGGCGTGGTGTCGGGCGTCGTGCTGTCCTATCTGCTCGGCGCAAATTTCAGCCGCTTCTCCGCCGCCACCGCCAATGTGCTGGGCCCGCTGCTCGGCTACGAGGTGCTGACCGCGTTCTTCCTCGAGGCCGGTTTTCTCGGCATCATGCTGTTCGGCTGGAACCGCGTCGGGCCGCGCCTGCACCTGTTCGCCACCGCCATGGTCGCCGTCGGCACGCTGATCTCGGCGTTCTGGATTCTCGCCGCCAATTCGTGGATGCAGACGCCCGCCGGCCACACGTTCGACGGCGCGCGCTTTTATGTCGCCGACTGGTGGGCGGTGATCTTCAACCCGTCCTTCCCCTATCGCCTGATGCACATGAGCATGGCCGCCTATGTCACCGCCGCGTTCGTGGTGGCGGCGGTGTCGGCGTGGCACCTGCTGAAGGGCCGCGATGTCGAATCCGCGCGCCTCGGCCTGCGCTTCGGCATCGGCCTCGCCGCCGTGCTGGCGCCGCTGCAGATCTTCATCGGCGACCTGCACGGCCTCAACGTGCAGGAACACCAGCCGGTGAAGATTGCCGCGATGGAAGGCCTGTGGGAAACGCGCGGCGCCGCGCCGCTGCTGTTGTTCGCGGTCCCCGACCAGAAGGCGGAGACCAACCATTTCGAGATCGGCGTGCCGAAGCTCGCCAGCATCATCCTCAAGCACGACGCCGAGGGCGTGGTGAAGGGGCTGAAGGAAGTGCCGCCGCAGGATCGTCCGTTCGTGTTCCAGGTGTTCTGGGCGTTCCGCATCATGGTCGGCATCGGCCTCGCCATGCTGGCGCTGTCGTGGCTCGGCGCGCTCGCCTGGTGGCGCGGCTGGCTCGAACGCTCGCGCCTTTTGCTGTGGACCTTCGTGCCCATGGGCGGCAGTGGCTTCCTCGCCGTCCTCGCCGGCTGGTCGGTCGCCGAAACCGGGCGGCAGCCGTGGATCGTCTATGGCCTCATGCGCACGGCCGATGCGGTGTCGCCGGTGGCGGCCGGCGTAGTTTTGTCGTCGCTCCTCGCCTTCGTCGCGGTCTACGCCGCCCTGTTCGTCGCGTGGCTGTACTACAGCGCCAAGGTCATCCGGCGCGGTCCCGATGCGGGCGATACGCACGAACCGGGCGAGCAAGGCCAGCGTCCCATGGCGGCGGGGAACTGAGCCATGACCCTCGACCTTCCGCTCATCTGGGCCGGCATCATCGCCTTCGCGGTGTTGATGTACGTGCTGCTCGACGGGTTCGATCTCGGCATCGGCATCCTGTTTCCGTTCAATCCCGACCGCCGCGACCGCGACGTGATGATGAACTCCATCGCGCCGGAATGGGACGGCAACGAGACCTGGCTGGTGCTGGGCGGCGGCGGCCTGCTGGCGGCGTTTCCCGGCGCCTATGCGGTGCTGCTGCCGGCGCTCTACCTGCCGATCATCGTCATGCTGCTAGCGCTCGTGTTCCGCGGTGTCGCGTTCGAGTTCCGCTTCAAGGCCGAGCGCAGCCGCGCGGTGTGGGACACGGCCTTCGCCGCCGGCTCCGCGCTCGCCGCCCTTTCACAGGGCGTCGTGCTCGGCGGCTTCATCCAGGGCGTGAATGTCGTGAACGGCGAGTTCGCCGGCGGTTCGTTCGACTGGTGCACGCCGTTCGCGCTGATGACCGGCCTCGGTGTCGCCAGCGGCTATGCCCTGCTCGGCGCCGGCTGGCTGATCGTCAAGGCCGAGGGCGGCCTGCGCGAGCGCGCCTATCGGTCCGCCCGCATCGCGCTCGTCTGCGTTGCCGTGTTCATGGCGGTGGTCAGCCTGTGGACGCCGCTGGAGCATGGCTTCGTCGCCGCGCGCTGGTTCACGCTGCCGAACCTGTTCTTCCTCGCGCCGGTGCCGCTGCTTACCGCCGCCGCGTTGCTCTATGGCTGGGTCGCCATTGCGCGGCAGCATAACTGGGGGCCGTTCATCGCCGGGCTGCTGCTGTTCCTGCTCGGCTATCTCGGCCTCGCGATCAGCCTGTGGCCGTTCGCCGTGCCCTATAACGTGACGGTACGCCAGGCTGCCGCCGCCGATCCGGGCCTGATGCTGATGATGGTGGGCGTGGTCGTCATCATGCCGCTGGTGCTGATCTACACCGCCCACAACTACTGGGTCTTCCGCGGCAAGACGGGCCATGACGGCTACCACTAGGCGCTGGCTCTGCTTCGCCGCCCTCTACGCCGTGGGCCTGCTGGCCACCGGCGCGCTGGCCTACGGCGTGCGCATGCTGCTTCGCCTCTGAATGTGCTAGAAGCCTGCGATGACAAAGACTCCCATGCACCCCCTGCTGAAGCTGGCGCTCGAGGTCGGGCCGCTCGCGGTTTTCTTCATCGGCAATGCGCGCTTCGGCATTTTTCCCGCCACCGCCGCCTTCATGGTGGCCATCGTGGTCGCGCTGATCGCGAACTATGTGCTGGAGCGCCGCCTGCCGATCCTGCCGCTGGTCACTGCCGCCTTCGTGCTGGTGTTCGGCGGCCTGACCCTGGTCCTGCAGGACGAGCTGTTCATCAAGCTGAAGCCGACCATCGTCAACCTGCTGTTCGCCGCCGCCTTGTACGGCGGGTTGTTTTTCGGCAAGTCGCTGTTGAAGCCGCTGTTCGCCATGGCCTTCCCGCTCGACGATGCCGGCTGGCGCGCGCTGACCTTTCGCTGGGCCAGTTTCTTCGTGCTGCTGGCGGTGCTGAACGAAGTGGTGTGGCGCAACTTCACGACCGACACCTGGGTGTCGTTCAAGGTGTTCGGCATCATGCCGCTCACCATTGCGTTCGCGCTGGCGCAATTGCCGCTGATCAACCGCCACACGGAAAAGCCGGCAGAGGCCGGCGAGTAGCTGCTAGACCCTGATGTCGAGGAAGCGGCCCAGCGGGCTGTTCCGCTGCGGCGTGCCGGGCGACATCTGGGGCGATGCCGCAACCGGCGGGTCCTGCCGGCTGGACGAACCGGCCGGCGACGACGGCTGCACCGCCGCCCGTGCTTGGGGCTGCTGCACCTGGGCGAGGGCCTGAAGCAAAGCGTGGCTGGGACCGACCTGCATGACAACATTATCCCGCCTGTTCGTTAGGGCCGGGTTAATGCCCGCTGTGCCATTTGCGTTCTCTGCGATCCCAATTTGAGGCAATTTTTTTAATCGATAATTTTATTCCCGAAACAGATCAAGTGCTTGACCATGGCACAGAATGGCACGACACTTGCTGCCGATGAGTCGTGTCCCTGGGCATCCCCAACGCCTCGGGAACACGGATGCCGTACTGACTTCGGGGGCGCTGCAAGGCGCCCCCGCTTTCTTTTGGCCCTTCGCTCAACGCTCGTCCTGCGGCGGCGGAAGATTTGCCGCCCGACCCTTGGCGCGGTATTTGAACCGTCCCCCCGTCATGGACGCCTCATGCTGACCATCGGTGACATCGCCCCGGCCTTCATGGCCGAAAGCAGCAGCAACCCGCGCTACCGGTTTGACACCGCCGCCGGCCGTTACATCGTGTTGGCCTTTATCGGTTCATCGGCAGATCCGGCCGGCCGGCTGCTGCTGAACGAACTGCTCGCCGACCTCTCGCTCTACGACGACATGAAGCTGTGCTTCTTCGCCGTCAGCGCCGATCCAGCCGACCGCGAGCGGCTGAAGCCGCGGTTGCCCGGGGTGCGTTTTTTCTGGGACGGCGATGGCGCCGTCAGCCGCCTGTACGCGGCGCAGGTCGATGGCGCCGACGCCTACCGGCCCTATGCCCTCGTGCTCGATCCCATGCTGCGCGTCATCGCGCGCGCCCCGGGGGTCGGTGATCATCCTGCGCGGTTGCGCACTTTTCTGCATCGCCTGCGTCCTGTCGATGAACATGCCGGCGCGGCGATCCATGCGCCCGTGCTGATCGCGCCGCGCATTTTTGAGCCCGATTTCTGCCAGCGACTGATCGCGGCCTATGACAATGGCGAGACCGAGGATTCCGGCTTCATGCGCGAGGTCGACGGCAAGACCGTCGGAATGATCGATCATTCCTTCAAGCGCCGCGCCGACCACTACATCGAAGATGCGGCTTTGCGCCAGGCTGCTGCCGCACGCATCGTGCGCCGTCTGTTTCCACTGGTGCACAAGGCGTTCGCCTTCACGGTGACGCGGATGGAGCGCTACATTGTCGCCTGCTATGACGCCGGCCAGGGCGGTTATTTCCGGCCGCACCGGGACAACACGACCAAGGGCACGGCGCACCGGCGCTTCGCCGTCACCATCAATCTGAATGCCGAGGATTATGACGGCGGCGATCTGCGCTTTCCCGAATTCGGCACGCGCAGTTATCGCGCGCCGACCGGTGGCGCCGTGGTGTTTTCCTGTTCGCTGCTGCACGAGGCGCTGCCGGTGACGCGCGGCCGCCGCTACGCCTTTCTGCCGTTCCTCTACGACGATGCCGCCGCCGCGCTGCGCGCCGCCAACAACCCCTATCTCGGCGAGGAAGTCGGCCTGTACCAGCCCGACGGTCCGGAGGTCGAGTAGGCGAACCCTACCTCTTCAAACCATCCAGGCTGCGCTTCACCTGCGCATGGTCCTGGCTGCCGGGCTCCAGCTGCGCCAGCAATTGCTGCCACAGCCTGGCCGCTTCCGCCGGGCGGCCAGCCTCGGCCTCGACGCGGCCGCCGTACCACAGGGCCTCGGGCTGATTCGGGTCCAGCGCCAGCACGCGGCGCCACACGGTCGCGGCGCCCGGGGATACCGGCTTGGCATCGCCGCCATCGGCCTCGGTCGTGGCGCCGGCCAGCGCCAGCAGCGCATCCACATCGCCCGGCCGCTGCTTCACGGCCTGCGCGAAGGCATCGCGCGACTTGTCCATCTCACCCAGCACGGCGCGCGCCCGACCCAGTCGCAGCCAGCCATCGAAATCACCTGGATTGGATTTCAGCTTCGCCTCGAGGCCGCCGACCATGCCGCGGATCATCGTCTGGCGGTCGGCCGGACTCATGTTCTGCGCGGCGGCCATCTGCTCCGCTGTCGGGCCGGGCGCACCGGCGGCAGGTGCCTGCGGGGCGGCGCTCGGAGCGGGTCCGGGGATCGCCCCCGGCGCACCGCCGACCATGGCCAGTGCCTGCCGTGCAGCCGGGTCGGCGGGGCGCAACGCGACCGCCTTCATATAGGCGTCGCGGGCCGCGCCCGGATTGTCCATGACCGAATAGGCGCGCCCCAGGCGCATCCAGCCATCGAAGTCGTTCGGATTGTCTTTCAGGCGGTCGGCCAGGCCCTGCACCATGCCCTGGATCATGCCGCGGCGGTCGGTGTCCGACATCTTCGCGGCGGCGGCGACCTGTTCGGGGCTGGGCCCGCGCTCGGGCGACGGCGCCGCTGCTTGCGCGGCCTGCGGTGGCGGCATGGGTGGCGCCACCGGGCCGACCGCGGGCTTTGCCAGCGACGGCAGCTTGGCGACGTCGATGTTCAGCTGCTTGCCCGCATCGGCGATGCGCGCGCGCAGCGCCGACATCCACGGCGCGTCTTCCGGGCTGTCGGCCTCCAGACCGCGCCACTGGTCGAACGCCGCCTTGAAGTCGCCGGCCTGCGCGCGGGCCAGCGCCAGGTAATAGCGCGCGCCCGCATGCTTCGGCTCCAGCGCCAGCGCCGCCTCGAATGCCTGTTGCGCCTTCGGCGTCACCACGCCGCCGGCCACATAGACCTGCGATTCGCCCCAGGCCATCTGGCCCTCGGGCTCCTTCGGATTCAGCTCCACCGCGTGGCCATAGGCCGCCGCCGCTTCCAGGTGCCGCTCCTGCATCAGGTACGAGCGGCCCAGCAGCATCCAGCCATCGCGGTCCGCCGGATTGTCCTTCAGACGCTGCGCCAGCCGTTCGACCAGTTGCGGCATGTCGCCGGCCGGCTGTCCGCCGCCGTCATCCTGCGCCACGTTCATCGACGGCGGCGGCAGGCCACGATAGGCCAGCGGCTGGTCCGGCACGTGCGGGTTGCCCAGGCGCAGGTACAGCGCGCCGGCGGCCAGCGGCACCGCGATGGCCAGCGCAATGGCCAGGCCACGCTTGGGCGCCAGGCCTTGTACGCCCGGGTCGATCTCCGCGCCGGCGCGCAGGATGCGCCGTTCGATTTCCAGCTTTGCCTGCGCCGCGTCGTGCGCGGTGACGGTGCCGCGCGCGACATCGCCTTCCAGGTCTTTCAGCTGCTCGCGATAGACGGCCAGGTCATGCTCGACGCGGCGGTCGCCGGCCAGCGGGCCCAGCCACAGCGGGCGCAGCATCACGGCCAGGGTGCCGGCGGTCACCAGCACGGCAAGAATCCACAGCATCAGCCGCCGTCCTTCAGCAATTGTCCCAGCCGCTTCTGCTCATCGCTCGACAGCGGCGCCACGGGTGCGGCAACGGCGATCTCGCGCTTGCTGCGCCGGTAATACAGGCCCATGCCGCCCAGCGCGACGAACAGCAGCAGCGCCGGCCCCGTCCACAACAGGATCGTGCGCGCGTTGAACGGCGGGTTCAGCAGCACCCAGTCGCCATAGCGCGCGACGATGAACTGCTTGACCTGCTGGTCGCTCTCGCCGGCGGCGATGCGCTCGCGCACGATGATGCGCAGGTCCTGCGCCAGCGTGGCGTTGGAATCCTCGATCGACTGGTTCTGGCACACCAGGCAGCGCAGCTCGCGCGACAACGCCACCGCGCGCGCCTCCTGCGCCGGGTCGGCCAGTTTCGGATCGGCGGTGATCGCGAACGCAGACGCGCTCACAAGAAACGCTAGGGTCGCGAGCGCCGCGACGGAAAACTTCCGGTGCATCAGCTGGCCGAACATTTGTCGGTCGTGCCCTTCGCCTTCAGGTCGGCCAGCGCCGGCAGCAGCTTGTCGCGAATATCGTTCGGCATGACCGGGCCGATATGCTTGCACGCGATGTGGCCGTCGCCGGTGATGATGAACGTCTCCGGCACGCCATACACGCCCCAGTCGATGCTGGTGCGGCCGTTGCGGTCGTCGCCGGTGCGCTTGTACGGATCGCCGAATTCATCCAGCCATTCGCCGCCCTGCGCGTCGCGCTGGTTCAGGCCAAAAATCGTGACGCCCTTCTTGGCCAGGTCCATCAGCAGCGGATGCTCAACCCGGCACGGGACGCACCACGACGCGAACACGTTGACCAGCACCGGCTCGCCGCCCTTCAGGTCGGCGGTGCTGAAACCTGCCGTCCGGCCCTTGACCGCCGGCAGCGCAAAGGTCGGCGCCGGCTTGCCGATCAGCGCCGACGGAATGATGCGCGGGTTCAGGTACAGGCCGATGCCCAGCGCCAGCGCGATCAGCGCAAACACCGCCAGCGGAAAGAACGTCTTCAGCTTCATGCCGCTTTAACCTCGCCCGCCTTCGGCCGCGGCACGGCGGATTTCTTCGGTGCGCCGACGCGGTGGCGGCGGTCGCTCAGCGACATCAGGCCGCCCAGCACCATGACCAGTGCGCCGAACCAGATCCACGTCACCAGCGGCTTGAAGTACAGCCGCGTGGCAAACCCGCCATTGGCCTCGGGCTGGCCGATCACCGCATACAGGTCGGCATAGAGCGAGGTGCGGATCGCCGCCTCGGTCGTTTCCTGCGCCGGCTGGGTGAAGCGGCGCGTCGCCGGGAACAAAGTCGTCACCGGCTCGCCACCGCGGGTCACGCGAAACTCGCCGCGCAGCGCGGTGTAGTTCGGGCCGCGCGCCGGGCCGGCGCCGACGAAGGTGTAGCGGTACGGGCCGACGTCGATGCTCTCTCCCGGCTTCATCACCTGCTGCTTCTCGACCTGCCAGGTCGCGGACACGGTAATGCCCAGGATCACGATGGCGACGCCCAGATGCGCCAGCGTCATTCCCCACGCCGCGCGCGGCAGGTGGATGGCGCGGAACAGCGTGTCGCGCGCGCTGACGCGGAACAGGCCGATGCGCTCGGCCAGTTCGACGATGACGCCGACCGCGACCCACAGGCCGATGGCGAGGCCCAGCACCGGCAGCAGCGGTCCGAAATCGTTCAGCCACCAGCCCAGCAGCGCGCCCGCGACCGAGATGCCAAAGGCCACGCGCATGCGTTGCGCCACCGCCTGCAGGTCGCCGCGCTTCCACGCCAGCAGCGGGCCGATGCCGACCGCAATCAGCAGCGGCGTCATCAGCGGAATGAACACGGCGTTGAAATATGGCGGGCCGACCGAGACCTTGTCACCGGTCAGCGCGTCGAGGAACAGCGGGTACAGCGTGCCCAGCAGCACCGCGCCGCACGATGTCGCCAGCAGCAGGTTGTTCAGCACCAGGCCGCCCTCGCGGCTGATCGGCTGGAACAGGCCGCCGGCCTTCAGCGCGGGCGCGCGGATCGCGAACAGGGCCAGGCTGCCGCCGACGACGATGACGAGGAAGGCCAGGATGAAAATGCCGCGCGCCGGGTCGGACGCGAACGAGTGCACCGAGTTGAGCACACCCGAGCGCACGATGAACGTGCCCAGCAGGCTCAGCGAGAAGGTCAGGATCGCCAGCAAAATGGTCCACGCCTTCAGCGCGTCGCGCTTTTCCACCACGATGGCGGAATGCAGCAGGGCGGTGCCCGCCAGCCAAGGCATGAACGAGGCGTTCTCGACCGGGTCCCAGAACCACCAGCCGCCCCAGCCCAGTTCGTAATAGGCCCACCACGAGCCCAGTGCGATGCCGGCGGTCAGGAAGCACCACGCCGCCAGCGTCCACGGCCGCACCCAGCGCGCCCAGGCCGGATCGACGCGGCCCTCGATCAGGGCCGCAATGGCAAAGCTGAACGCCATCGAGAAGCCGACATAGCCGAGGTAGAGCATCGGCGGATGGAAGGCGAGGCCGGGGTCCTGCAGCAGCGGGTTCAGGCCCTGGCCGTCGGCCGGGGCGGGCACGATGCGCTCGAACGGGTTCGAGGTCAGCAGCATGAACAGCAGGAAGCCGATGCCGATAAACGCCTGCACCGACAGCACGCGGGCGCGCAGCGCCTTGGGCAGGTTGCCGCCAAAGGTCGCGACCGCGGCGCCGAACACCGCCAGGATCAGCGTCCACAGCAGCAGCGAGCCCTCGTGGTTTCCCCACACGCCACTGATCTTGTAGATCAGGGGCTTCGCCGAGTGCGAGTTCTGCACCACGTTGAGCAGCGAGAAGTCGCTCTCGACATAGGCCGTCGTCAGGCAGGCAAAGCTCAACGCCACCAGCACGCATTGCGCCAGCGCCGCCGGCGGCGCCAGCGCGATCAGCGTGGCGTCGTTGCGCTGCGCCCCCCACATCGGCACGACGAACTGCACCGCCGCCACCATCAGCGCCAGGATCAGCGCGAAATGTCCGAGTTCCGCCGTCATTTCGCCGCCTCGCCTTCGGGCCGCCATTCGCCGGCGCGCTTCAGCGCGTCGATCACTTCGGGCGGCATGTATTTCTCGTCGTGCTTGGCCAGCACCTCGCTGGCGGCGAACACGTTGCCGGCCTGCAGCCGGCCCTCGGCCACCACGCCCTGGCCCTCGCGGAACAGGTCGGGCAGCAGGCCGATATGCACGACCTTGATGCTGTGCTTGGTGTCGGTGACGGTGAACTCGGTGCGCGTGCCGTCCTTCTTCACGCTGCCGGCCTCGACCAGGCCGCCGATGCGGAAGCGGCGCTCCGGCGGGATGTGCTTTTCCACCACGTCGCTGGGGCTGTAGAAGAACACCAGATTGTCCTGGAAGGCGGCCAGGACCAGCGCCACCGCGATGCCCAGCCCCGCCATGCCGGCAATGACCAGGTACATCCGGCGGCGCTTGCGCGGCATCATGTCCGGCTCCGCCCCGACGCGGCCTCGGCGGCCTTCAGTTCAAAGGTGGCGGCGCGCAGGCGGGCGCGGCTGTTAAGCCCCAGCCCGGCGAGAATCGCCACGGCCAGCCCGAACGACGGCCAGACATAGGCCGCATATCCGCCCATGGCGAAAAATTCGCCCAGCGAGTTCCACTGCAAAGGCTGGCCCCAACGTCAAGAACGGCTTGTTATATTTATATAAGGACGAATACCGGCCCGTCCAGATGCGCAGGCGCGGCAAATGGCGGCGTCTGGGCGTGCTGTCCTATAGTGCGGGGGAAAGGGGAGGGAATCATGCGCGAGAACATCGCCGCCACGCCATTTACGGTCGCCGTGCCCGATGCGGTGCTCGACGATCTGAGGGACCGCCTCTCCCGCACCCGGTTCCCGGCCGAGGAGCCCGGCACCCCCTGGCAATACGGCACCAGCCTGGCCTGGCTGCGCATGGTGGTCGAGCGCTGGCGCACCGGCTACGACTGGCGCACCTGGGAGCGCAAGCTGAACCGCTTCCCGCACTACCGCGCGCCCGTCGCCGGCCTCGCGTCAGGCCCGCTCGACGTGCACTTCATTCTCGAACGCGGATCGGGTGAGAATCCGCTGCCGCTGCTGCTGACCCATGGCTGGCCGGGCTCGGTGGTCGAATTTCTCGACGTCATCGAGCCCCTGGCCCATCCCGAACGCTTCGGCGGCGATGTGCGCGACGCCTTCACCGTCGTAGTGCCCAGCCTGCCGGGCTACGGCTTTTCCGCCGCCCCGCCGCAGCCGATCCGCGCGTCCGACGTGCCGGCCATCTGGACGCATCTGATGGTCGATGTGCTGGGCTGCGACGGTTTCGTCGCCCAGGGCGGCGACTGGGGCGGCATCGTCACCTCGTGGCTCGGCCTCGCACACACAAAGAATCTCCGCGCCATCCACCTCAACGGCGCGCCGTTCCGCGCCGCCGTCGATCCGGCCAATCCCGTCACGGCCGAGGAAGCCGCCTGGCAGGAGGCCGACCGCAAGAAGCGCGACGGCCTCGCCGGCTACCAGATGATCCAGGGCACGCAGCCGCAGACGCTGGCCTATGGCCTGACCGATTCCCCCGCCGGCCTCGCGGCCTGGATCCTCGAGAAGTTTCACGCCTGGACGGTGCGCCACAGCGCGCACCCGCCGCCGTTCGACCTCGACCACCTGCTGACCAACGTGATGCTGTACTGGCTGAACGGCATCAACGCGCCCAGCTGGCTGTATCTCAGCCTGTTCGATCCGACGCTGACCTCGCCGCCGCCGGGGCGGAAGGTGCAGGTGCCGACCGGTTTCATGCTGTGCCCGAACGACCTCGGCGTGCCGCCGCCGGATTCATGGCTGCGCCGCAGCTACAACATGGTCCACCGCAACGACGCACAGAAAGGCGGCCACTTCCTCGCCTTCGAACAGCCGCGCCTGTTCGTGAACGAGTTGCGCGACTTCTTCCGCGCCTATCGTTAGGTGTTCGCCAGCAGGCGCAATTGCCGCGCGCGGCGCGCCATGATCTCGGCCTTCACGCGCACGCACAGCAGCGCGATGTAATAGGCGGTGAAGCCCAAAGCCATCAGCAGCAGCGGCCACAGAATCGACGCCGCGATCTTCGGTCCCGCCATGGTCACCACGCTGGCCGGCTGGTGCAGCGTGTTCCACCAGTCGACCGAGAACTTGATGATCGGAATGTTGACCGCACCGACCAGCGCCAGGATCGCCGCCGCGCGGCCCGCCTTTGCCGGGTCGTCGAACGCCTGCCACAGCGCGATGTAGCCGAGGTACAGGAAGAACAGGATCAGCACCGAGGTCAGGCGCGCGTCCCACACCCACCACGTGCCCCACATCGGCTGGCCCCACAGCGACCCGGTGACAAGGCAGAGCGCGGTGAAACCCGCGCCGACCGGCGCCGACGCCTTGGCGACCAGGTCGGCCACCGGATGCTTCCAGATCAACGCGGTCGCGCTCGCCACCGCCATGCAGCCATAGATGAACATCGCCATCCAGGCCGACGGCACATGCACATACATGATGCGCACGGTGTTGCCCTGCTGGTAGTCGGGCGGCGAGAACAGCAGGCCCCACACGAGGCCGACCCCAATGCCCAGCAGCGCCACCGCGAACGCCCAGGGGCGAATCGCATCGGCCAGTTTCAGGAACCGGGTCGGGTTCGCAAAGCGGTGCAGCATGTTGGTCATTCTAGTGGATGAACATTTCTGATGGCGCGCCTATTCCGCCGCCAGTTTCAGCGCCGCCGCCGAGGCCAGCGGCGCCAGGACCAGCGCCAGCATGCTGAGCGCGGCGAGGATCAGCAGATAGGCATTGGCGCCAAGGCCGGTACTTGCTGCCTCCACCGCGCCGGCGCCGAAGATCAGCGTCGGGATGAACAGCGGCAGGACCAGCAGCGACAGCAACACGCCGCCGCGCCTTATGCCCACCGTCAGCGCCGCACCGATACTGCCGATCAGGCTCAACGCCGGCGTGCCCAGCAGCATCGCCGCCAGCAGCGTCGGTGTGGCGTGCGCGTCCATGTTCATCAGCAGCGCCAATACGGGCGCGATGATCGCCAGCGGCAATCCCGTCACCAGCCAGTGCGCCAGGCATTTCGCCAGCACCAGCAGTGACGGCGGCAGCGGCGACAACAGCAGCAAATCAAGGCTGCCATCCTCGTAGTCCGCCTGGAACAGCCGGTCCAGCGACAGCATCGCCGCCAGCAAGGCCGCGACCCAGATCACCCCGCCGCCGATCCGCGCCAGCACCTGTGATTCCGGCCCAACGCCCAGCGGGAACAGTGTCACCGCCAGCACGAAGAACAGGGCCGCCATGGTTGCCGCGCCGCCTTGCGCGAATGCCAGCCGCAGGTCGCGCCGCACGACGGCGATGAAGGCGTTCATGCGCCAAGCTCCAGCGTCGCCGCCGTGCCAAAACCCAGATCCGTATGTGTCGCCGCCATGACCATGCCGCCGCGCGCGCGATGCTCGGCCACCACACCGGCCAGCAGCGTTACCGCTGCCGCATCCAGCGCCGTGGTCGGCTCGTCCAGCAACCACAGCGTGGCGGGTGAGACCAAGAGGCGCGCAAGGTTCGCGCGCCGCTTCTGCCCGGCGGAGAGATAGCGTCCCGGCACATCGGCCAGCGCGGCCAGTCCGAACCGGTCCAATGCGGCATCGACAGCGCCGCCATGCAGCGCCGCCCAGAACGCCACGTTCTCGCGCAGGCTCAAAGCCGGCTTCACCGCATCCAGGTGGCCGACATAGGCCAGCCGTGCGCGATGCTCGTCGTCATCCACCGCAACGCCGTCCCAGGTCAGCTGCCCCTCGGCCGGCGCGATGAATCCGGCACACAGCCGCAGCAGGGATGATTTGCCGGTCCCGTTCGGCCCGCGCAGCACCAGGGCGCCGCCGGCCTCGACGCGAAACGACAGCGCGCGGAACACCATCCGCTCGCCACGCACGCAGGTCAGGTTCTCGGCCCCGAACGTCCCCATGGGCGGCAGGCATAGCAGGGTTTCGTCCGGTCCGGCTGAAAGAACTTGACAAGAACAGGTTATTATACCTATAATATGTCTTTAAACCCTCATCGGGAAAATGCCATGCCCCAGCCCGGCCCCCAATCCGGCGACGAATCCGAGTTCGACCGCATCGTCCGCGAACTGCACGACGAGGCGCGGCGCGAGGAGGCGCACAAGAACGGCGACCACATCATCCCCAACGGACTGGCCGGCGAATGGGCGCAGCGTTACGACCCGCTGGCCGAGGACGAACCGCCGCCAGGCTCCGTTCCCGGTGGCCGGTTCCGCCGCCGCTACGACTGGCGCAAGGCGGCCGAACTGCTGGCCGACGGTGTCGACTGGCGCCAGGCCTGCGCCGCCATCGGCTGCCGCCACAAGGCGATGCAGCGCATGTTGCGTCACTCCACCCAGTTCCGCCGCATGCTGGAGGAGGAGCGCCGCCTGCGGGCCGAGGCGCTGGAGCGCCGCCTCGAAATGATGCTGCTCAAGATCCCGTTCCTGATCGAGAAGCAGGTCAATGCCGGCGACAAGCAGACCATCCGTTGGCTGTTCCGCCGACTGCTCAGCAACCAGCCCAATCACGTCGCCCACGCCTTTGCCGAAAGCCGGCCCGAGAAGCGCGAGGCCGAACTGGCCGAACACGCGTCCCGCCGTATCAATCGCGCATCGACCGAGCGGATCGTGCGTCAGGTCGCCCAGGCCCTGCCGCGTCCCGACCCAAGCCTGCGCATGCCCGCGCATGAGGTGCGCCAGCCTGCGCGGATAGCACTGGATAAGGACCAGTAAGCTCCAATAAGGACTGATAAGGACCAATAAGCTCCCGGTTTCGCTGCGGCCTGAACGAAATCAACGGCTTGTCGCCAGGACGTGCATTTTTTTCTCCGCTCGGGGTATCATCCCGCACGCTTCAGGAAGAGAGACACCGCCCATGTCCATGCCCGGAAATCCCAACGTCATGCCGCCGCCGGAAGTCGTCACCGTCGAGACCGACCGGGTCGCCTGCGATGGCGGTGGCGGCGCGCTGGGCCATCCGCGCGTCTATCTCAGCGTCGGCGCCAACGGCCAGGTCGATTGCCCCTATTGCGACCGCCGCTTCGTCCTCAAGGCCGGCGCCCACGCCGCTGCCCATTGATTTTCCGCCTCATCTAGGCGGACCCCTATGACGACCGCTCCGCGCCAGCGCCTGTATCTGATCGACGGGTCCGGCTACATCTTCCGCGCCTATCACGCGCTGCCGCCGCTGACGCGCAAGCGCGACGGCCTGCCGATCGGCGCGGTCTCCGGCTTCTGCAACATCCTGAACCGCTTCCTGGAGGAGGCGCAGGTCGATGGCGCGCTGTCGCATCTCGCCGTCATCTTCGACACCGCGCGGCTCACTTTCCGCAGCACGATCTACCCGGAATACAAGGCGCACCGCCCGCCGCCGCCCGAGGATCTGGTGCCCCAGTTTCCGCTGACGCGCGAGGCCGTCACCGCCTTCAACGTCGCCTATATCGAGAAAGAGGGCTTCGAGGCCGACGACATCATCGCGACTTTGGCCTGCCAGGGCGCGGATGCCGGCATCGAGGTCGTCATCGTCTCGTCCGACAAGGACCTGATGCAACTGGTGCGGCCCGGCATCTCGATGTTCGATCCGGTGAAGCAGAAGCCGATTAACGAGGCCGAGGTGCGCGAGAAATTCGGCGTCGGCCCCGACAAGGTCATCGACATCCAGTCGCTGGCCGGCGATTCCACCGACAATGTGCCCGGCGTTCCCGGCATCGGCATCAAGACCGCCGCCGAACTGATCAACACTTACGGCGATCTCGACACGCTGCTCGCGCGTGCGGGCGAGATCAAGCAGCCGAAGCGCCGCGAAAGCCTGATCGCCAATGCCGACAAGGCGCGCATCAGCCGCCAGCTCGTCACTCTCGACACCAAGGTGCCGCTCGAGGGCACGCTCGACGACCTGCGGGTGAAGCCGCTCGACCGCGACAAGCTGTACGCCTTCCTCGACGACATGGAGTTTCGCGGGCTGAAGGTCCGCGTGCAAAGCCGCCTCGGTGCCGCGGGGCGTGGCGGCGACACCGACGTTGCCGTCCATCCGCATCCTGAGGCTGCCGCCACGCCGGCCACGCCCGCGGCGCCGGCCGAGGCCAGGTACGAACTGGTGCAGGACGAAGACGCGCTCATGCGCTGGGTGGCCGAGGCCACGCGCACCGGCCTCGTCGCCGTCGATACCGAAACCACGTCGCTCGACGCCATGCGGGCGCAGCTGTGCGGCGTGTCGCTGGCCACCGCGCCCGGCCGCGCCTGCTACATCCCCGTGGCCCACAAGGGCACCGGCGGCGGCGGTCTCGACTTCGTCGGCGACGCGCCGAAGCAGATCCCGTTGCAGCGCGCGCTCGACATTCTGAAACCCATGCTGGCCGATCCCGCCATCCTCAAGGTCGGCCAGAACATCAAGTACGACATGGTCGTGCTGGGCCGCCTCGGAGTCACGGTGTTTCCTATCGACGACACCATGCTGATGTCGGCGGTGCTGGATGGCGGCCTCGGCAGCCACGGCATGGACGCGCTGGCCGAGAAGCATCTCAACCACACCACGATCAAATATGCCGACGTCACCGGCACCGGCAAGGCGCAGGTCACCTTCGATTGCGTGCCGCTCGACAAGGCGCTCGCCTATGCGGCCGAGGATGCCGACGTGACGCTGCGCCTGCACGGTGTGCTGAAGCCGCGCCTGGTGCCGAACCGCGTGGTCACACTGTACGAAACAGCCGAGCGCCCGCTGGCCGCCGTGGTCACGGCGATGGAGACCGACGGCATCAAGGTCGATGTGGTCGAACTCGCGCGCCTCTCCGCCGATTTCGCCGGCCGCATGGCGGAACTGGAAAAGACCGTGCACAAGCTGGCCGGCGAACCGTTCAATCTCGGCTCGCCCAAGCAGCTCGGCGAAGTGCTGTTCGACAAGATGGGCCTGCCCGGCGGCAAGAAGGGCAAGACAGGCGCCTACGCCACCGGCGCCGATATTCTCGAGGACCTTGCCGCACAGGGGCACGACCTGCCCAAGCGTCTGCTGGAATGGCGTCAGCTGGCCAAGCTGAAAAGCACCTACACGGATTCACTGCAGCAGCAGATCAATCCCGCGACCCATCGCGTGCACACCAGCTACGCACTGGCGGCAACGACGACAGGCCGTCTCTCATCGACCGATCCGAACCTGCAGAACATTCCGATCCGCACCGAGGAGGGCCGCCGCATCCGCCGCGCCTTCGTGGCCGAGCCCGGCAATGTCCTGCTCTCCGCCGACTATTCGCAGATCGAGCTGCGCCTGCTGGCCCACATCGCCGGCATCGATGCGCTGAAACAGGCGTTCAAGACCGGCATCGACATTCACGCGCTGACCGCCAGCCAGGTGTTCAACGTGCCGGTCGAGGGCATGGACCCCATGGTCCGGCGCAGCGCCAAGGCGATCAACTTCGGCATCATCTATGGCATGAGCGCGTTCGGCCTGGCGCAGCAGCTCGGCATTCCGCAGGGCGAGGCGAAGCGCTACATCGACGCTTATTTCGAACGCTATCCCGGCATCCGCGACTACATGGCCGCGACGCGCAAGCAGGCGCATGACCAGGGCTTTGTCACCACCATTTACGGCCGCCGCTGCCACGTGCCCGACATCAATTCCAAGAACCCGGCCATGCGCGCGTTCCAGGAGCGCGCGGCGATCAATGCGCCCATCCAGGGTTCCGCCGCCGACATCGTGAAGCGCGCGATGGTGAAACTGCCCGGCGCACTGGCCGAGGCGAAGCTCGGCGCGCGGATGCTGCTCCAGGTCCATGACGAACTGGTGTTCGAGGTGCCGGCCGCCGAGGCCGAGCTGACCGCCGTGCTGGTCAAGGACGTCATGCAGCGCGCCGCCGACCTGTCGGTGCCGCTGGTGGTCGAGGCCGGAATCGGCCCGAACTGGGGCGAGGCGCACTAGGTTCGATCGTCCTCCGTATTAGCCCTGACTTGACAATTGGTCGCAGGTCCGGTTTATCGTTCCTGACAATCATTCTCAGTCAGGGAGACTTCCATGTCACGCCTCGCTTCCATGCTCGCCACCGGCGCGCTGGTTCTCGGCTTCGCCGCCGCCGCCTCGGCGCAGGAAGTGAACGTCTATAATGGCCGCCACTACAGCACCGATACCGAGCTGTGGACCGGCTTCACCAAGGCGACGGGCATCAAGGTCAACGTCATCGAGGGGGATGCCGACCAGCTGATCCAGCGCATCAAGAGCGAGGGGAGCAACTCGCCCGCCGACGTGCTGATCACCGTCGATGCCGGCCGTCTCGGCTTCGCCGCGCGCGAGGGCATCTTCCAGCCGGTCAGGAGTGCGGGCATCGACGCCATCGTCCCGGCCAGTCTGCGTGACCCCGACGGGCTGTGGACCGGCATCGCCACCCGCGCCCGCGTCATTGTGTTCGCCAAGGACCGCGTGAAGCCCGGCGAGCTCTCGACCTACGAGGACCTCGCCGACCCGAAATGGAAGGGCAAGGTGCTCGTCCGCTCCGGCACGCACATCTACAATCTCAGCCTGACTGGCGCCATGATCGCGACCCATGGCGAGGCGAAGGCCGAGGCCTGGGCCAGGGGCCTCGTCGCCAACTTCGCTCGCCCGCCCAAGGGCGGCGACACCGACCAGATCAAGGCGGTGGCCGCTGGCGAGGGTGACGTGGCGCTGGTCAACACCTACTACGTCGCGCGCCTGATCGGGTCGTCCAAGCCTGACGAGAAGGCGGTGGCGGACAAGATCGGCGTGTTCTTCCCGAACCAGCGCGATCGCGGCACCCATGTCAACATCAGCGGCGCCGGCGTGGTGAAGACGGCCAAGAACAAGGACAACGCGGTCAAGCTGGTCGAGTACCTGCTGTCGCCCGAGGCGCAGCGCTACCTGGCCGACACCAGCATGGAGTTCCCGGTCAATCCGAAGGTCCAGCCGCACGGCATCCTCGCCGCGTTCGGCGATTTCAAGGTCGATCCGCTGAACGCCGCGAAGTTCGCCGGTTACCAGCCGGAAGCCCTGAAGATCATGGACCGCACCGGCTGGAAGTAGCCCCCCGCTTCTCCAGCCCGTGTAGGGACGGCGCCGCGCACGGCGCCGTCCTTGTTTATGGGGGACTGCCGACGCTATAGACGCAGGGATATGTCGATACCGGCTGCACCTCGTTTCTCTTTCGCTCCCCGGCGCGGCGCGCTCGCGCAGGGCGTAGCGCTGGTCATCGCCCTTCTGGCGGCGACGCCGCTGCTGGCGCTGGTGCTGCGGTCCTTCACCCCGACCGATGGCCTGTGGGCGCACCTGGCCTCCACCGTCCTGCCGGAATACGTCGCCAACTCGCTGCTGCTGGCGCTTTGCGTCGGCCTCGTCGCCGGCGTGCTGGGCACCGCCACGGGCTGGACAATCGCCATGTACCGCTTTCCCGGCCGCGACCTGCTGGCGGTGCTGCTGCTGCTGCCGCTGGCCATGCCGGCCTATATCCTGGCCTTCACCTATACCGACTGGCTGCAATTCGCCGGCCCGGTGCAGACATGGCTGCGCGGCCTGATGGGCTGGCGGCGTGGCGACTACTGGTTTCCCGACATCCGCAGCCTGGGCGGGGCGATCTTCGTGCTGGGCGTGGTCCTCTATCCCTATACCTACCTGCTGGCGCGCGCCGCCTTCGCGGAACAATCGGCCAGCGCCATCGAGGCCAGCCGCATGCTGGGGCGCGGGCCGTGCCGCACCTTCTTCAGTGTCGCGCTGCCCCTGGCGCGGCCCGCCATCGCGGCCGGCATGACGCTGGCGGTGATGGAGGCCCTGGCCGATTTTGGCGCCGTGACCTATTTCGGCGTGCCCACCTTCACCAGCGGCATCTTCCGCACCTGGTTCGCGCTGGCCAACCCGGCCGTCGCGGCGCAGCTGTCGATGGCATTGCTGGCGACGGTGCTGGCCGCCGTGCTGCTGGAACGGTTCAGCCGCGGCGACGCCCGCCGCCACGTGACGGTGGATCGCGGCCGCCGCGCCGCCGCGATCCGGCTGAAGGGTGCGGGCGCCTTGCTCGCCATGCTGTGCTGTGCGCTGCCGGTCCTCGCCGGCTTCGTCGTGCCCGCTTTGGTGCTGGTCGACCTGGTCTTCGAAACCGACCTGCCGCTGACGCTTGCGCAAAGCGTGGGCTTCGCCGGCAACAGCGCGTTGCTGGCGCTGCTCTCGGGCTTGCTGGTGGTGGCTGTCGCGCTGTTCGCCAGCCACGCGGTGCGCCAGCGTGCCGGCGTGCTGCCGGTGGTCGCGACCCGCATCGCCATGCTGGGTTATGCCACGCCGGGCGCCGTCGTCGCGGTCGGTATCCTGATTGCCATTGGCGGCTTCGATGCCGGGGTCGATGGCCTGTCGCGCGCCCTGTTCGGGGTCGGTACCGGGCTGGTCCTCGGCGGCACGCTGGTGGCGATCCTGTATGGCCATCTCGTCCGCTTCTTTGCCGTGGCGCAGGGTGCGCTTGATGCCGGCTATGCGCGCATCGGCCCCGGGCTCGATGCCGCGGCCCGCACGCTGGGCCGCACCGCGTTCGGCACGTTGCGCGACGTCCACCTGCCGCTGCTGCGCGGCAGCCTGCTGACCGCCGGGATACTGGTCTTCGCCGATGTGATGAAGGAATTGCCGCTGACCATGATCCTGCGGCCCTTCAACTTCGAGACCCTCGCTGTCGCCGCCTATCAGCGCGCGACGACCGAACGATTGGATGAGGCTGCGCTCCCAGCCCTGCTGATCGTGCTGGTCGGTCTGGTGCCGGTGTGGCTGCTGGCGCGCCAGCTGGGGCGGCAGGTGCGCGGATGAGCGCGATGCTGTCCTTCCAGGGCGTCGGCCACCGCTTCGGTGCGCGCATCGCCGTGGCCGGCTTCGACCTCGATGTCGCGGCGGGCGAGGTGGTGTGCCTGCTCGGCCCCTCCGGGTGCGGCAAGACCACGGCGCTGCGTCTCGCCGCCGGACTTGAGCCACTGCAGCAGGGTCGCATACAGCTCGGTGGCGCAACCGTCGCGGGCGATGGCCGCGATGTACCGCCCGAGGCACGCAATGTCGGCCTGGTATTCCAGGACCATGCGCTGTTCCCGCACCTCACCGTCCTCGACAACGTCGCCTTCGGTCTGAAGGGCGACGACCGGCTGACCATCGCGAAGACCTGGCTCGACCGCGTCGGCCTCGGCCCTCGCGGCAATGACCACCCGTTCATGCTCTCCGGTGGCGAGCAGCAGCGCATCGCGCTGGCCCGTGCGCTGGCGCCGGGCCCGCGCGTCATGCTGATGGACGAACCGTTCTCCAGCCTCGATGCGGGCCTGCGCGCCGAGCTGCGCCGCCAGACCTTGCACCTGTTGCGCCAGGCCGGTACGGCGACCCTGCTGGTCACCCACGATCCGGAAGAGGCCATGGCCATGGCCGACCGCATTGTCGTCATGCGCGCCGGCCGTATCGTCCAGGCCGGCACGCCGGAACAGGTCTATTGCCGACCGGCCAGCCGGTTCATCGCCGAGTTCCTGGGCGAGGCGAATGTCATGCCGGGCGTGGTGACGGGCGGCGCGGTACCCACCCCCTTCGGACCCATCCCGGCCCCGGGACTTGCGGATGGCGCTGCGGTCGATATCGTGGTGCGACCGGAATCGCTGCGCCTGGCCTCCGCCGGCGCGCCGGTTCAGGTGCTGGAAGCGCGACGTGTCGGCGGATCGCTGGTGGTCGTGATCGAATGGGCGGACGGCACCCGCGCCGTGGTGCGGCGGCACGGCGGTGACGCCGTCGCGGTCGGCGCGCGGGCCGGTGTCGAGGTCTTGCCGGGTGAACTGCTGGTTCTCCCGGTTGAAAGGTAGAGTTCAGATGGTCGACACTGCGCTTACCGGGCCGAGGGACATCAAGGTCATCAGCCTGATCGGCTTTGCCCACGGCACCAGCCATTTTTACCAGCTGGTCCTGCCCATGCTGTTCCCGGCGCTGATCGTGCAGTTCAATGTCGATTACACGATGCTTGGCGCGATGATGACGACGCTGTGGGTCGTTTCGGCTTTGTGCCAGACGGCGGCCGGCTTCATGGTCGACCGTTTCGGTGCGCGCGTGGTGCTGTTCGCCGGCGTCAGCATATTGGGCGCGGTCTATGCCGCCATGTCGCTGGCGACGCATTTCTGGATGCTGTTCCCGTTGGCCGCGCTGGCGGGCGTGGCCAACAGCGTGTTCCACCCCGCCGACTATTCGATCCTGACCCATCGCGTCAATCCGAAGCGCATCGGCCGTGCCTATTCGGTGCACACGTTCGGCGGCACGCTGGGCCTGGTTTGTGCGCCACCGGTCGTAATCGCGCTGGAACACGCGCTGGGCTGGCGCGGCGCGCTCGGCGTGCTGGGCCTTTTCGGTTTCGCGCTGCTGGCCCTGCTGGCGCTCAACGCATCGGAAATGCCGAACCATGGCCGCGCGGAACGCGAGGCTGCCGGCGACAAGTCCGGACCGGTGCCGATCGCCGTTCTGCTCTCGGCGCCGATCCTGATGTGCTTCGCCTATTTCACGATGATCTCGATCGCCAGCGGCCCGCTGCAAGCCTTCATGCCGACGACCCTGACCAAGCTGCATGGTCTGTCGCTGGGCCTCGGTGGCACGGTGCTCAGCACCTATCTCGTGTGCGGCGCGACCGGCATCCTCATCGGCGGCTGGATCGCCGATCGTGGCTTCAGGCCCGACCTGATCGTCGCGACCGGCCTCGGTACCGGTGCGGTGCTGATCGCGCTGGTCGGCTTCCTGCCCTTGCCGGTGCCGGCCCTGTTCGTGCTGTTGGGCATTGCCAGCCTGTTCATCTCCGGCACGCTGCCATCGCGTGATCTGCTGGTGCGCGGCGCGGCGCCGCCGGGCGCCACGGGCCGGGTCTTCGGCCTGGTCTATTCGGGACTGGATGTCGGCTCCGCCATCGGCCCGCTGGTCGCCGGGCATCTGCTTGATATCGGCCGCCCCGACCTGCTGCTGTATTTCGTCGCCGTGGTCCTGCTGCTCGGCGTCGGCTCGGCGGTGTCGGTCAGGCAGCTCGGGCGCGCTTAACCAGCCTGACCAGTTCGGTCCGTGCGGCCTCGGCATTCGCCACCGGCGTATCGAAATCGATGCGCGCGGTCTGGCCATCGCGCGCCAGGTCGCAGCCCTCCGGATCGCAGCCGGTCATGCGCCAGCCATCGCCGCCGAGGCCGAGCAGCTTCGTGGCGTAAAGCTGCACCGCGTCCGCATGGTCGCTGTTCATATGCTCGACGATGCTTGTCTCTGCCCCGGCCAAAGCCGCATGGGCCGGGAACATCAACGCGTCACGCTCGATCCAGTTGATGCGGCCGAAGCCCGCCACGATATGCCCGCGGTCCACCGCCAGGCGGTAGAAGGCGAAGTCGCCGAAGCCGGCATACATCGCCGCCGACGGGTGCCGGGCCAGGAAGCGGGCGCGGCGGCGCGGCTCGTCGTCCCGCGCGATCCGGCCTTGCACAGTGACGCGGGCGCCGGTCAGCGGCTCGGCCAGGCCTGTCGTGCCGTCGAACAGCAGCGAGACGCGCGGATCGGCCAGCAGGTTCTTCGTATGCTCGGCGAGGGTCGAGAGCAGCAGAATGGGCGTGCCGTCATGGTCGGCGGCGGCCAGTACCAGCGAGGTATAGGGCGCACCGCCGTCCTTCTGCAGGGTGCCCAGGGTGGCGGTGCGGCAGGCCCGCATCAAATGGCGGGCGGCTTTAGCCTGGCCGGGTGGAGCCGGGTCGGGCGGGGGATCGGACTTGGCCGCCGGTCGTTGGTCGCTCATGCCGGCGACCTTGGCGACTCCGCCTCGGGCCGGCAAGCCCGATTACGGCCCGATCGGTGCCACATTTTGGCCGCCGGCAGGGTAGAATAAGGCACGGCGTCCGCTCGCCGGCATGTCGCCGGCCCATGGAGGGGTTCAAGTGGCCAATACCATTGCTCTGGTCGACGATGACCGGAACATCCTGACCTCGGTTTCGATCGCGCTCGAGGCCGAGGGCTATGTCGTGAAGACGTACAATGACGGCGCCGAGGCGCTGCGCGCCATCACCGCACAGCCGGTCGATCTGGTCGTGCTCGACATCAAGATGCCGCGCATGGACGGCATGGAGATGCTGGGCAAGCTGCGCCGCACCTCGCAGGTGCCGGTGATCTTCCTGACCTCGAAGGACGACGAGATCGACGAGGTGCTCGGCCTCAAAATGGGCGCCGACGACTACATCCGCAAACCCTTCTCGCAGCGCCTGCTGATCGAGCGCATCCGCGCCCTGCTGCGACGCGCCGAGGCGAACAACGGCACCGCCGCCGACGCGACCGGCGAGGCCGCCAAGGTCATGGTGCGGGGCCAGATGTCGCTGGATCCCATCCGCCACGCCTGCACGTGGAAGGGCCTGCCAGTTACCCTGACGGTGACCGAGTTCCTGCTGCTGCAGGCACTGGCGCAGCGTGCCGGCCACGTCAAAAGTCGCGACCAGCTGATGGACGCGGCCTATGACGACAATGTCTATGTCGATGACCGCACCATCGACAGCCACATCAAGCGGCTGCGCAAGAAGTTCAAGATGGTGGACCAGGAGTTCGACGCCATCGAAACCCTGTACGGCGTCGGCTACCGCTACAAGGAAGCGTGAAACCCTACGCCGTCTGGCGGCGCGGGCGGCGGCTGTTCTCGCCGCTCACGCGGCGCATCCTCGCGATCAACCTGCTGGCGCCCGTCCTGCTCGCCGCGGGCCTGCTGTACGTTGACCAGTATCGCGAGGCGCTGATCGAGGCACAGGTCGAGGCGCTGTTTGCCCAGGGCGAACTGATGGGCGGCGCATTGGGCGAGGCGGCTCTGTCGCCGCAGGATTCGATCCCCGAACTTGGCGCTGAGATCAGCCGTTCGATCATCCGCCGCCTGGCCGCGACGTCCGGCGCGCGGGTCCGGCTGTTCAGCCCAGATGGCGGACTGGTGGCCGATTCCAGCGTGCTGTTCGAGGCCGGCCGTGACGTACTGCTGCTGCCGCTTGATGCCGATCGCGTACCCACCTGGGGCGAGCGTCTGCGCAGTCTGTTTGATCGCGTTGGCGACATGATGGCGGCACGGCGGAACCTGCCCGTCTATCAGGAGAAGCCTGACCAGTCGGCGGAGGATTATCCCGAAGTGCTGGAAGCGCTGGAGGGCGAGCCGGCGAGCGAAATCAGCGTGACGCCCGGTGGCCGGCTGGTGATCAGTGCCGCGGTGCCGGTACAGGGCCTGCGTACGGTCGTCGGTGCGCTGCTGCTCAGCGTGGACTCGTCCGGCCTCGATGCCCGCGTGCGCGACGAACGCCTGACCATCCTGCGCCTGTTCGGCCTCGTCCTCGTGGTGACGGTGCTGGTATCGCTGTACCTGGCCGGCGCCATCGTGCGGCCGATCCGGCGGTTGGCGCTGGCGGCCAAGGCGGTGCGGGGCGGGGGCAACCGGCGCGCCGAGATTCCCGACTTCAGCCACCGCTACGACGAGATCGGTGAACTATCGACTGCCTTGCGCGAGATGACGGAAGCCATGTACCGCCGGCTCGACGCGATCGAATCGTTCGCCGCTGACGTGGCGCACGAGATCAAAAATCCGCTGACCTCCATGCGCAGCGCCATAGAGACGCTGGAGCGGACGAAGGACCCCGAGAAGCGAGAGCGCCTGTTGCGCATCGTGGTCGAGGACATCCGCCGCGTCGATCGGCTCATCAGCGATATTTCCGATGCCTCGCGCCTCGATGCAGAACTGTCGCGGGCCGAGGTCGGCCGCGTCGATTTCGCCCGCCTGCTGGCCTCGCTGGTCGAGGCCTATCGCGAAATCCTCGACCTGTCGCCTGAGCGCCTGCTGCTCGACGCGCCGGACACTCCGCTGTTCGTTGCCGGCGACGATGGCCGGCTGGGCCAGGTGGTGCGCAACCTGCTGGAAAATGCGCGCTCGTTCACGCCGCCGGACGGCGCGATCCGCATGGTTGTGCAGCGCGACGGCGGTTTCGTCGTGCTGACGGTGGAGGACAACGGCCCCGGCATTCCCGACGACAAGGTCGAGGCCATTTTCGACCGCTTCTACTCCGAGCGGCCCGAGAGCGAGGCCTTTGGCCGCCATTCCGGCCTCGGCCTGTCGATCTCGCGCCAGATCGTCACGGCCTATGGCGGCACCATCAGGGCGGAAAACGTGCGCGATGCCGCGGGCCAGGTGACAGGCGCGCGCTTCACCGTGCGGCTGCCGGCGTTGACTTGAGCGGCCAGCGGTTGCACCCTCCGCTCCATGTCGTCGCCTACCGCCCTGCCGGCCAGTGGCCATCCGTTGCGCCTGCACGGCACCTGCGTTGATCTCGGCGGCGTTGCCGTGCTGCTGCGCGGCCCGCCAGGCGCTGGCAAGTCCGACCTGGCGCTGCGCCTGATCGATGGCGGCGCCCATCTGGTGGCGGACGATCAGGTTGAACTGCAGCTGGAGCGCGGCCGGCTGGTGCCGCGCGCACCGGCGGCGATTCTGGGCCTGATCGAGGCGCGCGGCATCGGTCTGCTGCCGGTGCCGGCGCGCAGCGGCGCGACCCTGGGTCTTGTTGTCGACCTTGCCACCGATGACATCGAGCGTATGCCCGAGCCATCGGTTGTCGAACTTCTTGGCGTGCGCGTGCCGGTCGTGCGGCTCAACCCGTTCGAGGCCTCCGCCGTCGCCAAACTTCGCCTCTCGGCCGGCGCAATCGCGCGCGGCGAATTGCCGGCCGCATGAGCGAGGTTCTGTCGCTCGTCGTGGTCACCGGCATGTCCGGGGCCGGCAAGACCGCCGCACTGAAGGTGCTGGAGGATCTGGGGTACGAGGCCGTCGACAACCTGCCGCTGGATCTGCTCGCCCGCCTCCCGGACCTTGACGAGGGCCCGCGACGCCCGATGGCACTGGGCCTCGACAGTCGCACCCGCGGGTTCCGGGCCGAGACGCTCGCGGCGCATCTCGACATGCTGCGCGCGCGCGACGATGTGCGGGTCAGGCTGCTGTTTCTCGATTGCGACGACGATGTGCTGCACAACCGCTTCACCGCGACGCGGCGGCTGCATCCGCTGGCGCAGGATCGTCCCGTCGCCGACGGCATCGGCCTGGAGCGACAGCTGCTTGAGCCGGTGCGGGAGCGCGCCGACCTGACGGTCGACACGTCACACCTGAAATTGCCCGAATTCCGCGAACTCATGATCGCCAATTTCTCGCTGCAGTCCGAAGCGGCGATGAATGTGATGATTGTGTCCTTTTCCTACCGGCATGGCCTGCCGCGCGAGGCCGATCTCGTTTTCGACGTGCGCTTCCTGGACAACCCGTTCTACGAGCCGGCGCTGCGCGCGCTGTCGGGGGAGGATTCTGCGGTCGGGTCGTTTATCCAGCGCGATCCCGCTTATCGCCCTTTTCTGGACGGTGTCGTGTCGCTACTCCGCACACTGCTGCCGGCCTACGCGAAGGCCGGAAAGCGCTATCTGACCATCGCCGTCGGGTGCACTGGCGGCCGGCACCGGTCCGTTCACATGGCGCGCACCCTGGCCGCAACGCTGGAACAGGGCGGTGCGCGAATCGTGCTCAGGCATCGCGACATTCACCGCGGAGGGGAATAATATGCCGCGCCCGCGAAAGGCACTGGGGGTGGCATGATTGGTTTGGTGCTGGTGACCCATGGTCACCTGGCAGAAGAATTCGTTGCGGCCACCGAGCACGTGGTCGGCAAGCAGAAGGACATGCGCGCGATCTGTATCGGGCCCGACGACGACATGGAGCGTCGCCGGCAGGATATCCTGCGTGCGGTAGCCGAAGTGGACAGCGGAAGCGGCGTTATCGTTCTGACCGACATGTTTGGCGGCACGCCGTCCAACCTCGCCATCTCGATCATGAACCAGGCGCGTGTCGAGGTGATCGCCGGCATGAACCTGCCGATGCTGATCAAGCTGGCCAGCGTCCGCACCAAGGGCGACGCAAAGGCCGCCGTGGCCGCGGCGCAGGAAGCCGGTCGAAAGTATATCAACGTCGCGTCGAAGCTGTTGGCCAGCGACGAATAATGCCTGATCAACCCCTCGTCCGCACTGTGGTGATTCCGAACCGGCGCGGCCTGCACGCGCGGGCCGCTGCCAAGTTCGTGAAATGCGCCGCAACCTTCACCGCCGACATCGCCGTGTCGAAGGACGGGCAAAGCGTATCGGCCCAGTCGATCATGGGCCTGATGATGCTCGCGGCGCCGCTGGGCAGTTCGATCACCATCACGGCCCAGGGCGGCGATGCCGAGGCGGCCATGGCCGCGCTGGTCGCCTTGGTGGAAGGCAAGTTTGGCGAGGGCAACACATAAGGTTTTCTTTATGTGTTGCCTTGTGGCGCCTTTTCTAGCCTGCTATAGACGCCGCGCTTTCACGCCAGCGGACATAAGGAACCCGGCCATGTCGAAGACCCACGACTACATCGTCAAGGATATCGGCCTGGCCGATTGGGGCCGCAAGGAACTGGATATGGCCGAGACCGAGATGCCCGGTCTGATGGCCATTCGCGAGGAGTTTGGCCGCACCAAGCCGCTGAAGGGCGCGCGGATCACCGGCTCGCTGCACATGACCATCCAGACCGGTGTGCTGATCGAGACGCTGAAGGTCCTGGGCGCCGACGTACGCTGGGCTTCCTGCAATATCTATTCGACCCAGGACCATGCGGCCGCCGCGATCGCCGCGACCGGCACGCCGGTGTTCGCCGTCAAGGGCGAGTCTCTGGAGGACTACTGGGACTACACCCATCGCATTTTCGAGTTCGCGGAGGGCGCGCCGAACATGATCCTGGATGACGGCGGCGACGCGACGCTGCTGATCCACCTCGGCATGCAGGCGGAGAAGGACCCCAGCGTCATCTCCAAGCCGACCAACGAAGAGGAAACCGTCCTCTACGCCGCGATCAAGAAGAAGCTGAAGACGTCGCACGGCTGGTACACGAAGATGGGCACGTCGATCAAGGGCGTGACCGAGGAAACCACCACGGGCGTGCACCGTCTCTACATCATGGCCAAGGAAGGCCGCCTGCTGTTCCCGGCGATCAACGTCAACGACAGCGTGACCAAGTCGAAGTTCGACAACCTCTACGGCTGCCGCGAAAGCCTGGTCGATGGTATCCGCCGCGGTACCGACGTGATGATGGCCGGCAAGGTCGCCGTCGTTGCCGGCTTCGGCGATGTCGGCAAGGGCTCGGCCGCCAGCCTGCGCAATGCCGGCTGCCGCGTCATGGTCACCGAAATCGATCCGATCTGCGCGCTGCAGGCAGCGATGGAAGGCTACCAGGTCGTCACCATGGAAGAGGCCGCCCCGCAGGGGGACATTTTCTGCACCGCGACCGGCAATGTCGACGTCATCACTGTCGACCACATGCGTGCGATGAAGCACCGCGCCATCGTCTGCAACATCGGCCATTTCGACAGCGAGATCCAGATCGGCGGTCTGCGCAATTTCAAATGGCACAACGTCAAGCCGCAGGTTGACGAGGTCGAGTTCCCGGACGGCAAGCGCCTGATCGTCCTCTCCGAGGGGCGCCTGGTGAACCTGGGCAATGCCACCGGTCACCCCAGCTTCGTGATGAGCGCCTCGTTCTCTAACCAGGCCTTGGCCCAGATCGAGCTTTGGACCAACCCCGGCAAGTACGAGAAGCAGGTCTACACCCTGCCGAAGGCGCTCGACGAAAAGGTCGCCAGCCTGCATCTGGCCAAGGTGGGTGCCCACCTGACCAAGCTGACGGCGGGCCAGTCCACCTATCTCGGCATCGGCAATGCCGGCCCGTTCAAGCCGGACCACTACCGGTACTAGACGGCGGGCTTCCTTGTCAGCAGGCGCCACCGGGTCGTAATCTGGCACCCGGTATCACGCTTCCGGGGGACAGGTGATCGAGCCGCTTTGGTTGGGCGTCGCGGCCGGTGTGGCAGGAGCCGGCCTTGGGGGCCTGTGGCTCCTGACCTGGCGCCGGCTGACCGGCCTGCGGCAGCGCCACGCCGCACTCGAAGCCTATGCCGCGACCGAGCGGCAGGTCCTGACCGAACGCGAGGCGGAACTGGCGCGCGAACGCGCGACGCGCGCGGCGCTGGAGGAAAAGGTTGCCGCCCGACGCGCCGAGGCTGAAGGCTACCGCGCTATTCTCGACGCCGCCCCGTTCCCGATCTGGCGTCGCGATGCCCAACTGGCACTGGTCTGGGTCAACGTCACCTATGCGCGCATGGTCGAGGCGACCACCCAGCGGGTTGTCGATCGTGCGATGGAATTGGCGCCCAGCTTGGCCCCTGATCAGCCGCAGCGCCTGGCGCGCCGAGCCATCGAGGCCGCGGCGCGGGTCGACGAAACGCGCCGCTTCGTCGCCGGCGGTGATCGCCGAGTCTACCAGATGTACGAGGCGCCGCTGCACGGCGGCGGTTCCGCCGGCTTTGGCCAGGATGTCGGCGCCGCCGAAGAAGCACGCATCGAACTGGCGCGCCACATCGCCGCCCATGCCGAGGTGCTGCAGACACTGGCCACCGCGATCTCGATCTGGGGTCCGGACAAGCGCCTGATCCTGTTCAATCGCGCCTATGCGCAGCTATGGCAGCTCGACGATACATGGCTCTCCAGCTCGCCACATTTCAGCGAGGTACTGGAGCGGTTGCGCGAACATCGCCGCCTGCCCGAGGTGGTCGACTGGGGCGCCTATCGACGCGCCCATCTGGACCTGTTCACCGAGGTGATCGAGCCGCGCGAAGAACTGATGCACCTGCCGGACGGGCGTACCTTCCGGTCCACCATCACCGCCCATCCTTTTGGCGGCCTGCTGTTTGCCCATCATGACGTCACCGATCAGCTGGTGCTGGAACGGGCGCGCAACACCCTGATCGCGGTGCAGCGCGCAACCCTCGACAACCTGTTCGAGGGCGTTGCCGTGTTTGGCGGTGATGGCCGGCTGAAACTTTTCAACAAAGCCGTGGCCAAGTTGTGGGACCTGCCGGATGCCTTTCTTGCCGGCCAGCCCCATATCGGCGAGCCCGACGAGCAGGCGCGGCGCACGCTGGGCGACAGCATTGCCAATTGGCAATTCTTCCGCGAGCGGGTGATCGATCTCGTCGCCGAGCGCATGACCCAGTCGGGCCGGTTCGAGCGGCCCGACGGCACGGTGATCGACTATGCCAGCGTGCCGCTGCCCGACGGTGCGCTGCTGTTCACCTTCCTCGATATTTCGGCCGCGGTGCGTGTCGAGCGCGCCCTGCGCGAACGCAACGAGGCGCTGCAGGCGGCCGACCAGCTCAAGTCGGAGTTTATCGCCAACGTCTCCTATGAACTGCGTACACCGCTCAACACCACGCTGGGTTTCGCCGAAATCCTGCACAACCGCTATTTCGGCGAGCTGAACGAGCGGCAGATGGAATATGCCCGCGGCATTCTCGACTCGTCGCAGCAATTGTTGCTGCTGATTAACGACATGCTCGATCTCGCCACCATCGAGGCCGGCCACATGACGCTGGAGCGCGAGAATTTCGACCTGTTCGTCGCGCTCGAGAACGTCGTGTCGCTGATCCGCGACCGCGCGCGGCGGCAATCGATCGAACTTGCGTTTGATTGCCCGGCTGACATCGGCGTCATCGACGCCGACGAACGGCGCATCAAGCAGGTGGTGTTCAACCTGCTCAACAACGCAATCAAGTTCACACCGCCGGGCGGCTCGGTGCTGGTGAGCGCGACCCGTCTCGGCGACGAGATTGTCATCCGGGTGCGGGACACCGGCGTCGGCCTGCCGCGCGAGGACCAGAAGATGCCTCTCGCGCGCACGACGCGCGCCCGCACTGCGGGCCGTCATCCATGGGCGGGTCTTGGCCTGCCGCTGGTGCGTTCGTTCGTCGAACTGCATGGCGGGCATGTGGAGCTGACCTCGACGCCGGGGCAAGGCACCGAGGTGATTTGCTACCTGCCGGTCGCCGCCCCGGCGGAACAGGCCGTCGCCGCTTCCTGACGCGGTGCGCCTTAGGGCACGCCCCTCGTCGTCGAATATTCAAAGTGCAGCACCTGGCCAGGATGGACCAGCGGATAGATGGCGTGCGCGGCCATCGCCGCCTCGGCAAAGCCAGTCAGGATCAGCTTCAGCTTGCCCGCATAGGTCGCGATGTCGCCGATGGCGTAGATGCCTGGCACCGACGTCGCACAGGTTGCCGCGTCGACCGGAATGTTGTGCTTGTCGACGCCGAGGCCGAATGAGGCAATCGGCCCCAGGTCGATGGCCAGACCGAAGAACGGCAACAGCATGTCGGCCTCCAGCCGCCGCTCGCGCCCATCAAGGTCCTGCACGATAACGGCATTCAACAGGCCATCGCGTCCGTCGAGGCCATGCAACTGATAGGGGATGACAAGGTCGATGCGGCCACTGGAGGCCAGTGCGTTCAGCCGGCGCTCGCTTTCCGGCGCGGCGCGGAAGCGTGGCCGCCGATGCACGACCATGACCCTTGCCGCGACCTCGGCCAGCGACAGCGCCCAGTCGACGGCGGAATCGCCGCCTCCGGCGATGACCACGCGCTTGCCGCGGAAATCCTCGCGCCGCCGCACGAGATAAAATACCGACTTGCCTTCATAGGCCTCGATACCCTGAAGAGGTGGCCGGTTCGGCCCAAACGCTCCACTGCCGGCGGCGACGATCACGGCCTTTGCCGACACCGACATGCCGCCTGACGTGCCAACCACATGCCTGTCACCGTCGCGGCTCAGCGCTACCGCCTGCTGGCCCAGCAGGAAGACCGGCGCGAACGGCGCGGCCTGTTCCATCAACCGGTCGACCAGCGCCTGCGCCTCGATTCTGGGATAGCCCGGAATGTCGTAGATCGGCTTTTCCGGATACAGCGCCGAACACTGTCCGCCGGGCCCGTCCAGGGCGTCGATGACGGCGCATTTCAGGCCCAGCATGCCGGCCTCAAACACGGCGAACAGGCCGACCGGGCCGGCGCCGATAATGGCGATGTCGGTATCGATCTGGGTCATGAGTTTCGTCGTTGCGGCCCGGAACAATGGCGGCGCGGGCGGTTCGCCGCAACCGGTATTTGCGCGCTTCCGGCGCGCAGCGGAACCGGCTAGAACGGCTGCATGCGCGCCATTACGCTGCCCGATCCCGCCGCCACCCGCCTCCTGGGCGCGGCGCTGGCCGGTGTCGTCCGCCAGGGCGACGTGATCGGCCTGTCAGGCGATCTCGGCGCCGGCAAGACGGAGCTCGCGCGCGGCTTCATTGCCGCCCTGGCGGGGCCCGAGGTCGAGGTGACTAGCCCCACCTTCAACCTGGTCCTTACCTACGACCTGCCCCGGGCGACCATCTGGCATTTCGACCTCTATCGCGTCGAGCGTTCGGAAGAACTCGCCGAACTCGGCCTCGAGGACGCCTTCGCCGATGGCATCAGCCTGGTTGAATGGCCGGACCGCCTGGGCCGCAACTGGCCGGCCGGGGGCTTGCGCGTCGAGCTGGAAGCCGAAGGTACCGGCCGCCGCGCCACGCTGGACGGCGGTGGCGACTGGGCCGCACGACTCAAGGACCTCGCCGCATGACCGCGCGCGACGCCGCTATTTCAGCCTTTCTCGACGCCGCCGGCTGGGGCGCCGCGCGGCGCATGACGCTGGCCGGCGACGCCAGTCTGCGGCGTTACTGGCGGCTGCATCGCAATGGTGAAACCGCCGTGCTGATGGACGCGCCGCCGCCGCACGAGGATGTGCGCCCGTTCGCGCGGGTGGCGCACATGTTGGCCCGCTTCGACGTGTCG
This sequence comes from Alphaproteobacteria bacterium, assembly GCA_947473805.1. Lineage (GTDB taxonomy): Bacteria > Pseudomonadota > Alphaproteobacteria > Ferrovibrionales > Ferrovibrionaceae > CANJGB01. The sequence goes on from CANJGB010000001.1 coordinate 182,686, forward strand.
GTCCCTGCGGTACTGGCCGAGGATGCGGCGAACGGTTTTCTGCTGCTGGAGGATTTCGGCGATCGCCTGTTCGGGCGCACGCTCGCGGAACAGCCGGCGCGCGCCGACGAGCTCTATGTGCTGGCGACGGATTCGCTGATCGCGCTGCAGCGCCGCTTTGCGCCGCCGGCCGATCTGCCACGCTTCGACGACGCGCGTGCGACTGCCGAGGCGTCGCGCGTGCTGGAATGGTTGTGGCCGGCGCAGTTCGGTACGGCCTGTCCTGACGCCATCGCCGCCGCCTACCGCGCCGCGTGGAGTGCCGCGCTGCCGGCATGGCGCGGCGTGCCCGACGGCTTCATCCATTTCGACTTCTTCGTCGACAACCTTGTCCACCTGCCGGCGCGCGATGGCGCGCGTGCGTGCGGCTGGCTCGATTTCCAGGATGGCGTCCTCGGCCCGTCGTCGTTCGACCTGATGTCGCTGTTGCAGGACGTGCGGCGCGACGTGCCGGCCGAACTCGAACGCTCGATGGTCGACCGCTACCTCGCGGCGTTTCCCGCGCTGGACCGCGCTACCTTCGCCGCCTCGTACGCTGTCGGCGGCGCGCAGCGCAACGCGCGCATCCTCGGCACGTTCGTCCGCCTGTGGAAGCGCGACAGCAAGCCGTCCTATTTGAAATACCTGCCACGCGTCTGGGCACTGCTCGAGCGCGACCTGGCGCATCCGGCGCTGGCGCCCGTACGCGGCTGGTTCGACCATCACCTGCCGCCCGCCCGCCGGGCCGAGCCCCTGCCTGGAGCGCCGACATGAACGTCCCCCGCATCGCCATGGTGCTGGCAGCCGGGCTGGGCACGCGCCTGCGCCCGCTGACCGACGACCGGCCAAAGCCGCTGGTGGAAGTGGGCGGGCAGACCTTGCTGGACCGCACGCTGGATCGCCTTGCCGAGGTCGGCGTTGAACGCGCGGTGGTCAACCTGCACTACAAGCCCGACATGGTGCGCGCGCATCTGGCAAAGCGCACATCGCCTGCCATCACGCTTTCCGATGAAACGGGCCTGCTGCTGGAGACCGGTGGCGGTGTTGCCAAGGCCTTGCCGCTGCTCGGCACGGAGCCGTTCCTCGTCGTCAACAGCGACATGATCTGGCGCGACTGGCATGGCTCGTCGCTGCACCGCCTGGCCGAGGCGTGGGACAATGCGAAGATGGATGCGCTGCTGCTGATGCAAACCTCGGTCTTCGCCATCGGCTACGAAGGCATGGGAGATTTCGAAATGGCGGCCGACGGCAAGCTGGCGCGGCGCGACCAGCGCATGGTGTCGCCGTTCGTCTTTACCGGCGTACAGATCCTGCACCCGCGCCTGTTCGAGAATTGCCCATCAGGGGCCTTCTCGCTGAACCGCCTGTACGACAAGGCGCAGAACGCAGGTCGCCTCTACGGTCTGCGCCACTATGGCGACTGGATGGATGTCGGCACCCACTACGGTCTGGCCGAGGCGGAAAAAGAACTTGCCCGCGCCTAGCGCGCCGAAAGTCTTCACTATCGCGGCGGGCCTTCCGTTCGCCGATCTTCTGGCTGCGGGCATTGTGGCCCGCCACGGCGCCGATCCGCTGGCGCTCAGCCGCGTCATCGTGCTGCTGCCCACACGCCGCGCGTGCCGCGCGCTCCGCGATGCCTTCCTGCGCTCGGGCGATGGCGCACCGATGCTGCTGCCGTCGATCCGCCCGTTGGGCGACGTCGCCGAGGACGAACTGGACATCATGGCGGTGGGCGAAGGCGCGGCGCCGCTCGACCTGCCGCCGGCTATGCCCGACACGCGGCGTTTGCTGCTGCTGGCGGAACTTCTGCGTCGGCGCGAGGAGACGGCCGGCAATCCCGCCATGGCGGTGGCGTTGGCCGATGAACTGGCCGATCTGCTCGACGCCGCCGCGACCGAGGGCCTGTCGCTCGACGCACTCGAGAAACTGGTCGGCGGGGACTTCGCCGCGCATTGGCGGCGCACGCTGGAATTCTTGGACGTGTTGCGTACCGCTTGGCCCGCGATCCTGGCAGAGGAGGGCGCGATGGACGGCGCCGCGCGGCGCAACCGCGTGCTGCGCGCCCAGGCCGAGGTCTGGCGCGCCTCGCCGCCGGCTGACCCCGTCTATGCCGCCGGCTCGACCGGCAGTATTCCGGCGACCGCCGATCTGCTCGGCGTCGTCGCGCGCCTGCCGCAGGGAGCGGTGATCCTGCCGGGCTTCGACACCGGTCTGACCGCCGCCGACCACACCGCGATCAACGACGATCCTATCCATCCGCAGCACGGCATGATCCAGCTGCTGCAGCGGATCGGCGTCGACCCGCGCGAGATCATCTCGTGGTCGGAGACGATTTCATCGCCGCGCGCCGCCCTGTTGCGCGCCGCTCTCGCGCCGGCTGACCTGACGGACAACTGGGCCACTCTGCCCAAGGCTGATGACGCGGCCCTTGTCGGTCTCACTTTGGTCGAGGCGCCAGGCGCGCGCGAGGAAGCTTTGGCCATTGCGCTGCTGATGCGCCAGGCGCTGGAACAGCCGGGCCGGACCGCCGCGCTCGTCACACCCGACCGCACGCTGGCGCGGCGCACGGCGGCGGAACTGGCGCGCTGGGGTATCGGCATCGACGATTCCGCCGGCCTACCCTTGCGCGACACGCCGCCGGCCTCGTTCGCGCGGCTGATCGCCGCTGCGGCCCATCATCGCGCCGCGCCGGTGGCGCTGCTTGCGTTGCTCAAGCACCCGCTGGCCAGTCTCGGCGGCGACCGCGCTGCGTTCGTGGATCGCGCCCGGCGGCTGGAGCGCGCGGTGTTGCGCGGCCTGGCGCCCGCGCCCGGCCTCGACGGTGTTTTGGCGGCGCTGAAGCTGAAGGACAAGCCCGACCTGCTGCGCTGGTTCACCGCCCTAGCCGATGTGTTGAGCCCCTTCTTCACGGCCGTGGCTGGCCCGGCGCGTGCGCCGGCGGAATTGCTGGATCTGCACATCGCCTGCGCCGAACGTCTGGCCGGGTCGGACAATCTCTGGCGTCACGATGCGGGCGAGACGCTGGCCAATCTTGTCACCGAGTTGCGCGATGCGCTGCGGGTCATGTCGCCGGTCGCGGGACGCGACTGGCCGGCTCTGTTCGATGCGCTGCTGGCGGGCAGTGTCGTCCGCCCGCGCTTCGGCCGCCATCCGCGGCTGTTCATCTGGGGCCTGCTCGAGGCGCGCCTGCAACATGCGGACACGCTGATCCTCGGCGGCCTGAACGAGGGTGTGTGGCCGCCGGAAGCCGCGGGCGACCCGTGGCTTAGCCGGCCGATGCGGCGCGACTTCGGCCTGCCGGCGCCGGAACGCCGCCTGGGCCAGACCGCGCACGATTTCGTCCAGGCGGTGTCCGCCTCCAATGTCGTGCTGACCCGCGCGCTCAAGATCGACGGCACGCCAACCGTGCCGGCGCGCTGGCTGCTGCGTCTTGGCGCGCTGCTGAACGATGATCCGCGCTGGGTGGCGGCGCGCGCCGCCGAACCCCTGTCCTGGGCGCAGGCCATCGACCGTCCGGCGAAGGAGCGCCCGGCTTCGCCGCCAGCACCGCGCCCGCCGGTGGCGCTGCGCCCGCGCAAACTGTCCGTCACCCAGGTCGAAACGCTGGTGCGCGACCCTTACGCCACCTTCGCCCGCTTCGTGCTGCGCCTGAAGCCACTCGATCCACTCGAGGCCGAGCCCAGCGGGCTGGAACGCGGGTCGGCGATCCACATGGCGCTGGAGAACTTCATGCGCCGCCACCTTGTGGAAGACTTGCCCTTCGATGCCGACCAGGAGCTGATCGCCGAGGGGCGCAAGGCATTCGCACCGCTGCTGGACCGTCCGCTGGTGCGCACGTTCTGGTGGCCCCGGTTCGAGCGTATCGCCGCCTGGTTCGTGCGGTTCGAGCGCGCGCGTCGCGCCGGTGGCGCACGCCCCTTGGCGCTGGAGGTGAAGGGCCAGTTCGGCTTCACCTCGCCCGGCGGGCCGTTCATGGTCCATGCCCGCGCCGACCGGCTCGACATGCTGCCCGACGGCCACCTCGCGATTCTCGACTACAAAAGCGGTCGCCCGCCGAGCGTCGATCAGGTCACGTCGGGCTTCGCACCGCAGCTGACGCTGGAGGCCGCCATCGCGGCGGCCGGCGGTTTCTCCGACGTGCCGGCGGGCAGGGTCGGTGAACTCACTTTTATCCGCTTGTCCGGTGTGGGCGAGGGCGGCGAAGAGGTGGTGCTGGGCATCGGCGACCCGCATGTCGAGGGACAGGCTGCGCTGCAGGCGCTGCGCGTGCTGGTCGAGAAATACGACGATCCCGCCATGCCCTATCGCTCGCGGCCCCGACCGCAATTGCTGTCGTACGACGGCGACTACGATCACCTCGCCCGCTACGCGGAGTGGAGCGGCATTCTCGGCCGGGCCGAACCGTGAGCGCCCGCGACCGTACACTAGGCCAGCGCACCGCCGCCGATCCGGATCTCTCCGTCTGGGTTTCGGCCAATGCGGGTTCCGGCAAGACGTCGGTGCTGACCGACCGCGTCGCGCGCCTGCTGCTGTCCGGAACGCCACCGTCGAAAATCCTCTGCATCACCTTCACCAAGGCGGCGGCGGCCGAAATGGCCAACCGCCTGCACAAGGAACTCGCTGGCTGGGCAGTCGCCGACGATGCACGCCTGAAGGATGAACTGACGCGACTTGCCGGCGCGACGGCGGCGCAAGGCAAGGCCGTGCTGGCGCGCGCCCGCCGCCTGTTCGCGCAAGTGCTGGACGTGCCTGGCGGCCTGCGCATCCAGACCATCCACGCCTTTTGTGAGGCGTTGCTGAAACGCTTCCCGCTCGAGGCCGGGGTGTCGCCCGGCTTTGCGGTGCTGGACGACCGCGGCCAGCAGGAACTGCTCGCCGAGGCGCGCGGCGATTTGCTCGACGCTGCGGCCAATGATGCTGAGCTTGCCCGCGCGCTGTCCGCCATTGTCGACACGGTGGACGAAGGCGGCTTCGACAAGCTGCTGCGCGCGGTTGCGAACGACCGGCGCAAGTTCGCCGCGGCGCACGACGCCCATGGCAGCCTCGACGCCACTATTGCGGCACTGCACCGCGCATTGGGTGCGGTCGAGGGCGAAACCCCCGATATGCTGGACACGGCTTTTGTGACCGGCATCGACGACGCGGCGATGAAGCACGCTGCCACGGCGCTGGCGCGCGGGTCCGACACCGATGCCAAGCGTGGCGCTGCCATCCTCGCCTGGCTGAAAGTGGCCGACCGCTTCAGCCTGCTTGGCGACTGGATCTCTATCTTCCTGACCACAACGGGCACGCCGCGCAAGAGCATGGCGACCAAGGCCGCGGCCACTGCGGCGCCCGACGCGCTGAAGGCGCTGCAGGACGAACAGGCGCGCATTGTCGATCATGTCGGCCGCCGCTGCGCCGCCGCGGTGGCGGTGCAGAGCGCCGCGCTGCTGCGGGTCGCCGATTTCCTGCTGCAGCGCTACGAGGCGTCGAAGCGGCGCGGCGCGCTGCTCGATTTCGACGACCTGATCGAACACACGGCTCGCCTGCTGGCGCAAGGCGCGATGGCGGCATGGGTTCTGTTCAAGCTGGATGGCGGCATCGACCACGTGCTGGTCGATGAGGCGCAGGACACCAACCAGCGCCAATGGGCGATTGTCGAGGCATTGGCACAGGAATTCTTCGCCGGCACCGGCGCGCGCGACACGCTGCGCACGATCTTCGCCGTCGGTGACGAGAAGCAGTCGATCTACAGCTTCCAGGGCGCCGACCCGCGTATCTTCGGCGCCATGCACGACCGTTTCTCGAAGCGGGTGACCGAGGCCGAGCGCACATTCCGCAAGGTCGAGATCGTGGAATCTTTTCGCTCGACCAGTGCGGTGCTGCAGGTGGTCGATGCGGTGTTCCGCGAGGGCGGTCCCGCGCGCCAGGGCGTTGCCGCCGTGGATGCCAAGGTCGATCACAAGGCCTTCCGCGCCGCTGCCCCGGGCCTGGTCGAACTGTGGCCGCTGGTCGAGGTCGAGAAGGGCGAGACGGAACGCGCCTGGGATGCGCCCCTCGACCAGAAGGGCGAGGGCAGCGCCGACGCCATCCTCGCCGAATCGATTGCGCGGCAGATTCGCACCTGGCTGGACGAGGGCGAGATGCTGGCCTCGCAGAACCGGCCCATCGTGCCCGGTGACATCATGATCCTGGTGCGCCGCCGCAACGCGCTGTTCGAGGAAATTGTCGGTGCGCTGAAGCGCCACGCCGTGCCGGTGGCCGGCGCCGACCGCATGAGCCTGCTGAACCAGATCGCGGTGCAGGACCTGCTGGTCCTCGGCGACTTCATGCTGCTGCCACGTGACGAACTGGCGCTGGCGACCGTGTTGAAGGGTCCGCTCTACGGTTTTACCGACGATGACCTGATCGAACTCTGCCCCAATCGCAAGACGCATCTGTGGCGTGCCTTGCTCGACCGTGCCAACGAGCAGCCGCACTGGCACGATGCGGTGGAGGAGTTGCGCGCCCTGCTGGGCCATGCCGACTTCGTGCCGCCGTTCGAATTCTTCGCCGACCTGTTGGGCGCGCGCGGCGGCCGGCGGCGCATGCTGACGCGCCTTGGCGTCGAGGCGGCCGATCCGCTGGACGAGTTCCTCAACCTCGCCATGGCCTATCAGCGCGATCATGCGGCGTCGCTGCAGGGCTTCCTGCACTGGTTGCGCCGCACCGAGGCCGAGGTGAAGCGCGACCTTGAACAAGGTCGCGGCGAGGTGCGTGTGTTGACGACCCACGGCGCCAAGGGGCTGGAGGCGAAGGTGGTCATCCTGCCCGACACCATCGGCAAGCCCGGCCCCAGTCACGACCCGCTGATCCTATGGAGCGAGGTCGATGGGGCGGCCCTGCCGCTCTGGCCGGCGCGTGCGGTGAACGACGAGGTGCTGTGCGATGCCGCGCGTTCATTCGCCCGCGCCGCGCAGATGGATGAATATCGCCGTCTGCTCTACGTCGCGCTGACCCGCGCCGAGGATCGCCTGTACATCATGGGCAAGGCGGCGCGTCCGCAGGACTTCAAGGATTCCTGGTACGAGCTGGTGTCCGACGCCATGCAGCCCATCGCGCGCCGCGTCGATGCACCGGACGGCGCCATCGCGTTGCGTGTCGGCGACGATCCGCCACCGCCGTCGGGCGCGCTCCTGCCCTTCGATAGCGCGCCGCTGGCGCTGCCCGCATGGACTGCGAATCCCCCGCCCGCCGAACCGCAACCCGCGCGGCCGCTGGCGCCGTCGCGCACGGGCGACGAACCGCCGGTGCGCAGCCCGCTGGGCCAGGACGACGGCGCGCGCTTCCGGCGTGGCCGCATCGTCCACCGCCTGTTGCAATTGCTGCCCGACCTGCCGCCCGCGCGCCGTGCGGCGGCGGCAGTACATTTCCTCTCCAGTCCGGTCCACCGGCTCGACGCCAAGCAGCAGCAGGCGCTGGCCGCGGAGGTCCTGGCCGTGCTCGATCATCCGTCCTTCGCCGCCGTGTTCGCGCCGGGCTCAAAAGCCGAGGCCCCCGTGGCCGGCCGCATCGGAGACACCGTCATTTCCGGCCAGATCGACCGCCTGGCGGTGACCCCCGATTCGGTCCTTGTGGTCGACTACAAGACCAACCGGCCGCCGCCGCTCAAGGTCGCAGCGGTCGATCCGGTCTACCTGCGGCAAATGGCACTGTACCGGGCGGCTTTGCGGGCAGTTTTCCCAGGTAAATCAATCCGCTGCGCCCTGCTCTGGACTGACGGGCCGCGCCTGATGCCAATTCCGGACAGCCACCTCGACGCCGCTTTGGTGTAAGGTGACTTGTCTTTTCGGGTCGGGTTTCCTAAATACCTGACTAGATCACTAGGGCTTGTTGCGAGAGGGTTTTGCCATGTCGACCACCAAAGTTACCGATGCCTCCTTCAAGGCTGACGTCCTCGATTCGTCGGGTCCGGTGGTCGTCGATTTCTGGGCCGAATGGTGCGGCCCCTGCAAGATGATCGGCCCGGCGCTGGAAGAGATCGCCACCGAGTTCGGCGGCAAGGTAACCATCGCCAAGATCAACATCGATGAGAACCCCTCGACGCCGTCGAAGTACGGCGTGCGCGGTATTCCGACCCTGATGCTGTTCAAGGACGGCAAGGTCGCGGCCACCAAGGTCGGCGCTGCACCGAAGGGCAAGCTGGTCGAGTGGATCAACCAGTCGATCTGAACCTGTTTCCATTGCGGTGAAGGCGGCCCGGTAATCCCGGGCCGTTTTCATTTGTGCTCCGCCAGGACCTGGCCGGCGAGATAGAGCGAGCCGCAGATCAGCACGCGGGGCGGCGGCACGCTGGCCGGTAAACTGGCCGCGGCGGCTTCGACGCTCTCCGCCGCTTCCGCCTCGAGCCCCACCTCGCAGGCAAAAACCGCCATCGCCTCGGCGGAAAAACTGTTGGCCTCGCCGGGAATCGCCACCGTGCGCACGCGCCGCACCAGCGGGACGAGTGGCCGCAACAGGCCGCGCGGGTCCTTGGTGTTGAGCATGCCGGCGATCAGGTCCAGCGGGCGTGCGTCGCGGCGCGCGAAATCGGCCATCGCGGCGGCCAGCACTTCGCCGGCGGCAGGATTGTGTCCGCCGTCCAGCCACAACTCGCTGCCGGGCGGCAGCAGTTTCAGCAGCGGGCCCTGATGCAGGCGCTGCAGCCGTGCGGGCCAATCCACGTTGCGTAAGCCCTTCGCCATGGCTGCGCGATCGAGGTTCGGCAGATTGAGCTGCATGGCACAGGCAATGGCCGCGCCGGCATTGTCGATCTGGTGCGGTCCGGGCAGTGCCGGCAGCGGGAAGTCCAACGTGCGGCCATCGCCGCGCCAGCGCAGGCCATCGGGGAAGCGTTGCGCGCTCCAGTCGTCGCCATGGCGGAACAGCGGCACGCCCAGTGCGCTGGCGCGGGCCGTCAGCACCTTCATCGGCTCCGCGCCTTGCGGCCCCAGCACGCACGTGATGCCCGGCTTCATGATGCCGGCTTTCTCGCCGGCGATCTCCGTCAGCGTATCGCCCAGGAAACTCTGGTGGTCGTAGGACACCGGCGTTATTGCGGTCAGGGCAGGGCGGTCGATCAGGTTGGTCGCATCCAATCGTCCGCCAAGACCGGTTTCGAGCAGTACGAGGTCGGCCGGCACCTCGGCGAAGGCGAGGAATGCCGCCGCGGTGGTGATTTCGAAAAAGGTGATCGGCCGGTCGCCATTTGCGCGCTCGCACCGCTCCAGCAGGTCGATCAGGTGGTCGTCGCTGACCAGTTCACCCGCCACGCGGATGCGCTCGTTGAACCGTACCAGATGCGGCGAGGTATAGACGTGCACCTTCAGGCCCGCGGCCTCGGCCATCGCACGCAGAAACGCCACCAGCGACCCCTTGCCGTTGGTGCCGGCGACATGGACGACCGGCGCCAGTCGATGGTGCGGATTGCCGAGATCGCGCAGCAGGTCGCGCACCCGGTCGAGCGTCAGATCGATCGACTTGGGATGCAGCGCCGTGAGGCGCTGGAGAATCAGGTCAGTTCTTGGCGCGCTTGGGGCTGGGTGCGCCATGGGGGATCGGTTCTGCGGCCGCGACTTCCTTGCCAATGCGCTTGCCCTTGGGTGTCCTGGCCTGGGGCTGCATCAGCAGATCGACGAGGCGGACCAGCGTGTCGCGCAACTGGTGCCGGTGCACGACCATGTCCAGCATACCGTGCTCCAGCAGATACTCCGCGCGCTGGAATCCCTCGGGCAGGGTTTCGCGGATTGTCTGCTCGATGACACGCGGACCGGCGAAGCCAATCAGCGCTCCGGGCTCGGCGATCTGCACATCGCCCAGCATGGCGTACGACGCGGTGACGCCGCCGGTGGTCGGGTCGGTCAGCACGACGATATAGGGCAGGTGTGCCTCGCGCAGGCGCTGCACGGCGATGACCGTGCGCGGCATCTGCATCAGGCTTAGGATGCCCTCCTGCATGCGCGCGCCGCCGGCAGCGGCGAACACGATCAGGGGCGCGCGCTGTTCGATGGCGGCAAGGCTGGCGGCAACCAGCGCCTCGCCCGTCGCCATGCCCATCGAGCCACCGAGGAACGCAAAGTTCTGCACCGCGATGACGGCCTTGTTGCCGCCCATGCGGCCGCTGGCGACCTGCACGGCCTCCTTGTCGCCGGTCTTGGCGCGCGCGTCCTTCAGGCGGTCGGGATATTTCTTGGTGTCGCGGAATTTCAGCGGATCGGCGGCAACGTCGGGCAGGTCGATGACCTGCCATTTGGCGTCGTCGAACATGGCGCGGAAGCGATCGGCGGGGCCGATGCGCATGTGGTGGCCGCAATGGCTGCACACGAACTGCGCCGCCTCGAGGTCACGAAGGAACAGCATCTGGCCGCAACCCGGGCACTTGCGCCACAGGTTCTCGGGCGCCTCTTTCCTCGCGCCGAGCGCGCGGATCTTCGGCAGGACGTTTTTGGTCAGCCAGTTCATGCCCGCAATCTACCCCGTTTCATCAGGCGGCGCGCGCCGCTTCCAATACCGCGCGGATTTGCGCCACCGTACCCGCCAGGTCCAACGATGGCGCCGGAATGACGTTCACCGCCGGCACCCCGGCCGCCGCCAGACGGCGGATTTCCGCCGCTTCCGGGCGGCAATCGATCAGCCAGGGGCGCCGCGCGCGCCAGGCGGTCAGCAACGCGACGTCGCTGTCCGCGCTGAAGCGCAGCCAGTCGGCGTCCTTGTATGCATTGGCCGCCTCCAGGTCCGCTGCGGACCGCGCCGCCAGCGACTTGATGACGGGCAGTTTGAACGTGGTGCGCAGCGCGCGCACGCGGCCCGGCTCCTCGTCGCCATTGCATTGGATCAGGTCCAGGCCACCTTGTTTCAGCACGGCGCCGATCAGCGTATCCTCCGCATCGGCAAAGACGCCGACCCGGTCCGAGCCGCTCGGCACCAGCGCCAGCAGCGATCCTGCCTGTGAGGCGGTCAGCGGGTTCGGTCCCGCTGGATCGAAGGTGAAGCCCAGCATGTCGGCCTCGAACCCGATGGCGGCGGAGACGGCGCCCGGACTGGCCAGGCCGCAGATTTTCACGAACAGGGCCATGCACAGTTACGTACGCAATTCCGTGCCGATGGCGCGTGCGGCGGCCGCAGGGTCTGTCGCGCCGGTAATGGGCCGGCCGATGACGAGATAATCCGCGCCCAGCGTCATGGCTTCGCGCGGTGTCATGACACGCTTCTGGTCGCCGGCATCACTGCCTGCCGGGCGGATGCCCGGTACGACCAGCTTGAACTTCGATCCGGCCTGCGTGCGCAAGCTCGCGATCTCGGTTGCCGCGCAGATCACGCCATCGCAACCCGCCGCCTCGGCCAGCGCGGCGAGGCGCTTCACTTGTGCCTCCACGGTCCCCGACACGCCGGTCGCCGCCAGGTCGCTGGCATCCAGCGAGGTCAGCACCGTCACCGCCAGGATCAGGGGCGTATTCTTTGCGGCCCTTGCCTCCGCCACCGCCGCCTTCAGCATCGCGCTGCCGCCGCCCGCATGGACGGTCAGGCAGAACGGCGCCACGGCGGCAATCGCGGCGCGTACGCCGCCGGCCACCGTGTTCGGGATATCGTGGAATTTCAGATCCAGGAACAGGGCCGCACCGGGCGGCAATACCGCGCGCACGCCCTGCGGCCCGTGCGCGGTGAAGAACTCCTTGCCCAGCTTGATGCCAAAACCGGCGGCCGCGGCCGAAGCGGCAAGGCGCTTCGCCTGGTCCAGGTCGATGGTGTCGATGGCGCAGAACGCCAGCACGCCGGGTGCGGTCATGGCGGCGGGGTTATAGCAGGCCGGGTATCCGTTGGGGGCGTGGTTTTTAACTGCGCCACTTCGCCCTGCAGGCGCTGGGCTTCGCGCCGGTGGTCGCGCGCCGCGACCCGGTGCCGGCGGGCGCTCCACCACGCGATGGATCCGCCCAGGACGATGCCCGCCAGGATGCCCAGGAACAGGACCGCAAACAGCGGGACCTCCACCGGATCCAGCAGGGGATAGAGGCTGAACAGCACGGTGGCGCGGTTATCCACCGCGATCACGATGGCCAGCAGCGCGACCAGTATGTACAGGGATAAACGGATGAATTTCATGCGGGGGACAGTTTAACCCATCCCGCTGGCGCGGTCGTGCGCCTTAAGCCTCGTGCTCATCCTCGTGGTCATCGTCTGGATGGGCGCCGCCATTCAGGCTTTCGCGCAATTCCTTGCCGGTCTTGAAAAACGGCACGAATTTCTGCGCCACCGACACGGCATCGCCGGTACGCGGGTTGCGGCCGGTGCGCGCCGGGCGTTCCTTGACGGAAAAGGCGCCGAATCCGCGCAGCTCGACCCGGTCGCCGCGCGCCAGCGCAGCGGTGATTTCGTCGAAAATGCAGCCTACGATGCGTTCGATGTCGCGCTGGTAGAGATGCGGATTTTTCTCCGCCAGCCGCGCGATCAGCTCGGACTTGATCATCCCGGTATACCCCCGCCCGTCGCCCCCCTCCGAGGCAGCCGGCCGTTCCCTACCGATCAGGGTGCCAAAGGGAAACCAGCCCGTCAAGGGTAAGTCGTTCTGACAGAACAATTTTTCGGATCGAAGAGCTGGCTTCGCCCAGCCAGCCGGAGGCGTCCTCGACCTTTACCCTCCGCACCGGCAGGTGTGCGTCGATGCCGCGGGCGCTCGCCAGCCAGGCCAAAGCCTCGGTTTCGCCCCCCAGTTCATCGATCAATTTATCGTCCAGCGCCGCCCGGCCGGTCAGAACCCGGCCATCGGCGACCTGCAAAACCGCTTCGCGCGGCAGTTTCCGGCGGTCCGAGACCAGGCTGACGAACCATGAATAGGTACCGTCGATGGTCTGCTGCAGGGACTGGCGGCCCTCCGGCGACAATTTCCTGAACGGGCTGGGCTGGTCCTTTAGGGGGCCTGACGTGATGGATTCGGCACTGACCCCCAGCTTTTCCATCAGTTTCGAGAATTCCGCAGTCTGCAGGATCACGCCGATCGAGCCGGTGAGCGAGGTTTCGCGGGCGAAGATGCGGTCCCCGGCCAGGGCGATCAGGTAACCGGCCGAGGCGCCAAGGGTGCCGATCACCGCCACGACCGGCTTGTGCTGGGCGACCCTGCGCAGGCCCGTGTACAGCGTCTCGCCGCCGAACGTGGTGCCGCCGGGACTGTTGATCCTGACGATCACCGCCTTCACGTGGTCGTCCTTTGCCAGGTTCGCCAGCGCACGATCCAGGCCGGGGTCCTCGGCGATCACGCCGTTCACTTCCAGCCGGGCGATGCGGTCGCCGGCGAACATCCCGTCGGAATCGGTCCCTTCGACCGCCACCAGGACCATCCCCAGGACGGCGACCACGAACAGCGCGCGCCACAGGATCAGCCGGCGCTTCAGCCGGCGGCGTTCCAGCAAGGCATCCGCATCGAGCATGTCTATTCTCCTGCCTTGAGCGGCGTTGTGTCGTGCCCGAACAGGGCATAGCCGGCATCGCTGGCGCCGCGGGCACCCATTACACACGGGCCGCCAAAAATGCCGCGTTCCCAGTCGGCCGAATCCGCAAATTCGCGAAACCAGTCCACGACCACGACGCGCTCGCGGATGCGCCACTCGCCATGACGCTTCTCCATTCGGTCCAGGTAGCGGCCGGCGGTGATGGCGTCGCGCTTCACGCCCTGGTCATCATTCAGGCGGTGATAGGCGTGATAGTACGATTCCACCTGCGCCGCCGCGCCATCGATGCGGATATGAATATTGGTCAGCACATGTTGCGTCTGATCCATGCGACGCAGCTTCGGCATCGCGCGGTCGACGAAGTGGTGTCCGTTCTGCGGCGCGCGTCCCGGCATGGCGTGGCTGTCGGTGCCGTCGGGCCAATAGGCGGATTTCATCAGGTCCGGCTCGCAGCGGTCGGCGCCGCGGCAATAGCGCGTCAGGCAATCGCGGATCGCCTCGCGGTCCAGCAGTTCCTGCAGCGTCTGGGCATCCCCGTCGGTCATGCCGCCATCATAGGCGGCAGCGCAGCCTCATGCCACCGGCGGGGGCCTGTGCTTCCGCTTCTTCCGCCGCGTCAGCATGTTCAACGCCTCGACCGCCGTCGAGAAGGCCATCGCGGCATAGATATAGCCCTTGGGCACATGCACGCCGAAGCCGTCGGCAATAAGTGTGGTGCCGATCAACAGCAGGAAGCCCAAAGCCAACATGACCAGTGTCGGGTTGGCCTGGATGAAATTGGCCATCGGCGTCGCGGCCACCATCATCAGCGCCACGGTGACGACCACCGCGATGATCATGATCGGGATATGCGGCGTCATGCCCACCGCTGTGATGATGCTGTCGATCGAGAACACGAGGTCCAGCAGCAGGATCTGGCCGATGGCCGCGCCCATGGTCATGCCGGCATGGGTGGCGCCAAAGGGCGCCTCGCCGGGCTCTTCGTCCACGCTGTGGTGGATTTCCTTGGTCGCCTTCCAGACCAGGAACAGGCCGCCGGCGATCAGGATGATGTCGCGCCAGGAAAAGCCCTGGCCGAAAAGGGTCACGACCGGGGTGGTCAGCGTGACGATGATGGCGATGGTGCCCAGCAGCGCCAGGCGCAGGATCAACGCCAGGCCGATGCCGGCGCGGCGCGCGGTCGCCTGCTGGTGGGCGGGCAGGCGGTTGGTCAGGATCGAGATGAAAATCAGGTTGTCGATCCCCAGCACCACTTCCATGGCGATCAGGGTGATGAGGGCGACCCAGGCTGCCGGATCGGCAGCCAGTGTGAGCAGATAGTCCATGACCGGTCCGAACCCCCTCTCGGTTGACCGAAGGGAGATAGGCGGTCAGGGGGCTGTTGCCAAGTGCGGAAGGGCCGAAACAGCCGCCGCTAGCGCGGTTTTGTCTCCGTAATGTCGACGCGTACGCCGACAATGCCGCCATTGGCCAGGCGCCGTTCGTGGATCAGCAGGCGCCGGCCGTCGGCCAGCAGTTCTTCGTACCGGCCGCTTGCCTCGTGGTGTCGGCGCACGCAGGCCTCGATCCAGGTTTCGAGATCCAGGCCGGCATCGGCGAACTGGCCGCGGCGGGTGCATTCGGCAACGATGTCGCGGAACGGGGCGCCGCGCACGAAAAGGTCCTCGCCCATGGCGTAGATTTCGCGGTACTTGCCATTGCACAGGACCAGGCGGTCGTCGGCGTCCCACAGGGCAAAGCCATCCTCGATCGCCTCGATAGCGAGTAGCAGGTCCGACTCCGTCGGCCCGCTCTCCCGGGCGATGCTGGCGATACGGGCGCTCAGGTCGGCGATATGGGATTCGACGACGTCGCGGCCGGCGCTGCTGCGCGGCGAAATGAATTTGAGAATATCAGCGCCCGACATAGTGCCTTTTGATCGCCGATCCTGCGGCGGCAATCCATAGGCACAATAATCTATAGTCGGCAACGTCTAGGCTGATCCGCCAACCTGTCCTCAGGCGCCGGCCGCCTGCTTTGCGCGCGCCATGTCCTTAAGCACCGCCATGATCTGGGGCACGTCCAGCGGCTTGGTCATGTAGCGGAGGAAGCCGGCGCGGCGGCGCCCGCCGACCCACCTGCGTTGGATGCCCCCAAGAGACCCCCGGCCGCGATATCTATCGCAATGCTATTAGAGGCAAAACCTGCCGGGAGAAGGGTTAAGGGCGGGTTGCCAGTCGGATGTGGACAGACGTTTTATCGGTTAGGCTCGGGCCATAGCCGCAAGCCACCTAGTGCTTGCTTGTGGGATAGTCGAAAAGGTCGAAGAGTGCTGGGCCGATGACACAAAGAACGGCTGCGACAACTACCGCTGCGGCGGGGTAGAGCCGTGGGTGCCGCGTCGGCCAGCGGGGTCCAAAAAAGGAACCGAAGCCCAGAGCCGCCGGAATAAATATCAAGGCGACAATGAAACGCAGCTCGGGATAGGGCGATTCGCCCAATGAAATGCGGGTCTTTACACTTGAACTGGCAAGCGCGGCGACAATCAGGCATACCGGTGCAGCCAGCGCGCATCCGATAGTCAAAATCCACAATCCGCCGTTCGCTAGAATGCGAAACATCGAAGGCCCCCTAGACGTCCAATTGAGTAACTTAAGGAAGGGCTGTGGCGCTACTCACCCTTGCCGCACCGGCTGATTCGGGATAATTCCTGCGGTCATCTCGCACCGCACCACCCGGAAGGAATCCCATGGCCCGCAAGAAGATCGCGCTCATTGGCGGCGGCAATATCGGCGGCACGCTCGCCCTGCTCGCTGGCCTCAAGGAATTGGGCGACATCACGATTTTCGACGTGGTCGAGGGCCTGCCGCAGGGCAAGGCGCTGGACCTGTCACAGACCGGGCCGGTCGAGGGTTACGACGCCAAGCTGCGGGGCACCCAGAGCTACGCCGACATCGCCGGCTCCGACGTCATCATCGTCACCGCCGGCGTGCCGCGTAAGCCGGGCATGAGCCGCGATGACCTGCTGGGCATCAACATCAAGGTCATGCAGGCGGTCGGCGCCGGTATCAAGCAGCACGCGCCCAACGCCTTCGTCATCTGCGTCACCAACCCGCTCGACGCCATGGTCTGGGTGCTGCGCGAGATTTCCGGCCTGCCCCACAACAAGGTCGTCGGCATGGCCGGCGTGCTGGACAGCGCCCGCTTCCGCCATTTCCTGGCCGAGGAATTCAACGTCTCGGTCGAGGACGTCACCGCCTTCGTGCTGGGCGGCCATGGTGACGAGATGGTGCCGCTGACCCGCTACTCCACGGTTGCCGGCGTTCCGCTGCCCGACCTGGTCAAGATGGGCTGGACCACCCAGGAAAAGCTCGACGCGATGGTGAAGCGCACCCGCGGCGGCGGCGGCGAGATCGTCGCCCTGCTCAAGACCGGCTCGGCCTTCTACGCGCCGGCCGCGTCGGCGCTGGTCATGGCCGAGAGCTACCTGAAGGACAAGAAGCGCGTCCTGCCGGCGGCCGCATGGCTGAAGGGCCAGTATGGCGTGAACGGCATGTATGTCGGCGTGCCGGTCGTCATCGGCGAGGGCGGCGTCGAGCGTGTGGTCGAGATCGAGCTGAACCCGGCCGAGAAGGAAATGTTCACCAAGTCGGTCGCCTCGGTCCAGACCCTGGTCGATGCCTGCAAGGTGATCGATCCCAGCCTCGGCAAGTAACCGGACCGGTATCCCGGGAAAAGGCGGCAATTCCGCCGTTTTCCGGGCCATCCGCCATTGCTTCGCAACATGGCGGTGCTATAACCGGGCTCCTCGATAAACTTGCGTCCATTTCGGGCCCAACGGCCGTGATCCAAGGGGACACATGAACATCCACGAGTACCAGGCCAAGAGCCTGCTGGCGAAATTCGGCGTTACCGTGCCGAAGGGCGGCGTTGCCTTCAATGCAGCCGAGGCCGAGAAGGCCGCCAAGGAACTGGGCGGCCCCGTCTGGGTCGTGAAGTCGCAGATTCATGCCGGCGGCCGCGGGGCCGGCCGGTTCAAGTCCGACCCCGATGGCAAGGGCGGCGTCCGCGTCGTCAAGTCGGTCGCCGACGTGGCTGAAAACGCCGGCAAAATGCTGAACCAGGTCCTAGTCACCAAGCAGACCGGCCCGGCTGGCAAGGAAGTGAAGCGCCTCTATATCGAGGAAGGCTGCGCCATTGCCCGCGAGCTGTACCTGGGCATGCTGCTCGACCGCGCTACCTCGCGCGTCACCGTCATGGCGTCCACCGAGGGCGGCATGGAGATCGAGGAAGTCGCCCACAACACGCCGGAGAAGATCATCCGCTTCGCGATCGATCCGGTCGAGGGGCTGCAGCCCTACCACGCCCGCCGCGTCGCTTTCGCGCTGGGCCTGAAGGACAAGCAGATCGGCGTCGCCACCAAGTTCCTGCAGGCCATGTACAAGGCCTTCATCGCGCTGGACGGCTCGATCGTCGAAATCAACCCGCTGGTCGTCACCGACAAGGGCGACATCATCGCCCTCGATGCGAAGATGAACTTCGACGACAACGCGCTGTACCGCCATCCGGACATCGAGGCGCTGCGCGACCCGGACGAGGAAGAGGCGTCCGAAACCGAGGCGACCAAGCACGGGCTGAACTACGTCAAGCTCGACGGCGAGATCGGCTGCATGGTCAACGGCGCCGGCCTGGCCATGGCGACCATGGACATCATCAAGCTCTACGGTTCCGAACCCGCCAACTTCCTCGATGTCGGCGGCGGTGCGACCAAGGAGCGGGTGACCACCGCGTTCAAGATCATCCTGTCCGACAAGAACGTGAAGGGCATTCTGGTCAACATCTTCGGCGGCATCATGCGTTGCGACATCGTGGCCGAGGGCGTTGTCGCCGCGGCGCGCGAGGTCAAGCTGCACGTGCCGCTGGTGGTGCGCCTCGAGGGGACCAACGTCGATCTCGGCAAGAAGATCATGGCGGAATCCGGCCTGCCGATCATTTCTGCGGACAATTTGGCCGACGCCGCCGAAAAGGTGGTCAAGGCAGTGAAGGGGGCCAAGTAATGGCCGTTCTGGTCAACAAGAACACCAAGGTCATCTGCCAGGGTTTCACCGGCAACCAGGGTACGTTCCACTCCGAGCAGGCGATTGCCTACGGCACGAAAATGGTCGGTGGCACCTCGCCGGGCAAGGGCGGCTCGATCCATCTCGGCCTGCCGGTGTTCGACACCGTGGCGCAGGCGGTCGAGAAGACCGGCGCCGATGCCAGTGTGATCTACGTGCCGCCGCCGTTCGCGGCGGACGCGATCCTCGAGGCGATCGACGCGGAAATCCCGCTGATCGTCTGCATCACCGAGGGCATTCCGGTGCTCGACATGGTGACCGTGAAGCGCGCCCTGCAGGGGTCGCGCAGCCGCCTGATTGGGCCGAACTGCCCGGGCGTCATCACCCCGGATGAGTGCAAGATCGGCATCATGCCGGGCCATATCCACAAGCGCGGCAAGGTCGGCATCGTGTCCCGTTCGGGCACGCTGACCTACGAGGCGGTGGCGCAGACCACGGCGACCGGCCTTGGCCAGACGACCTGCATCGGAATCGGCGGCGACCCGGTCAACGGCACCAACTTCGTCGACAGTCTCGAACTGTTCCTGGGCGACCCGGAAACCGAGATGATCATCATGATCGGCGAGATCGGCGGCGACGCCGAGGTCAAGGGTGCGGAGTTTCTTAAGAAGTCCAAGGTTAAAAAGCCGACTGTCGGCTTCATCGCCGGCCGAACGGCACCGCCGGGGCGTCGCATGGGCCATGCCGGTGCGATCATCTCGGGCGGCAGTGACACCGCCGAATTCAAGGTCGACGCCATGCGCGCGGCCGGAATTCGCGTGGCGGACAGCCCGGCGGCCTTGGGTTCGACGCTGGTTCAGCTCCTGCGCGGCTGATCTATATTAGATAGGGTGACCGGGGCAGCAGTCCCCGGCACCGGAGGAAGCGCGCAGGGTTTGCCACGGGACGCCGGGCGGTAACGTCCGGCGCTGTAACGACCATGACGGCGCAACTCGACCAGACCTCCTTCCTGTACGCGGGCAACAGCGCGTTCATCGAATCCCTGTATGCCAAGTACCTGGGCGACCCCAATTCGGTCGATCCCTCTTGGCGGCAATTGTTCGAGGCGCTAGGCGACGACCCGGCGCTGGTCGAGCAGAGCCGCAAGGGCCCGTCGTGGCAGCCGAAGCAGATGGCCGGCCTGTTCGACGAGGAAGGCCTGCTGGGCGCCGGTGGCAAGGCCGAGAAGGCGGCGGCCCGCGCGGTCACGACCGGCGCCGATGCGCGCGCCGCGGCGATGGACACCATTCGCGCCGCGATGCTGATCCGCAACTACCGCATCCGCGGCCACCTGAAGGCCAATCTCGATCCGCTCGGCCTCGAGACGCAAGGCGAGCATCCGGAACTGCGTCCGGAAAGCTACGGCTTCACCGAGGCCGATCTCGACCGGCCGATCTTCATCGACTTCATGCTCGGGCTTGAGACCGCGACGGTCCGCGAGATCATGCAGATTCTCGAGCGCACCTATTGCTCGACCATCGGCGTCGAGTTCATGCACATCTACCACCCCGAGCAGAAGGCCTGGATCCAGGAGCGCATCGAAGGCCGCGACAAGGAAATCTCGTTCACGCCCGAGGGCAAGAAGGCGATCCTGAACAAACTGGTCGAGGCCGAGCATTTCGAGCGCTTCTGCCAGATCAAGTTCACCACCACCAAGCGCTTCGGGCTTGAGGGCGGCGAGGCGCTGATCCCCGCCATGGAGGCGATCATCAAGCGCGGCGGCCAGCTGGGCGTCGTCGATATCGAGCTGGGCATGCCGCACCGCGGCCGGCTGAACGTGCTGGCCAACGTGATGTCCAAGCCCTACCGCGCCATCTTCACCGAGTTCCAGGGCGCCAGTTCGCAGCCGAACGACGTGCAGGGGTCGGGCGACGTGAAGTATCACCTGGGCTCGTCGTCGGACCGCGAGTTCGACGGCAACAAGGTCCACCTGTCGCTGGCCGCCAATCCGTCGCACCTCGAGGCGGTGAATCCGGTCGTGCTGGGCAAGGCGCGCGCCAAGCAGGCGCAGCTGTCCGACCAGTCGCGCATCAAGCTGGGCATGCTGAACGACGAGGAGCGCGGCAAGGTGCTGTCGATCCTGCTGCACGGCGATGCCGCCTTTGCCGGACAGGGCCTGGTCGCGGAATGTTTCGGCCTTGCCGACCTGCGCGGCTACCGCACCGGCGGCACCATCCACATCATCGTGAACAACCAGATCGGCTTTACGACCTCGCCGAAATATTCGCGCTCGTCGCCCTATCCCAGCGACCTCGCCAAGGGCTACCAGGCGCCGATTTTCCACGTGAACGGCGACGACCCCGAGGCCGTCACCCACGTCTGCAAGATCGCGACCGAGTTCCGGCAGAAGTTCCTGAAGGACGTCGTGGTCGACATGTTCTGCTACCGCCGCCACGGCCACAACGAGACCGACGAGCCGGCATTCACCCAGCCGCTGATGTACCGCAAGATCGCGCAGCATCCGACGACGCGGCAGATCTATACCAAGCGCCTGGTCGACGAGGGCCTGATCACCGAGGCCGAGGGCGAGGGCGTGGTCGCCGCGTTCCACGCGCGTCTCGACGAGGAGTTCGAGGCCGCCAAGAGCTTCAAGACCAACAAGGCCGACTGGCTGGAAGGCCGCTGGAGCGGCTTCACCACCGCGCCCGACGATGACCGTCGCGGCACGACCGGTGTTGATCTCGCGACGCTTAAGGAGATGGGCCTCAAGCTGACCACGGTCCCCGACGGCGTCAGCGTCCACAAGACGCTGCAGCGCATCCTTGCCGGCAAGCGCAAGACCATCGAGGAAGGCCAGGGCATCGATTGGGCCACGGGCGAGGCGCTGGCCTTCGGCTCGCTGCTGCTCGAAGGCTATCCGGTCCGTCTGTCTGGCCAGGACAGCGGGCGCGGCACATTCAGCCAGCGCCACTCCGTCTGGGTCGATCAGCAGACCGAGGAGCGTTTCCTGCCGCTCAATAATCTCGCTGAAAAGCAGCCTGCCTATTACGAGGTGCACGACAGCCTGTTGTCCGAGTTCGCGGTGCTGGGCTTCGAGTACGGCTACTCGATGGCCGAGCCCAAGGCGCTCGCCATCTGGGAGGCGCAGTTCGGCGACTTTGTCAACGGCGCCCAGGTCATGTTCGACCAGTTCATCGTGTCCGGCGAATCGAAGTGGCTGCGCATGTCGGGCCTCGTTATGCTGCTGCCGCACGGCTATGAGGGGCAGGGACCGGAGCACTCGTCCGCCCGGCTCGAGCGTTTCCTCCAGCTCTGCGCCGAGGACAACATCCAGGTGCTGAACTGCACCACGCCGTCGAACTACTTCCACGCGCTGCGCCGCCAGATCCACCGCAGCTTCCGCAAGCCGCTGATCGTGATGGCGCCGAAGTCCCTGCTGAAGAGCCGGTTGGCAACCTCGGCCCTCAGCGAGATGGCGACCGGCACCAGCTTCCACCGCGTGCTGGACGATATCGGCACCGTCGCCGCCGACGACAAGATCAAGCGCGTCGTGCTGTGTTCGGGCAAGGTCTACTACGACCTGCACGAGGAGCGCGAGAAGCGCGGCCTCAAGGACGTCTACATCATGCGGGTCGAGCAGCTCTATCCGTTCCCCAAGCATGTGGTGGCGACCTACCTGCAGCGCTTCTCCAAGGCGACCAAGTTCGTCTGGTGCCAGGAGGAGCCGCAGAACATGGGTTCGTGGTTCTTCGTCACCTCGCGCATCGAGGAATCGCTCGAGCGCGCGGGCCACAAGAACAAGCGGCCCGTCTATGCCGGTCGCAAGGAATCGGCGTCGCCGGCGACCGGCCTGCACCGGCAGCACGTTGCCGAACAGGCGGCCCTGGTCGAGGCGGCGTTTGTCGGCTAACGCGGATTAAGGAAAGAGGCACGGCATGAGCGTTGAAATCCGCGTTCCCACCCTGGGCGATTCCGTCACCGAGGCGACCATCGCCAAGTGGCACAAGAAGGTCGGCGATTCAGTGGCGCAGGACGAGCCCATCGTCGAACTGGAAACCGACAAGGTTACCGTCGAAATCAACGCCCCCGCCGCCGGCACGATCGGCGAGATCACTGCCGATGCGGGCGCGACCGTCCACGTCAACGCCGTGATCGGCGCCATCGAGGCCGGCAAGGCCGGTGCGAAGCCGGCGGCCAAGCCCGCCGCAGCCCCTGCCGCGCCTGCACCGAAGGTCGAGGCAGCGAAGCCCGTTGCATCAGCCCCCGTCATGCCCGCCGCCGCCAAGGTCGCGGCCGAGAAGGGCGTCGATACCGCAAAGGTCGCCGGCACCGGCCTCGGCGGCCGCGTGACCAAAGGCGATGTTCTCGCCCTGCTCGACCAGGGCGCGCCTGCCGTCGCCGCGCCTGCGGCTCCGTCCGGTCCGCGTAAGGAAGCCGTGCGCGAAGAGCGCGTGAAGATGACCAAGCTGCGCCGCGTCATCGCCGCGCGCCTGAAGCAGGCCCAGAACAGCGCCGCCATGCTCACCACGTTTAACGAGGTGGACATGTCCGCGCTCATGGCCGCGCGCAAGCAGTACAATGAGGCGTTCGAGAAGAAGCACGGCGCGAAGCTCGGCTTCATGTCCTTCTTCGTGAAGGCCAGTATCGCCGCGCTCAAGGAACTGCCGTCCGTCAACGCCGAGATCGATGGCGAGGACATTGTCTACAAGAACTACTACCACATCGGCGTCGCGGTCTCCGCGCCGTCCGGCCTGATGGTGCCGGTGCTACGCGATGCCGACACGCTCGGCTTCGCCGACATCGAGAAGGGCATTGCCGAACTGGGCAAGAAGGCCCGCGACGGCAAGCTCGGCCTCGACGAGCTGCAGGGCGGCACGTTCACCATTTCCAACGGCGGCATTTTCGGCTCGCTCAACTCGACGCCGATCCTGAACCCGCCGCAGTCCGGCATCCTCGGCATGCACAAGATCCAGGAGCGTCCGGTGGCCATGAATGGCCAGGTCGTGATCCGCCCGATGATGTACCTGGCGCTCAGCTACGACCACCGCATCATCGACGGTCGCGAGGCGGTGACTTTCCTCGTCCGCGTGAAGGAATATATCGAGGACCCGCAACGCCTGCTGTTCGACCTGTAAAGCGGGAAGCAAGATCATGGCCGACGCCAGCTACGACATCCTCTTCATCGGCGCCGGCCCCGGCGGCTATACCGGCGCCATCCGCGCGGCGCAGCTCGGCTTCAAGACGGCGGTGGTCGAGAAAAGCCCCGGTCTGGGTGGCACCTGCACAAATGTCGGCTGCATACCCTCCAAGGCGTTGCTGCATTCCTCGGAGCTGTTCTACGAGGCCGGCCACGGCTTCGCGAAGCATGGCATCAAGATCGCCGCACCCGAGCTCGATCTGCCCACAATGATGGCGCACAAGCAAAGCGTCGTCGCCTCGTCGAACAAGGGCATCGAGTTCCTGTTCAAGAAGAACAAGATCGACTGGCTCAAGGGCACCGGCAAGCTGCTGGGCGGCGGCAAGGTCGAGGTCACCGGCCCTGATGGTGCCAAGTCCACCGCGACCGCGAAGCATATCGTCATCGCCACCGGCTCCGACGTCATGCCGCTGCGCGGAATCGAGATTGACGAAAAGAGCATCGTCTCGTCCACCGGCGCGCTGGTGCTGGGCGCGGTGCCGAAGTCCATGGTCGTTATCGGCGGCGGTGTCATCGGCCTCGAGCTCGGCTCGGTGTGGAGCCGTCTGGGCGCCGAGGTGACGGTCGTTGAATTCCTCGACCGCATCCTGCCGACCAATGACGGCGAGGTGTCGAAGCAGATGCAGCGCATCCTTGAGCGCCAGGGCATCAAGTTCCGCCTCGGTATGAAGGTGACCGCGGCGAAGAAGGCGAAGTCAGGCGTCAGCCTTAGCATGGAGCCCGCCAAGGGCGGTGCGGCCGAGACGCTCGACGTCGATGTCGTCCTCGTCTCCATCGGCCGCCGTCCCTATGCCGACGGGCTGGGGCTGGACGCCGCCGGCGTGCAGCTCGACGACAAGGGCCGCATCAAGACCGATGGGCATTTCGCCACCACCGCAGCCGGCATCTACGCCATCGGCGACGTCATCGCCGGGCCGATGCTGGCGCACAAGGCCGAGGAGGAGGGCGCCGTCCTCGCAGAGTTGCTTGCCGGCCAGAAGCCGCACATCAACCCCGACGCCATCCCCGCCGTCGTCTACACTTGGCCGGAAGTGGCCAGTGTCGGCAAGACCGAGGAAGAGCTGAAGGCCGCGAACATTCCCTACAAGATCGGCAAGTTCCCCTTCAGCGCGAATGCTCGCGCCCGCGCCATGATGGCGACCGATGGCTTCGTGAAGATTCTTGAGGACCAGCGCACCAAGCGCGTCATCGGCTGCCACATCATCGGCCCCAATGCCGGCGACCTGCTGGCCGAGGTGACGGCCGCCATCGAATACGGCGCCAGCGCCGAAGACATCGCCCGCGTCTGCCATTCGCACCCGACGCTGACCGAGGCGGTCAAGGAAGCCGCCCTCGCCGTGGACGGCCGCACGATCAATATGTGAGGTCCGCCATGGACCAGCGCCTTACCCTCGTAACGCTCGGCGTCGCTGACTTCGATCGGGCACTGAAATTTTACGAGGCGCTGGGTTGGAAGAAGTCCTCCGCCAGCCAGGCCGATGTGGCTTTCTTCCAGATGAACGGTCTGGGTCTCGCCCTCTATCCGGCCGACCTGCTGGCCAAGGACGCCCATGTCGCGCCCAAGCCGCCGGACTTCGGCGGCATCACGCTGGCCATCAACGTGCACAGTAAGGGCGATGTCGCGGCCTATCTCTATGAGGCCGTGCGTGCCGGCGGCACGGTCCTGAAGCCGGCGCAGGACGCCTTCTGGGGCGGCCATGCCGGCTACTTCGCCGATCCTGACGGCTATCCCTGGGAAGTGGCGTGGAATCCGGGCTTCGGCCTCGATGAGGCGGGTCACCTGAAACTGCCCGACTGACCTAGTGCCGGTTCAGAAACTCCGTCACGTCGTCCAGGACAGGCGCGAACGAGCGGAACGGCGCGGCCAGCGCGCCGACGATGCGGATATGCGCAATACCCTCGTAATATTTTTCCTCCGCCTGCCCGCCCACGTCGCCCAGACGTGCGGCCAGACGCTGCGCATTGCGGGGCAGCACGGTCGTATCTTCTAGCCCGCTGGCCAGAAATACCGGCGGGTCCTTCGCATCGGCATAGGTCACCGGCTGAGTGCGGCGCAGATCCGGCTCGGTCGAGAACATGCGCTGCAAATCGGGATCGGTCAGCGGCAGGAAATCGTACGGCCCGGCCAGGCCGACGAAGCTGCGGATGTGCCGCTGCCTTGCCCCCAGCCAGCGGTCGTCCAGCGCCAGCATCGCGGCGTTGTAGGCGCCGGCCGAATGGCCCATCAGGTGGATGCGCGCCGGGTCGCCGCCCAGTTCGGCGGCATGGTCCATGACCCAGGCCACGGCCCGCGCGCCGTCTTCGAGGAAGGTGGGGTAGCTGATCTCCGGATAGAGTCGATAGTCAGGGATGACGACGACAAAGCCCTTTGACGCCAGTGCCTGGCCGACGAACAGGTAATCGGCCTTCTTGCCGTTCTGCCAATTGCCGCCGTAGAAAAACACCACGACCGGCCTCGGCCCCGGCGCACCGGCGGTGGGCACATATATGTCCAGTTTCTGCCGTGGCCCCTCGCCATAAGCCAGGTCAACCTGGCGCTGGAAGTCGTCCCGGGGCACCAGGCCGTTGACGATGCCCAGTGGCGAGCAGGCTGCCAGCAATGCCAGCAGCCCAAGACCGCCCAGCCGTCGTATGATGGTGTGGAAATACATCTCGGTTCCGTATCAGGACATCGCCGCATGGACAACGTCGGCCGGTTGGAAAAGGTGCATCGCCGCGAGCGCACCCTGTTGCAGGCAGCCGTCGCGCTCGCCTGCCTGGTGCCACTCGGCGCGGGCCTCGCCGGCATCGTCGATGGCCCGGTCATGACGGGCAGTGGCGGTTCCGTCGAACTCGACAGCCACTTCCGCTATCTCTCGGGACTTCTGTTCGCGATCGGTCTGGCCTTTGCCAGCCTTGTGCCGCGCATCGAACAGGCAGGCGGCATGTTCCGCCTGCTGGCGGCCATCGTGTTCGTCGGCGGCCTGGCGCGCCTGGCATCGGTCATCGCGGTCGGATGGCCAGCGACCCCCATGGCGCTGGCTCTGGTCACGGAACTGGCGGTTACGCCGGTCCTGGCCCTGTGGCAGGGGCGCGTCGCCCGTCAGTCCGGATAAGAATCTACTGGCGCAACCGGCCCGGGCGAAGAACACTGGGCGTAACAAGAAATCACCGGAGGAAATAATGAGCGCGCCAGCGTCTGCTGTCCCTGCTGCCGTTGTCCCCGCACACGTGCCGCCCGACCGGGTGGTCCATTTCGATTTCCGCCGCGGCCCCGATTTCCTCGCCGACCCTTGGGGCGTGCTGGCCGCCATGACGGCGAAGCCCGACATTGTCTTCTCGCCAGAACTCGGCGGCTATTGGGTGCCGACCAAGGCCGAGATCATCGACGAGGTGTTCCGCCGCCACGACCTGTTTTCCAGCCGGCAGATTTCCATTCCCCGGGTCGAGCGCCGCGCGAAGTCGATCCCCGCCGGGCTCGATCCACCCGAACACGGCAAGTACCGCAAGACCGTGACGCAGATGTTCGGCGGCAAGACCGTGATGGGTCTCGAGGCCGACATGCGCGAGACGGCGCGGCGCCTGGCCGACGCCTTCGTGAAGAACGGCGAATGCGAGTTCGTGGCCGAGTTCGCTCGCCGCATGCCGGTCGACGTCTTCCTCAAGCTGTACGGCCTGCCGGAATCGCTGCGCGAGGAATTCGTCTCGTGGGTCGTCGGCTTCTTCCAGGGCGCCAATGCCGAGGAGATGATGGCGGCGCACAACAAGACCGTCGCCTATATGAGCCAGTGGCTGGACGAGAAGATGAAAAACCGCGCGGGGCTGGAGGGGCATGTTTTGCCCGCCCTCGCCGCCGCCGAGGTTGACGGCCGCCCGCTGGACAAGGAGGAAATGCTGTCCATGGCGGTGACCCTGGTCAATGCGGGCCTCGACACCGTCACCTCGGGCATGACCCACATGATGCATTTCCTTGCGACCAGCCCGGCACACCGCCAGCAGCTGCTCGACGACCCTGCATTGATCCCCAATGCCATCGAGGAAATGCTGCGCCGCTTCGGTGTCGCCAGCCTGGCCCGCGTGGTCGATCACGACGTCGAATTCCACGGTGTTCAAATGAAGACGGGCGACATGATCCTCGCCTCCACGCCACTGGCCGGCCTCGACCCGGCTCTGTTCGATAATCCGCTGAAGGTCGATTTCGCGCGCGAGAACAAGCGCCGCCACACGGCCTTCGGTGCCGGTCCGCATGTCTGCCCTGGTGCCATGCTGTCGCGGGTCGAGTTCCGCATCATGCTGGAAGAGCTGCTGCCGCGCCTGCGCAACCTGCGCCTCGCGCCAGGCGCGCCACTCGACTACACGTCGGGCATCACCCTGGCGCTGAAAAAACTTCACCTGAAATGGGATGTGGCGTGATGCAGTTCGGTAGCGGCGTTGCAGTTGTTACCGGCGCGGGCAGCGGCATCGGCCGCGGTCTGGCGCGCAAGGCGGCAAGTCTCGGCATGAAGGTGGTCATCGCCGATGTGGACGAGCCGGGCCTGCGCGAGACCACAGCGCTGTTGCGGGCGTCAGGCGCCGAGGTGCTGGAGCGCCGTACCGACGTCGCGAAAAATGAAGAGGTTGAGGGGCTGGCCGAGGCGGCGTTCAAGACGTTCGGCAGTGTGACCCTGCTGTTCAACAATGCCGGCGTGCTGGTCGATGGCAAAAGCTGGGACCGCAGCCTCGATGACTGGCGCTGGAGTTTTGACGTCAACATCATGGGCGTCATCCACGGCATCCGCGCCTTCGTGCCGCGTATGGTTGCGGGCGGCAAGGCCGGCATTATCGTGAACACGGCGTCGGTCGGCGGCCTCGCCGCCGCGCCCTTCCTGGGCCCCTATACCGCCAGCAAGTTCGCCGTGGTTGGCCTGACGGAGGGGTTGCAGCACGAGCTCGCCGCCCTGCACCCGCAGCTGCGCGCGGCCTGTCTCTGTCCGGGTGAGGTGGCGACGCAAATCTGGGAATCCGAGCGTATCCGTCCCACGGCACGCGGCGCCAAGGTGCCGTTCACGACCGAGGCCGAGACGAAATTCCGCGACCGCGTGGCCGGCAATGTCGCGGCCGGCATGGACCCGGCGCAGGTCGCCGACATCGTGTTCGATGCGCTGGCCGCTGGCAAGTTCTGGCTGTTCCCGCACCCCGACAAGGTCAAGGAACGCACAATGCGGCGCCAGCAAAGCCTGATGCGCGACGAGGCGCCGTTGTTTCCGTAAGCCGGTTGTGGTCCGCTTCACGCTTCGACGGGCCCAGCATGAGGCTACCGGAAGATTTTTAAGTCGCCCTCATCCTGAGCCCGTCGAAGTGTGGGGGCGTTCGCCGAACCCTAATCCCTGAAGTTCGTGTATTGCAGCGGCAGTTCGATCTTCAGCGTTTTGACGAACGCGATAGCCTCCTGCAGGTCGTCGCGCTTCTTGCCGGTGACGCGCAGTTCGTCGCCCTGGATCGAGGCCTGAACCTTCATCTTCGAATCCTTGAGCGACTTGACGATGGTCTTGGCCACGTCCTTGTCGATGCCCTGCTTGACGATGATCTTCTGGCGCACGCTGTTGCCGGTGGCCTTTTCCTCGTCTTTCCAGTCGAGGCACAGCGGGTCCAGCTTGCGGCGGACGAAATAGCCGCGCAGCAATTCCTGCACCTGCTTCAGTTTCAGGGCATCGTCGGCATTGATGGTGATCTCGGCTTCCTTGCGCTCGATGGTGCATTTCGAGCCCTTGAAGTCGAACCTTGTGCCCATCTCGCGGGCCACGCCCTGGACGGCGTTATCGACCTCGGCGAGATCGGTCTTGGACTGGATGTCGAAACTGGGCATGCTGGTTCCTCCTGCCCCGACATGTTAGTCCATTGTCCAAATCCATTGCCATGAGTCCGACGCTACTCGTCGCGCTGATGACCGCCTATGTCATTGCGGCCGTCATGCCCATGGGCAGCTTTCCGGCCCTGCTCCCCCATTTCACCACCCTCTGGAACCTGCGTGGAGCCGAGGGCGGCGCCATCGTGGCTGCGCACTTTGTCGGCTACATGCTGACCGTGCCGCTGCTGGTTTCGCTGACCGACCGCATGGATGGCCGCCGCCTGATGATCGCGGGCTGTCTGCTGGCGGCGGCCGGCAATATCGGCTTCGCCATTTTCGCCGACGGGGTGTGGACGGCTGCCGCCTGGCGGTTCATCGGAGGTATCGGCCTCGGCGCCCTGTACGTGCCGGGCATGCGCGCCATGACCGACCGGCTGGACTCTGTCCGCCATGCCCGCGCCGTCACGGTCTATACCGGCAGCTTCGCCATCGGGACCGCATTCTCGTTCGCCGGCACCGTGCTGGTGGCGGACTCGTTCGGCTGGCGCGCCGCCTTTATCGCAACGGGCGCCGGGCCGCTGCTGTCGTTGGCCATCACCCTGATGGCGCTGGCACCCCGGCCGCCCCCGCGTAGCACCGGCCCGGCGCGCCACCCGCTGGACTGGCGGCCCCTGTTCCGAAACCGCGCGGCGCTCGGTCTCATCGCGCTTGGCTTCGGCCACATGGTGGAATTTTCCGCCAACCGTTCCTGGTCGGTCGCCTATCTGACAACTGCGACAGGCCATTCCGGCGCGACGTCGATCCTGGGCCTGCCGCCGGCCCTGATTGCCGGCATGACCAGTTTCCTGATACTGCCGTTCAGCCTGTTGGGCACCGATCTGGCGCAACGGTTTGGCCGCGACCGGGCCTTGGCCGCTGTTGTCGGATTGTCGTTTCTGGTCTCGTGCGCGACAGGGCTTGGCGTCGTCCTGCCGGTCTGGGTTGCGGTTCTGCTGATCTGCCTGCAGACCGGTGCGGTGGCGTCCGACTCGGGTATTCTCAACAGCGGCGCGGTGGCGTCGGCGAAACCGGGCGAGTTGGGCATGACCATGTCGGCCTATTCTACGATCACCTTCGGCGCCAGCGCAGTGGGACCAATGGTCATGGGCTTTTCGTTCGACATCGCGGGCGGCATCGCGGGCGTGAAGGGTTGGACGCTCGGCTTCGGCCTGTGCGCGCTGGCGCCAATCCTGGGGCTTGTGGCGATGCGGCTGCTGGGCCGGCGCGCATGACGCCGCGCGGCCTCGTGCGCCTGCTGTCGGCAATCGAAATTGTCGGCTTGCTGCCGTCGGCAAATTTCCCGGCGCTGGTGCCGCAATTCACCGCAGCGTGGAATCTCAGCGGCGCCGAGGCCGGCTGGATCATCGGCATCCAGTCCTTCGCCTACATGCTCGTCGTGCCGTTCGTCCTGTCGCTGACCGACCGCATCGACGCACGCCGCTTCATGCTGGCGGGCTGCGTGATCGGCGGCGTCGCGCATGCGGGCTTCGCGCTGTTCGCCGACGGGTTCATTTCGGCCTTGCCATGGCGGGCGCTCGGCGGCGTCGGCCTCGCGCTGTTCTTCATGCCGGGCCTGCGGGTGCTGACCGACCGCCTGGCGAAGGCCGAGCAGGGTTACGCCATCACGATCTATATGGGCTGCTACGCCGCCGGCATGGGCATTTCCTACGCCGTGGTCGGCCTTGTGGAGGAAAGCTTCGGCTGGCGCGCGGCGTTTCTGGTCAGCGCCGCCGGTCCGCTCGCAGTGTTGCCCGCGATCCTGCTTTTCGTGCACCCGCAACAGCCCGTTACCGGGCCAGAGGGTAACAACCGCCACCCGCTCGACTTCCGCCCGCTGTTCGCCAACCGCCCGGCGCTCGGCTTCATCCTCGCCACCGCGGGCCACACATTTGAATTTTCCGCGATGCGCGCCTGGATGACCGCGTTCCTCGTCTTCGCCATGGCGCAGCACGGCGTGCCCGCGATCTACGGCCTAAGCGCCGCGACCATTGCGGCGCTCACTAATTTCGTCACTCTGCCGTCCAGCATGACCGGCGCCTCGCTCGGCCGTCGCTTCGGCCAGCGCCGGATGGTCTTCGTCATTATGGCAGGGTCGTTCCTGCTGGCCTCGCTGACGGGTGTGATCGGCACGTGGCCGCTCTGGGTCGCGGTGGCGTTTGTGTTCCTGCACACCTTCACCTCCACCGCCGACCAGGGCCTGCTTAACGCAGGCGCCGTTGCCGCTGCCAAACCGGGCGAGGTCGGCATGACCATGTCGGCCCTTGCCGTGGTGACGTTCCTCACCACTGGTCTCGGCGCGATCATGGTCGGCGTCGTGTTCGACCTGATGGGCGGGCGCGGCGATCCCGCGGCGTGGAGCCTGGGCTATGCGCTGGCGGCGCTGTTGCCGCTGCTCGGCCTCGGCGCGCTATCGTTGCTCAGCCGGCCTTCCGCGCCCGCGGATGCGCATTCTCGTACGTCTTGAGCAGGCTGCCCAGATCGACCGCTGTATAGCGCTGCGTCGCGGCCAGCGAGGCATGGCCCAGCAGTTCCTGGATGGTGCGCAAATCGCCGCCGGCCGCCAACAAGTGCGTCGCGAAGCTGTGGCGCAGCGCGTGCGGTGTCGCGCTTTCCGGCAGGCCCAACTGCCGG
Source organism: Alphaproteobacteria bacterium (assembly GCA_947473805.1). GTDB lineage: Bacteria > Pseudomonadota > Alphaproteobacteria > Ferrovibrionales > Ferrovibrionaceae > CANJGB01. The sequence goes on from CANJGB010000001.1 coordinate 214,834, forward strand.
CGCAGGGCACGCATCCGCCGCTGAACCATGCCCGCCGCCAGCCGTCCGCCGCGCACACCGCGGAACAGCGGATCGTCCTGTCCAATGCCGAGGGGGCAGGCGGCGCGGTAATCGTCGATGGCCGCGCGCACGACCGGCAGAACCGGCACCAGCCGTTCCTTGTTGCCCTTGCCGCGCACGGTCATCACGTCGCCCCTGGGCGCGTCGCGGCCATCAAGTCCCAGCGCCTCGGCAATACGCAGACCGCAGCCGTAGAGCAGCGTGAAGATCGCGACATCGCGCCGCGCCACCCACGGCTCATCGGCTTCCTCCGCCGCATCGATAAGGTTGCGGGCGCCGGCGACGTCCAGGGGCCGCGGCACCGAGTTCGGCACTTTCGGTCCGCGCATCACGCTGATCGCGCCATTTTCCAGTCTGCCGTTGCGCTGCAGGTGGCGGAAGAAATTGCGCACCGCGCTCAACGCCCGCGCGGTCGAGGTTGCCGCCTTCTCGTCGCGATGCCGGCGCGCCAGCCACGCGCGAAAGTCCGCCTGGCGCAGGTTAGCCAGGGCGGCGAAGTCGGGCAGGTCGCCCAGATGGTCGGCGAGGAAGATCAGGAAGTCGCGCAGGTCGCCGCCATAGGCATCGACCGTATGCGGCGACATGCGCCGCTCGGCGGCCAGCCAGCCCAGCCACGCCTCCACCGCCTGCGCCAGGTCGGGCGCGGCGGCGAAACCAAGGCTCAGGCGGCCGGCTTGTTCAGCCACTGGCGGATGCAGCCTTCCAGGGCGCGGGCAAAGAAGCCCAGCAATTCGGTGCCCTGGCCGGGATGGAACTTGCCCGGTTCGCGGCAGCCCAGTGCCAGAATCGCCGGTCGCTCGTCGATGGTCAGCCTTGCCAGGCCGTCCGATTTAACGAGATCAGTGGCCGGCCCGAAGATCGCCTCGCCATCGCGGCTCAGTGGCCGCAGGTTGACGTCGCGCCCGTTCATCAGCGCCTCGACATCGCCCGGCCGCACCACGCCGATGCCAGCGCTGACGAACAAAGGCGACAGAACGCTTTCGCTCTCAATGCTCAGCGTCATCACATCGACGTCGAGCAGTTCGGGGCAGTCCTTGGTGGCGATGTGGATCAGATGTTCGAACCCGGTCGTTTCCAGCAGCGCCAGCACCGCGCGGTGCGTCGCCGCCTGCGCCGACATGTTGTTGCGGCCGAGCGAGATCAACTCGTCCGCGGCATCGTACAGCCGCGCATTCTCGCCCTGCAGCCGTTGCACCATGTAGCGCTGCATGTCGACCACGCCGCTGCCATGCGCCGACGGCGGCGTCAGGAAGTCGACCAGCTCCGGATGCCGTTCCAGAAAATCCGGATGCTGCTGCAGCCACGCGACGATCTCGACCGGATTGAAGTCCGGCACGTCTTCGGCGGCGGCCGGCTGCAGGGGCAAGGTCATGTTGCTCTAGCGCCCCAGAATGGTCTGGCCGGTCTTCTGCCAGTCGGCGAGGAAGGCGGCGAGGCCCTTGTCGGTCAGCGGATGGTGAACCAGCGCCTTCAGCACGTTCGGCGGCACCGTCACAACGTCGGCGCCCATCTTGGCAGCGTCGACGATGTGGCCGGGGTGGCGCACGCTGGCGACCAGCACCTCGGTCCGGATGGCGTCGTAATTGTTGTAGATCTGCACGATGTCGCTGATCAGCTGCATGCCGTCCTGGCCGATATCGTCCAGTCGGCCGACGAACGGCGACACGAAGGTCGCGCCCGCCTTGGCGGCCATGATCGCCTGCGGCGCCGAGAAGCACAGCGTGACGTTGACCATGATGCCCGCCTGGCTCAGCGTGCGGCAGGTCTTGAGGCCGGCCAACGTCAGCGGCACCTTCACGGTGACGTTGCCGGCGAGGTCCGCCAGGCGGCGGCCTTCTTCCAGCATCTTGTCGTATTCCGTGGCCGTGACCTCGGCCGAGACCGGACCCTCGACGATGTCGCAGATCTCCTTCACCACCTCGAAGAAGTCGCGGCCCGACTTGGCGATCAGCGACGGGTTGGTGGTGACGCCGTCCAGAAGGCCGAGATCGGCAAGATCGCGGATTTCCTTTACGTCGGCGGTATCGACAAAGAACTTCATCGAGTAATCAACTCCCCCAGATTGTGGTTCGGCCTGTCGCCGACTACATGGTCTAGAGTCTAACCCATGACCGCGCCACAGGCCATAAACGCAACCCCAGGCGGAAACCGTGTCGCGGTTTTGCTGCCGCTGCCCTTGGCCAGCGCCTATACCTACCGGGTTCCGGCTGAACTGCCTGTAAAGGCTGGCGATTTCGTCGCCGTGCCGCTGGGGCGCCGGACCCTGTTCGGGGTCGTCTGGGGCCCTGCCGACGACAGTGTCGAGGAGTCGCGGTTGAAGCCGATTCTGCAGGTTCTCGACGTGCCGGGTCTGCCCGAATCGCTGCGCCGATTCGTTGACTGGGTCGCGGCCTATACGCTTTCCCCTCCGGGCGCCGTGCTGCGCATGTCCATGAGCGTGCCCGACGCCTTCGATCCCCCCGCCCGGCGCAGTGCGTGGGTGGCGTCAGGCCAGGCACCGGAAAAGCTCACCGCCGCCCGCAACAGGGTGCTTGCGGTTGCGGCCGATGGCCTGCCGCGCGTGACATCCGACTTGGCGCATGAAGCGGGCGTCAGCACCGGCGTGGTCAAGGGATTGGTCGCGGCGGGCTCCTTGCGCGAGGTGCTGCTGCCCCCCGCGCCACCCTATCGCACGCCCGACCACAACCATCCCGGTCCCACCCTGTCGCCGGCGCAGGCCGAGGCGGCGCGGCAACTGGCTGCATCCGTGAACACGGGCGAGTTCGGTGTGTCGCTGCTGGAAGGTGTCACCGGCTCCGGCAAGACCGAGGTGTATTTCGAGGCCATGGCGGCCGCGCTCGCATCCGGCAAGCAGGCGCTTGTCCTGTTGCCGGAAATCGCACTGACCGCGCAGTGGCTCGACAGGTTCGAGGCGCGCTTCGGTACCCGTCCCGCCGAATGGCACTCGGAACTGCGCCCCTCGCAGCGCCGCCAGGCGTGGCGCGCGGTCGCAACGGGCGAGGCCAAGGTCGTGGTCGGCGCGCGTTCGGCCCTGTTCCTGCCTTATCCGCAGCTGGGCCTTATCGTCATTGACGAGGAACACGACGCCAGCTTCAAGCAGGAGGAGGGCGTTATTTACAATGCGCGCGACATGGCGGTCGTGCGTGCCAAGCTGGCCGGCTGCACCGTCATCCTCTCCAGCGCGACGCCGGCCCTGGAAACACTGGTGAATGCGGAACAGGGCCGCTACGTGCGTGTGCACCTGCCCGACCGCCATGCGGGGGCGGAAATGCCCAGCATCGAGGCGATCGATCTGCGCGTCGATCCGCCGCCCGCGCGCCGCTTCCTCAGCCCGCGCCTCGTCGCCGCCATTCGCGACACGGTCGCCGCCGGCGAACAGGCCATGCTGTTCCTGAACCGCCGCGGCTATGCGCCGCTCACATTGTGTGGCGCGTGCGGCCACCGCCTGCAATGCCCGCACTGCACGGCGTGGCTGGTCGAACACCGCTTCCACAACCGGCTGCAATGCCATCATTGCGGCTTCACGACGCAGGTGCCGCCGACCTGTCCGCAATGCGGCGCCGAGGGCCGCTTCAAGCCCTGCGGTCCCGGCGTCGAGCGTCTGGCTGAGGAAGTGCTGCAGGATTTCCCCGATATCCGACTTGCCGTTATGGCGTCCGACACGGTCGGCGGTCCGCGCGCCGCGGCCGAGTTCGTGCGGCGCGTGAATGCGCACGAGATCGACCTGTTGATCGGCACCCAGATCGTCGCCAAGGGCTTCCACTTTCCGCTGTTGACGCTGGTGGGCGTAGTCGATGCCGATCTGGGCCTCACGGGCGGTGATCTGCGCGCGGCCGAACGCACGCACCAGCTGCTGACCCAAGTGGCCGGCCGCGCCGGCCGGGCGCAGCATCCGGGCCGTGTCCTGCTGCAGACGTGGATGCCCGAGCATCCTGTTGTGCATGCCTTGACCCATCACGACCCGGCCGCTTTCCTTGCGGCCGAGACCGAGGGGCGGCGGCAGGCGGCGATGCCTCCCTTCGGCCGCCTCGCCGCGCTTATTTTAGCGGGCCCGAATGAGAAGCACGTGATCGACGCGGCGCGTGCCCTGGGACGTGCTGCGCCGGTGGGCGAGGGGGTCGTGGTCCTGGGTCCGGCACCGGCGCCCATGGCCTTGCTGCGCGGCCAGCACCGCCAGCGCCTGCTGGTCAAGGCGCCGCGCAGCGCCAACGTGCAGGCTTACTTGCGCGGCTGGCTGGCGAGGGTACCGGTGCCCAACGACGTCCGCCTCACAGTGGACATTGACCCGTACAGCTTTCTGTAGCGGCATAATTCGCCGCAAAAATGCGGCTTGGCGGCGCAGAATCCAGACTCACTTGTTGCGCCGCCGCACCCCCCATGGTAACTAGCGCCGGGTTTTCATCTGGGGGTGCGGCCAAACGCCCCTCCAAGTGTGAAAACCTAGAAGTTTCAAATGCTTGCGGGCCAGCACCTCTCGGCCCCAGGCGGTTCCCGAAGGACTCATAGTGGCTGGCGAAAGTTCGCTCGTTTCCGGTATCGCGGGCCGCTACGCAACGGCCCTGTTCGATCTGGCGCGTGCGGCCGGCTCTCTCGATGCCGTGGCCGCTGATCTCGACCGTCTCAACAGCCTGATTGCCGCCGAACCGGCCGTGTCGCAGCTCCTGCGCTCGCCGATGTTCAGCCGCGACGACCAGGCCAAGGGCATTGCCGCCGTGCTGGAAAAGCTCGGCGCCAGCGACCTTGTGCGTCGCTTTCTCGGCGTCGTGGCGCAGAACCGCCGCCTGTTCGCCACGGCCGACATGATCCGTGATTTCCGCCGCCTCCTGGCATCGCACCGCAATGAGGTGCTGGCCGAGGTGGTGTCCGCGATGCCGCTGAACCCGCAGCAGCTGGAAAGCCTCAAGGCCGCCCTGGCCCAGGCCAGCAGCGGCACGGTTCGGCTCGATGCCAAGGTAGACGCCGGCTTGATCGGCGGGCTTGTTGTAAAGCTGGGTTCGCGCATGGTCGACGCCTCGATCCGCACGAAGCTGGACAATCTTAAGATCGCGATGAAGGGGGTTGGGTGATGGACATCCGCGCCGGTGAAATTTCCGAAATTCTGAAGCAGCAAATCCAGAATTTCGACAGTAAGGCGACGGTTTCCGAGGTCGGCCAGGTTCTCTCGGTTGGCGACGGCATTGCCCGTGTCTATGGCCTCGACCAGGTCCAAGCCGGCGAACTTGTCGAGTTCCCGGGTGGCGTCAAGGGCATGGCCCTGAACCTCGAGACCGACAATGTCGGCATCGTCATCTTCGGCGATGACCGCGGCATCAAGGAAGGCGACACGGTCAAGCGCACCGGCACCATCGTCGACGCCCCGATCGGCAAGGGCCTGCTCGGCCGTGTGGTCGATGGCCTCGGCAATCCGATCGACGGCAAGGGTCCGATTGTCGATCCGTCGGGCAAGGCCGTCGAGCGCCGCCGCGTCGAAGTCAAGGCGCCGGGCATCATTCCGCGCAAGTCGGTGCACGAGCCGATGCAGTCGGGCCTCAAGGCGCTCGACGCGCTGGTCCCGGTCGGCCGCGGCCAGCGTGAGCTGATCATCGGCGACCGCCAGACCGGCAAGACCGCCGTTGCCATCGACGCGATCCTGAACCAGAAGCCGATCAACGCCGGCACTGACGAGTCGAAGAAGCTGTACTGCATCTACGTCGCGATCGGCCAGAAGCGCTCGACCGTGGCCCAGGTGGTCAAGACGCTCGAGGACATGGGCGCGATGGAGTACACCATCGTCGTCGCCGCGACCGCCTCGGAACCGGCCGCGCTGCAGTTCCTCGCGCCGTACACCGGCTGCACCATGGGCGAGTATTTCCGCGACAACGGCATGCACGGCTTGATCATCTATGACGATCTGTCGAAGCAGGCCGTCGCCTACCGCCAGATGTCGCTGCTGCTGCGCCGCCCGCCAGGCCGCGAGGCCTATCCCGGCGACGTGTTCTATCTCCACAGCCGCCTGCTCGAGCGCGCGGCGAAGATGGGCGACAAGGCCGGCAAGGGTTCGCTCACCGCGCTGCCGGTCATCGAGACGCAGGCCGGCGACGTTTCGGCCTACATCCCGACCAACGTCATCTCCATCACCGATGGCCAGATCTTCCTGGAAACCGAACTGTTCTATCGCGGCATCCGCCCGGCCATTAACGTTGGCCTCTCGGTGTCGCGCGTCGGTTCGGCCGCGCAGATCAAGGCGATGAAGCAGGTTGCCGGCACCATCAAGCTGGAACTGGCGCAGTACCGCGAAATGGCGGCCTTCGCCCAGTTCGGCTCGGACCTCGATCCGTCGACGCAGCGCCTGCTGAACCGCGGCGCCCGCCTGACTGAATTGCTGAAGCAGGCCCAGTACCAGCCGATGCCGGTCGAAGAGCAGGTCGTGTCGATCTTCTCGGGTGTGCGCGGCTATCTGGACAAGGTTCCCGTCGGCGATATCGGCCGTTTCGAGCAGACGCTGCTCGGTGAGATGCGCGGCAAGCACAAGGCCGTGCTCGACGCGATCCGCACCGAACAGCAGATCACGCCGGACACCGAGGCCAAGCTCAAGGCCATCCTCGACGACGTACTGCGCACTTTCGCCTGAACGGGAGCGTCTGAGCCGCCATGCCCAGCCTCAAGTCACTTCGCCTCCGGATCAACAGCGTCAAGTCGACGCAGAAGATCACCAAGGCGATGAAGATGGTGGCGGCGTCCAAGCTGCGCCGCGCCCAGGAAGCCGTCGAAGCCGGTCGCCCCTATGCCGAACGCATGGAGCGCATCCTCGCCTCGCTGGCCGGTGGTCTCTCGCCCGAAGGCGCGCCGCGCCTGGTCGGTGGTACCGGCAAGGATGACGTCCACCTGCTGGTGGTCGCCACCGCCGAGCGTGGTCTCTGCGGCGCCTTCAATTCGTCAATCGTGCGCCTTGCGCGCCGCCGGATCGAGGATCTGCTGGCCCAGGGCAAGACGGTCAAGATCCTGTGCGTCGGCAAGAAGGGCCGCGACCAGCTGAAGCGGCTGTACGCGAACCTCATCATCGACACCATCGACCTCAGTCGCGTCCGTCGCCTCGGCTTCGGAGACGCCTCGCCCATCGCCGAGCGCGTTCTGGCCATGTTCGAGGCCGGCGAGTTCGACGTGGCGACGATCTTCTACAACCGCTTCCGTTCGGTGATCAGCCAGGTCCCGACCGAGCAGCAGCTTATTCCGGCCAAACTCCCGGATGCGGCCGATGCGCCCGATCTGGGCGGTGCGGTCTACGAGTTCGAGCCCGACGAGGACGAAATCCTCGCCAGCTTGCTGCCGCTGAACCTGAAGGTCCAGGTGTTCCGGGCACTGCTCGAGAATGCCGCGTCCGAGCAGGGCGCCAAGCTTACCGCCATGGACAATGCCACCCGTAATGCGGGCGACATGATCAACAAGCTGACAGTGGTCTACAACCGCCAGCGTCAGGCGGTCATCACCAAGGAACTGATCGAAATCATCTCCGGAGCGTCGGCCGTCTAGGCCGTCCCGGACGACACCCTTAGCGACTGGAGCGACATCATGGCCAGCAACCTTACCGGCAAGATCACCCAGGTCATCGGCGCCGTCGTTGACGTGCAGTTCGATGGCAACCTGCCGGCGATCCTGAACGCAATCGAGTGCGTCAACAACGGCAACCGTCTGGTGCTCGAAGTTGCCCAGCACCTGGGCGAGAACACGGTCCGCACCATCGCCATGGACTCGACCGACGGCCTGGTCCGCGGCATCGAGGTGACCGACACCGGCGCGCCGATCTCGGTGCCTGTGGGTCCCGAGACGCTGGGCCGCATCATCAACGTCATCGGCGAGCCAATCGACGAGCGTGGACCCATCGGCCACAAGCATACCGCACCGATTCATGCCCAGGCGCCGGCCTTCATCGACCAGTCGACCGAGGCGCAGATGCTCGTCACCGGCATCAAGGTCGTCGATCTGCTGGCTCCGTACGCCAAGGGCGGCAAGATCGGTCTGTTCGGCGGCGCCGGCGTCGGCAAGACCGTGCTGATCATGGAGCTGATCAACAACATCGCGAAGACGCACGGCGGCTATTCGGTGTTCGCCGGCGTGGGCGAGCGCACCCGCGAGGGCAACGACCTGTACCACGAGATGGTCGAGTCGGGCGTTATCAAGACCGACGGCCCGGGCTCGAAGGCGGCCCTGGTGTACGGCCAGATGAACGAGCCGCCGGGCGCGCGAGCCCGCGTCGCGCTGACCGGCCTGACCGTCGCGGAATATTTCCGCGACCAGGAAGGCCAGGACGTGCTGTTCTTCGTCGACAACATTTTCCGCTTCACCCAGGCGGGTTCGGAAGTGTCGGCGCTGCTGGGCCGTATCCCGTCGGCCGTGGGTTACCAGCCGACGCTGGCCACCGACATGGGCGCACTGCAGGAGCGCATCACCTCGACCAACAAGGGTTCGATCACGTCGGTGCAGGCGATCTACGTGCCCGCCGACGACTTGACCGATCCGGCGCCGGCCACCTCGTTCGCCCACCTGGATGCGACCACGGTGCTCAGCCGCTCGATCGCCGAGCTGGCCATCTTCCCGGCCGTGGATCCGCTCGACTCGACCTCGCGCATTCTCGACCCGAAGGTCGTCGGCGAGGAGCACTACCGCATCGCCCGCGAAGTGCAGCGCGTGCTGCAGAGCTACAAGTCGCTGCAGGACATCATCGCCATCCTGGGCATGGATGAACTGTCGGAAGAAGACAAGCTGACCGTCGCCCGCGCCCGCAAGATGCAGCGCTTCCTGTCGCAGCCGTTCGACGTGGCACAGGTGTTCACCGGCTCGCCCGGCGTGCAGGTGCCGCTGGCCGAAACGATCCGCGGCTTCAAGGAAATCCTCGAAGGCAAGCACGACAACCTGCCGGAATCGGCGTTCTACATGGTCGGCACCATCGACGAGGCCATCGCCAAGGCCAAGAAGATGGCGGCCGAGGCGGCGTAAGAGCCGCACCGGCAGAAAGGCAGCGTTATGGCCGACAAGGTCGCATTCGAACTGGTTTCGCCCGAGAAGCTGCTGCTCTCGGTGTCGGCGGAAATGATCGTGGTGCCCGGCTCCGAAGGCGACTTCGCCGTCATGGCCGGCCACGCCCCGATGATCTCGACGCTCCGTCCCGGCGCGATCGAGGTCTACGAAGGCGACAAGATCGAAAACCGCATCTTCGTCGCCGGCGGTTTCGCCGAGGTCTCTAACGACCGGCTCACGGTGCTGGCCGAAGAGGCCGTGCCCTATGACCAACTCGAGCGCGCGCGCCTTGAGCAGCGTCTCAAGGACGCTGGCGAGGATGTCGAGGACGCCAAGACCGACGAGGCCCGCGCCGCGGCGCAGGCCAAGGTCGACCAGCTTCGCCAGGTACTCGAAGCCCTCTGAGCTCCGGAACATGTGACAACGAAAGGGCGTCGGCATGAACCGGCGCCTTTTTCATGTTTGGACAATGCTTTTCTGGCCAAATGCGCTGACCGGAATGTTGGGGACGGTCGTGTGCGTACACTCATCGCCATAGTCCTTTTGCTGGCGGCCCTGGTATCGGCGCCGCGGCCAGGCGACGCCGCCGAAATCTCGCTACGCGCCGGCGGTGAGCCGGTCTCGCTCAATCCCGCGCTTGAGGTGCTGACCGATGCACCGGCCGGGATGACGGTGGACCAGGCTGCGGCTGGGCCGGGCTGGCGCAGCGTCCCAGGTCCCTATCCCAACTTCGGTTTGGCGCAACGCCGCGTCTGGGCGCGCATCACGCTGCAGGCCGATGGCGCGACGGTCACTGACTGGCGCATCGTGTTCGCCCACGGCCAGTTGGAGCGCGCGACGATGTTCATGCCGCGCCCCGCCGGGGGGTGGAATGCGGTCGAGGCCGGTACACTGGCGCGCTACGATCAGCGCATACTGGCCCCGCATCGTTACGCTGTATTCCCGCTCGATCTTCCCGCCGGCCCGCCGGTAACCTTGTTGTTCGCGTTCGAGAGTCGCGGATCGATCCTGCTGCCAGCGACGGCGCTGCATGCCCAAACCCTGTCGGACCGCGAGCGTATCGAAAGCATCATCTTCGGGCTGGTGTTCGGCTGCGGCCTGGCGGTGATCGTCTACCTGCTGGTCATGTTCGTCGCCCTGCGCGACCCGCTCTATCCCGTCGTCGCGTTGTTCGCCTTGTTCTACGGTGTATTCCAGGCCAGCCAGACCGGATTGCCGCAATACGTGCCGATGGGCGAGTCCCCATTGTCTACCCAGCTGGTCTCTGGACTGTCCGTGGGGCCGGCCGTGTACTTCGCCCTCACCATGTTCATGCGCTACTTTGGCCTGCGCCAGCATGCACGGTACCTTTGGTGGCCAGCCCAGGTGATGCGCTACATCGCGCTGGTGTCGCTGCCGCTTTACTTCATCGACGTGACCGCCGCCCACGTCGTTAATTCGGCCGGCGCGCTCATCGGCTCGCTGATCATCTTCCCGGGCGCCCTCACCCAGGTGCGGCGCGACTGGCAATCCACCATTCTGTTCATCCTCGCCTGGGGTGCGCACACGATCGGGAACCTCATGCAGGTGGCGCGCATCAGCTTCGCCGTCCCGATGTCGCAGGGCACGATCTTCTGGATCATCCAGGTTGGCTATGCGGTTGGCACGCTTACCTTTGGCATCGCGCTGGCCGAACGCCTGCGGCGCCAGCGCGATACCGAGGCGCGTGCGCTCAAGGCCAGCGAGGCGAATCTCGAGTGCCTCGTCGCCGAACGGACCGCCGAACTCCAGGCCCGCAACGCCGAACTGGGAGACGTCGTGGCGCAGCTGCAGGAGGCGCGCGACCTCGCCGAAGCGGCCAACCGCGCCAAGAGCGAGTTCCTCGCCAATATGAGCCACGAACTGCGCACGCCGCTGAACGCCATTCTCGGCTTCTCGGAAATCATCAAACGCAATCTCATGCAGGACGATACCGGCCGCTACAGTGAATATGCCGGCCACATCCACGGCAGCGGGCAGCACCTGCTGGGCCTGATCGACGAGGTGCTCGACCTCGCAAAGATCGAGGCCGGCCGTCAGGACCTGGTGATCGAACCCCTCGACCTCTCCGCCGTGGTGGACGAATGCCTCAAGGTCGTGCGGCCGCTCGCGCTTCGCAAGAGCATCGTCACGGAGCGTCGCGATTCGGCTGCGATCGTGTCCTGTCGCGGGGATCGTCGTGCGCTGATGCAGATCCTGATGAACCTGATGTCGAACGCAATCAAGTTCACTCCGGCCGGTGGCCGCATCGGCGTGGAGCTTTCGACCGAGGCCACTGGCATTCGCGTCGCCATTATCGACACCGGGCCAGGCATCGATCCGGAGATGATGACCCGCCTGTTCGAGCCCTTCCAGCGTGGCGATCCGACGATCGCCCGTGGGACCGAGGGCACCGGCCTCGGCCTGGTCATCAGCCAGCGCCTGGCCCAGCTCCACGGCGGCCGGATCGACATCGATAGCAGGGTCGGCATCGGTACAACCGCAGCGCTCGTGCTTCCTTTGGCGACACCGACATGAGCGCATCTCCCGCCGATATCAGCGCCGTGGTATTCGACCTGGGTGGCGTTCTTCTCGACTGGAGCCCGTTCTATCTCTACCGCTCCATGTTTCCCGACGATGCCGCCGTGCAGGCCTTTCTCGACGAAACCGGCCTGCATCAGGCCAATGTCGAGTTCGATGGCGGTCGCGCCTTCGGTGAGGGGATCGCGGCACTGGTGCGGCGGTTTCCTCACCACACCGACGCGCTGCGCGCATTCGACGAGCGCTGGGTCGAGACCATTCCCGGCGCGATCCCGGGATCGGTGGTGTTGCTCGAGGCTTTGGACAAGGCCGGCATGCCGTTGTTCGCGCTGACCAACTTCTCGGCAGAGAAATTTCCCCTCGCGCGCCTACTGTTCCCGTTCCTGCAGCTGTTCCGCCATGTGGTGGTGTCCGGCGAGGTTGGCCTCGTGAAGCCCGACCCGCGCATCTTTGACGTGCTGCTGCGCTGGACCGATGTGCCGGCGCATCGCACCGTCTATATCGACGACTCCCGGGTGAATTACGAGGCGGCGGCACGCCTCGGCTTTCGGGCGCTGCACTTCACCGGCCCGGACCGGCTGCAGTCCGACCTCGCAGCCCTCGGCCTGCCGGTTTGATCGGGGCAGAAAGCCTAGGGAAAACAAGAAGATACCGCTGTTCGGCTTGCAATGCCCCGGGCTGCCGCTTAAATAGATTTCATGGCTGGACGGTGGAGCAACGACGATATTCCTTGGGGCCGTTTTGACCCGGCCAAGGTCGATCCCGATATTCTCGCGGCCGTGAAGGCGGCGGCCTTGGTCGAGCGCAATGCCCAGGACTATGTCGCCTACCTGAACAACGTCTTCCCCGACGATCCGCAGTTCCAGGAAAATATCGCCGCCTGGGGTTTCGAGGAGGAACAGCATGGCCTGGCGCTTGCCGCCTGGGCCGTGCATGCCGATCCTTCATTCGATTTCCAGGGCTCGCTGGCGCGCTTTCGCGACAGTTTCCAATTGCCGCTCGATGCCACCGCGTCGGTGCGTGGCAGCCGTGCGGGCGAGATGATCGCGCGCTGCGTCGTCGAATGCGGCACCTCGTCGCTTTACAGCGCGCTGCGCGACGCGACGGATGAGCCGGTATTGGAGGCCATATGCAACCGCATCGCGGGTGACGAGTTCCGCCACTACAAACTGTTCTACGAAGGCTTCCTGAAATGCGACGCGACCGTGCATCTGTCTCTGTGGCAGCGCATCAAGGTTGCAGTCGGCCGCATCGCCGAGACATCGGACGACGAACTGTCCATGGCATATTGGGCGGCCAACCATGCGGCTGAACCGTACGACCGCGTGCGCCACGGCAATGCCTATGCGCTGAGGGTCGGGCGCCTCTATCGCTTCGGGCATGTGCGCCGCGCCATTGGCATGGTGATGAAGGCGTGCCGCCTTAACCCGCAGGGACGCGTGGCGGACTGCATCGGCTATGCGGGTTGGACATTTCTCCAGCACCGCAATCGGCGGCTGGCCCGCGCGGCCGCCTGATCCGTCACGCCCTGGCTGTCAGAAAGGGAAAAAGCCCGCCGCCACCATGTTGACCTTTTCGCCGTCCGGCGACAGCGGCAGCAGCAGCCGCTTGTAGCGGACCGAACGGATCATCGGGATATAGGTGTCGAACACCGTGTAGGTCGGCGTCTTCTTGGCCAGGACCTCGCCATACGCATTGCCCGCGAAACGACGAAACAGCATCGGCGTCTGGTCCAGATACTTGCCGGTCAGCTCCTGGCCCAGGACGGTGATCAACCCGGTGCCCACGAGGCGATAGCGGTAGCGCTGGGGATTTTCCTCGACGTCGATCAACGCGATGTGCGGCAGCAGCGAACGGATTTCCATCGGGTCAATGTCATTGCGGGTGGGCATGGCCCGGCCGGCCCGCTTGTCGTCCCAATAGTTGTAAAGCCGCGCCAGATGCGGGTGATCGATTGCCTCGCCGCCGCCGTCCAGAATCGGGCTGAACGGTACGCCAGCGGGTGTCATTTCGGCACGCGCAAATGTTCCTGCACCTGCACCTGCACCTTGCGACGCAGCGCGCAGGAAGCCTGCGTATTTCCACAACCCCATCATTTGACCAAAACATAAAGCAAAGTTAATGCCGACTGCTTGACATTCAGGGTTAGTAGGTGCACATAAGCGTGGTGAGGCTGTCTATCGGCCTCCTCTCGCGATCGCGCAAGGCGCCATCGACCCGCGGCCCTCCCGTTTCACGGCCAGTCCCGCGACCAGGTTGCGTATCCGTCCGAGATTTATCGGAAGAACCTAGGTACGTCCGGGCTGCGCGCGGGCAAATCCACAGTCGTAAGAAAGATATCAGTGACTAGTTTTGAAACGCTCGATTTGATCGAGCCCATTCGCCGTGCGTTGCGCGACGAAAACTACACCACCCCGACCCCCATCCAGGCGCAAGCCATTCCCCATCTGCTGCAGCGGCGCGACCTTCTGGGCATCGCCCAGACGGGCACCGGCAAGACGGCGGCTTTCATGCTGCCGTTGCTGCACCACCTTGCCACCGACCGTCGCGTCAACGCGCCCCGTTCGGTGCGCACCCTGGTGCTGACGCCGACGCGTGAACTGGCGATCCAGATCGGCGACAGCGCGCGCCGCTATGGCCGCCACCTCGCTCTCCGCGGCGCCATCGTGTTCGGCGGCGTCGGCCAGAACCCGCAGGTGCAGGTCCTGTCCAAGGGTGTCGACGTTCTCGTCGCCACCCCGGGCCGCCTGCTCGACCTGATGGAGCAGGGCCATGTGCGCCTGCAGGACGTCGAGTTCTTCGTCCTCGACGAGGCCGACCGCATGCTCGACATGGGCTTCATCCGCGACATTCGCAAGATCATCACGCAGCTGCCGAAGAAGCGTCAGACGCTGTTCTTCTCGGCGACGATGCCGCCGGCGATCTCGGAACTCGCGGCCGGCATCCTGACCGATCCGATCCGCGTCGAGGTCACGCCGGTGTCGTCCACCGTCGAACTCATCGACCAGCGCGTGCTGTTCGTCGAGCGTGCCGACAAGCGCCAGCTGCTGGCCGCGGTCCTGCGTGACCCGGCCGTCGCCCGCATGCTGGTCTTTACCCGCACGAAGCACGGCGCCAACAAGGTCGTCGAACAGCTCGACAAGGATGGCATCGTCGCCGAGGCCATTCACGGCAACAAGTCCCAGGGCGCGCGCCAGCGTGCACTGGAAAGCTTCCGTGAGGGCAAGTGCCGCGTCCTGGTCGCCACCGACATCGCCGCCCGCGGCATCGACGTCGACGGCATTACCCACGTGGTGAATTACGACCTGCCGGTCGACGCCGAAAGCTATGTCCACCGCATCGGCCGCACCGCGCGTGCCGGCGCCAGCGGCCACGCTTTGTCGTTCTGCTCCAGCGAGGAGCGCGGTGAACTGCGCGACATTCAGCGGCTGATCAAGCGGGAGATTCCCGTGGCCGACATCCAGCCGTTCGGTATAAAGCCGAGTACCGCCGCTCCGGCGTCGGTCAGGCCGGAACGGGCACCAGGCGGACGGCCACGTCGATCTGGTGGCGCCCGCCGCCGAGGATAATGCCGCGCGTGGGGCTGACGTCGCCGTAGTCGCGGCCCCACGCGAGCACCACATGCTGGCCGCCGACCATCAGGTCGTTGGTCGGATCGAATTCGATCCACCCCAGTCCCGGACAATAGACCGCAACCCAGGCGTGGCTGGCGTCACCGCCAACCAGGTTTGGCTTGCCGTCCTTGTCCAGCGTCTGGATGTAGCCGCTGACGTAGCGCGCCGCGAGTCCGAAGCCGCGCAGGCAGGCAATCTGCAGATGGGCGAAGTCCTGGCATACGCCGCGCCGCTCAGCGAACATTTCGGCCAGCGGCGTGGTCACCAGGGTCGCCGTCGGATCGAACTTGAAATCCGTATTGATGCGCCGCGTCAGGTCACGTACCGCCGCCAGCAATGGCCGCGCCGCGGTGAACGAGGTCGCCGCATAGCTTCTTAGCGCGCCCAGCGATGGCGTCTGCGCCGTCGGATGGATGAACTCGGATTCCTCGACCGGCGCCGGAAAGCCGTCGCCCGCCAGCGCATCGCGCACCTTCTCCCAGGGTGGCGTCGCGGTCAGGTCCACCTTTGGCCGATCCACGACCTCCACCTCCGCCTGCAGTTCGACGACGAACTCCTCATGCGGTTCGTCGATGGTCAGGTAGGTGACGGTGTTGCCGAAATGGTCGGTCAGGCTGTTCGTCTCGCCGCCGGGCACCGCATGCAGCGACACGTGCTTCACCCGCTGGTACTCGAACGTGCGCGGCGTCAGGCACAGGACGTGGTGCGCGAGATCCACCGTCTCGCCATGCTCGTAGGTGGTGCGGTGGGTAACGTCGTAGATCATCCGGCTGACAGATCGTAACCCAGCGCCTGGGGCGGCTTGACGTGCGAGAAGAACGCGCGGGTCAGCGCATCCGAAAGTGCCAGCATGCGCCGCTGCGTGTCATCCACCAGGCTGCGCAGGCGGTCCACCGTCGCGTCGAACGTGTCGGGGTTGCCCAGCGCCTCGATGTCCTGCAGACGCAGTGCCGCCAGCGCCCCGTGCGCCAGCTTTTCCTCCATGCCCGAAAAGGGCCGCTCGTCGCGGCGCGGCAGCGCGTCGAGATGCGCCGTCGTCGCAACCAGCTGGAAGGCCAGAGCGCGCGGGTTGGTGTCATCGGTGAGGATCAGGTCCAGCACCGGCCCCGCCTGCGGCGCCGACAGGTAGCGCGTGCGGTAGGTGATCGTGCTGTCGCACATTTCCAGTGCCACGCGCAGCCCGGCCTCGGTGCCGCGCGCGGGCGCGGCCAGTGCGCCGCCGGCCACCGCGCAGGTGAACAGCGCGCGCTCCAGCCGGCGGCCCATGTCGAGGAAGCGCCAGCCGGCATGCCGGGTCATGTTCTCGCTTGCCATGCCGCCGAACGCCGCCAGCACCTCGATCACCAGGTCCAGGCCGCGCAGCAGCTTGTCGATATCGTTCGGGCCGTGCTTCAGGTGCGCGCGCACTTCGCTGGTCAGCGTATTGGCGACATTCCACATGTCGGCCGACAGGCGGTGCCGCACATTGGTGGTCAGGCGGTGCAGGGACCGGAAAATGGTGTCGATCGCTGGCCCGCGGCCGCAGGCATGCGCCAGCGCAGAAACCACGGCGTTGCTGTCCGCCGGCGCACCGATCAGCGTCGTGTCCAGCAGGCCGTAACTGGCGGCGAGGCGGGTGGCGATGCCGATTTCGACATGTCCGCGCGGCCCAATATTGCCGGCGCCGATGCGGCTTAGCGCGCCGCGCAGGATGCGCGCCGAATTGTCCATGCGCTCGACATAGCGCGCCAGCCAGAACAGGTCCTCGGCCGCGCGGCTCGGCAGGTCGTCGCTTGACCGGCGGATCGGCAGCGGCCGGCTGGTCGCCAGGGCGGCCAAGGCGGTCGGGGTGTCGCCATCCGACAGCACCCAGGTATCCTTGCTGACGCCGCCGCGCTGCATCGAGACCACGGGCTTCTTCACGTCGCCCGATACGCGGGTCAGCCCGCCGGGCATCGCGACGAACTGGCCGTCGTGATTCACCAGGAACACGCGCAGCACCATGGGCTGCGGCGCCAGGCCAGCCGGTGTCCACACCGGCATGGCCGAACTCTGCACCAGCTCCTGCGCGACGAAGCGGTGCGGCAGCGCTTTGATGCGGCCGATCAGTTCGGCCTTGCCTGCGGCGCTCAGCGTGCGCGGAAAAATCGGTTCTTCGCCGCGTGTCGGGAAACTGGGCTTGATCACCACGCGGTCGAGATTGGCGACCATCTCGGTCAGGGCCGAATCCTGCCCGCACCACCAGGTCGCGGCCGAGGGCATCAGCAGGTCTTCGCCCAGTAATTGCCGCGCCAGGTTTGGCAGGAATGCGGCCAGCGCCGGCGTCTCGATCACGCCGGACCCCAACGGGTTGGCCACTGTTACATTGCCGGCGCGCACCGCCTCGACCAGCCCCACGACGCCCAGGGATGAATCGGCGCGCAGCTCCAGCGGATCGCAGAACTCGCTGTCCTGCCGGCGCAGAATCACATCGACCTGCTGCAGCCCACCCAGCGTCTTCAGATAGACATGGTCGTTGCGCACCGTCAGGTCGGCACCCTCGACCAGTGTCAGGCCCAGCTGCCGCGCCAGGTAGACATGCTCGAAATAGGTTTCGTTGTACGGGCCCGGTGTCAGCAGGACCATGCGGGGATTGTCCCGCCCAGGTGGCGCCAGCGCCTGCAGGGCGGTCTGCCACAACTCGAAGAACGGCTGCAGCCCGCGCACCGGTGAGGCGCGAAACGCCTCCTGCAACGTGCGCGACAGGACGTTGCGGTTCTCCAGCGCGTAGCCCGCGCCCGAAGGTGCGTCGGTCCGCTCCGACAGCACCCACCAGGCGCCATCGGCGGCGCGCACCAGATCGGCGGTATAGAAGTGCAGGCCGTTGCGCCCGCCGCCGGTCACGCCCGAACAGGGGCGCAGGTAGCGTGGATTGCCATAGACCAGCGACGGCGGATACAACCCCTCCTTCAGCAGGCGCTGTGGTCCGTATACGTCCTGCAGCACCATGTTAAGCAGCTGCGCGCGCTGCGCCAGGGCGGCGGAAATGCGGCGCCATTCCGGCGCCGGAATCGGCAGCGGCAGCAGGTCGACCGACCAGCCGCGGTCGACGCCTCGCGGGTCGTTATAGACGTTGTAGGTGACGCCGTTTTCCTGGAACTGGCGGCGCGCACGTTCGACCCGTTCGGCGAAGATCAGCGGCGGCAGGGCCGTCAGCGCGCCGACAATGGGTTGCCAGTGCGGGCGGATGGTGCCGGCGCCGGTAACCATTTCGTCGAACACGGCTGCGGGTGCGGTAACCATCGGGCCGGGAGAGTAAAGGCCATGCGCCCCGGGTTCAACCGCCTGTGGAACCCACGGGGCCTCCGGATCGTCTTTGTAAACAGACCTTATGGAGGATTAACCATGGCTACTTCCCAGCGCCCGCGTAACGGAGCGGCGAAACGGGCAAAGACGGCCAAACCTGCCTCGAAGAGCCCCAAGAAGGGCGGTCACGTGTCCGGCCCGCTGGGTCAGGGCGCCTATGCCGAACCCGGCAAGGACCGCCCACTCACCTCCCCGCGCACCTGATTGTGCGGCTGGCCATAGAAGGAGTGAGAGCGATGAGACTCGCCTGTCTTGCTTCCGCCTGTGCCGTGGCGTTGATGGTCGCCGGTCCAACTGGTGCCCAGACTGCATCTCCGCCGCGTCCCGATACGGGCCTGCTGCCGGCGCCGCCCGAAAAAATCGCACCGGCCGAGAAAACCTTGCCCAGTCCCGATAACGGCTTTGGCCAGATGAAGGTGCGGAACCTTCTGGGCGCCAAGGTCTACAACAAGGACGGCGAGCAGATCGGCACCGTCGATGACGTCGTGGTCAGCAGGGCGACCAAGGTACTGGCGGCGGTGATCAGCGGCGGCGTGACCGCCAGTACCGGCAGCCGCGCCACTGTGCCGGTCAGTCAGCTGGAATGGCGCGGCGACCGCGTGATCGCCTCGGGATTCTCGCGTGAAATCATCGAGACGCTGCCACCCCACGTTGATGGCGAATGGCAGAAGGCCGATCCGGAGCGCCGTCTCGGCGGCTAGTCCCTTTCGGGGCCGCGGCGCAAATCAAGCGTCAACGGGTGCTCGCGCGACAACGTTTCCGGCGCCACGTGCATCGACCCCGGTGTGTGGCCAAAGCGGAAGAATCGTTCGCGGCGACGCGCTTCAGCCCCATTCGCGTTAACCGGAAAATGCTCGTACGAAACGCCACCCGGATGTGCCACGTGATAGGTACAGCCGCCGATCGAGCGGCCACTCCAGCGATCGAACACGTCGAACACCAGCGGCGCATGGCTGCCAATCGTCGGGTGCAGCGCGCTGGTCGGCGCCCACGCCTTGAACTTCACGCCGGCGACATATTCCGATTCCGTGCCGGTGGGATGCAGCGGTATCGCACGTCCGTTGACGGCGATGACATGGCGCGACTCCACCAGGCCGCGCACCTTGACCTGCAGCCGCTCGACGGAGGAGTCCACGTAGCGCACCGTGCCGCCCGAGCCCGGTTCTTCACCGGTCACGTGCCACGGCTCCAGCGCGGTGCGCAGTTCCAGCGCCACGTTGCCGTAGGCGACCTCGCCCAGCAGCGGAAACTTGAATTCGAAGTGCGGATCGAACCAGGCCCGCTCGAACGGATAACCGTCACGGTTCAGGTCCTGCACCACATCGGCCATGTCGGTTGAGATGAAGTGTGGCAGCATGAAACGGTCGTGCAGCTGCGTGTTCCAGCGCACCAGCTTCTCGCCGTAGGGCTTCTTCCAGAACCGCGCCACCAGCGCGCGCACCAGCAATTGCTGCGTCAGGCTCATCTCGGAATGCGGCGGCATTTCGAACGCGCGCAGTTCCACGATGCCAAGGCGCCCGCTGCCGCCTTCCGGCGTACACAGCTTGTCGATGCAGAATTCCGACCGGTGGGTGTTGCCGGTCACGTCCACCAGGATGTTGCGCAGCGCGCGGTCCACGAACCACGGCGGCACGTCGGCGAAGTCCTTGATCTGGCTCAACGCGATTTCCATCTCGTAGACGGAATCGTTGCGCGCCTCGTCCACGCGTGGCGCCTGGCTGGTCGGGCCGATGAACAGGCCCGAGAAGAGATAGGACAGCGACGGATGATTGTGCCTGTAGGCGATCAGGCTGCGCAGCACGTCAGGCCGGCGCAGCATCGGCGAATCCGCCGCCGCCCAGCCGCCCAACGTGATGTGGTTGCCGCCGCCGGTGCCGACATGGCGGCCGTCCAGCATGAACTTTTCGGTCGACAAGCGCGTCTGGCGCGCCTCCTCGTAGAGGATCGTCGTGCGCTGGACCAGCTCGTCCCAGTTCTCCGACGGCTGCACGTTTACCTCGATCACGCCTGGGTCAGGCGTGACGCTGAAATGGCCCAGCCGCGGATCGGACTGCGGCTTGTAGCCCTCGATGAGTACCTTCTGCCCCAGATCCTCGGCGGTATCCTCGACCGCCGCGATCAGGTCCAGATAGTCCTCCACCGTATGCGTCGGCGGCATGAACACGTGCAACAGGCCATCGCGCGGCTCGACGCACAAAGCCGTACGCACCACGCTGCCGTCCGAGCGGCCGACCCGCACCGAGGTGCGCGCCGCATGTTCCGCCCGCTGAATATCCTCGCCGCGGTCGCGCCCCAGGCGCTGGCCGCGCGGCGCCAGCGGGCCGGTCGGGCCGCCCGCACGTTGCCGACTCTCGACCTGGCGCTGGTATGGACTGCGGGGTGGCAGCGGCGGCCGTTCGGCGAACGGGTCCTGCTCGATGATCCACGGATATTCGGTCTCCGATACCCACGGCAGCGAATCGATCGGCAGGCGATAGCCCATCGGAGAATCGCCGGGGATCAGGAACAGCTGCGGCGAACGGGTGATCCAGAAGCCCGACATCCAGCGCGGTGCGCCCCCGTTCTCGCTGCGCTGCAGCGGCAGGATCGTGCCGGTCGCGGTGTCCAGGCCGCGGTCAAACAGGCGGGCTAGGCGCGCGCGCTCCTCCGCTTCCTTCAGTTTCGATTGCAGCGGGTTGACGTTGGCGGGCAGGCGCTTCTCGCGCCACAGGTAGTACCAGGAATCCTCGAACGCCGGCACCGCATAGCCCGGATCGACCTGCAGCCGTTCCGCCAGTACCGCGGCGAAGCGTGCCGCGGTGGCGTGATCGACACTGCGCGACTTGTCCTCGTCGCCGGCCAGCAAAGCCGGATTGCGCCAGATCGGTTCGCCGTCCTTGCGCCAATAACAACCCAGGGCCCAGCGCGGCAGCGGCTCGCCCGGATACCACTTGCCCTGGCCATAGTGCAGCAGATAGCCCGGCGCATAATGCTTCGCCAGACGGCGCAGCAGCTCGCCCGACAGGCGGCGTTTGGTCGGCCCCGTTGCGGCGGTGTTCCACTCCGCGCCATCGCGGTCGTCGATTGAAACGAAGGTCGGCTCGCCGCCCATGGTCAGGCGCACGTCGCCGCGTTCCAGTTCGCGGTCGATGTCGTGGCCCAGGGTCACGATGCGCTGCCATTGCTCCGGCGCATAGGGCTTGGTCACGCGGGCGGTTTCCAGCACGCGGGTGACGCTCATGTGATGGCCGAACTCGACTTCGCTCTTCTCGACCTTGCCGGTGATCGGCGCGGCGGAACCGGGCTCGGGCGAACAGGCCAGCGGGATGTGGCCTTCGCCGGCCATCAGGCCCGACGTGGGATCAAGGCCGATCCAGCCGGCGCCCGGCAGGTAAACCTCGGTCCATGCATGCAGGTCGGTGAAGTCCTGTGCCGGGCCGCTGGGCCCGTCCAACGCCTTCACGTCGGACGTCAGCTGGATCAGGTAGCCCGACACGAACCGTGCGGCAAAACCCAACCGGCGCAGAATCTGCACCAGCAGCCAGGCGCTGTCACGGCACGAGCCGCTCTTTAGGCCCAGGGTCTGCTCGGTGGTCTGGACGCCCGGCTCCATGCGAATGACGTAGCCGATGTCGGTCTGCAGGCGCTGGTTCAGGCCGATCAGGAATTCGACCGTGTGCTTCGGCTTGCGGTCCACGTCCGCCAGCCACTTTTCCAGCATCGGGCCAACCGGTTCGCAGACCCGGTACGGTGCCAGTTCGGCGTCCAGGGCAGGATCGTAGGTGAACGGCGCCAGTTCCGCTTCGGCTTCCAGGAAAAAGTCGAACGGATTGATCACCGCCATGTCGGCGACCAGGTCAACCTCGACGGTGAAGTGGTCGGTTTTTTCCGGAAAGACCAGCCGGGCCAGGTAATTGCTCTGCGGATCCTGCTGCCAGTTGATGAAATGTTGGGCAGGTTGCACTTTGAGCGAATAGGAGATGATGGGGGTCCGGCAATGTGGCGCCGGGCGCAGGCGCACTACCTGGGGGCCCAGGGCCACCAGCCGGTCGTATCGGTAGGTGGTCTTGTGGTTCAGGGCGACGTGAATGGCCATAAATGGGGTCCTGGATGTAACCGGGCCATAGATTCGCCCGCCGCGTCGATGCGCGCAAGGCTCGCGATGCAAGGGCTAAGCCAAGTAGGCGTGCTATGCTCAGGGCCGAATTCAGGAGGAAACCCAGATGATGCTCGTTCCGGTCATGGGCGCCGTGGTGCTGGTCACCGTCGTCGCCCTCGTGCTGTTTCTGTGGATCAGCCTTCGGGTTGCGACTGGCCGCGGCAAGTATGGCGTGGCGGCCCCTGCCATGACCGGCCAGCCGGACTTCGAACGTATGGTCCGCGTCCAGGCCAACACCCTGGAACAGCTGGTGCCCTTCCTTGCGGGCCTCTGGCTCTGCGCCCTGTTCTTCGACAAATGGACGGCGGTGATTCTCGGCGTCGTGTGGATCATCGGTCGTCTGTGGTACGCGCTGTCCTACTGGCAGGACGCAAAGAAGCGCACGCCCGGCTTCACCATCGCGTTCCTTGCCACTGCGTTGCTGCTGCTCGCCGCCGCGGTTGGCGGCATCCGCCTCATGATGATGTGAGGGCGGCGTAACGCGGCTAGTGGAAGATTTTCTTTAGCGCCTTCTGCACCCGGCGCACCGGCTTGCCCCAGCCGCCATCGCCGTCCGACTGCTTCTTGCGGTAATAATCCGGCGGTGGCCGTCGGTAGCTGTTGTACCAGGACGGCGGTTCATAGCGGTTGCGCCAATCGGGTGTTAAGGCGTCGTAGCCACTCCACCCGTTCGACATCTGGCAGGCGCCAATCAGCAGCAGGAACCCAAACAGCGGCGCGATGCGGAGAACCAGAACGGTTCACCCCCTGGTCGGACACGGCCCCCGCTCGTCCGACCCAATACTACCGGTGCGATTACGCCCGAATCATGGCGTCAGCCGCACGGCGCCATTTTCACCGCATCCGGTGCGCCGCCAATCAGCGCATTGAGGGACCGGCACTGGCCATCGTGGCAGAGCCGGTATTCCTCCACCGCCCCCGAGCGCGCCAGGATCAGGTCCGCCACGTCGCGGCCCGGGGTCCACACGTACCAGCCGTCGACCAGTTTCGCATCGGGCCCCGGCTCCATGCCGGCGCCGCTGCCGCGCACCCGCGCCCGTTTTAGTTTCAACGCATCGGGCGCGACGGCGTAATCCTCCTGCCACTCGGTCTTCTGCACGCTATGCGTCCAGGCCAGGGTGAAGTCCGGCCACAGCAGCCGCACCGCCAGAGCACCGGCCGTAAGGCACAGCGCCGTCACGCGGGCAGTGCCGCCATCCGGCTCCGCCACCAGTGCCAGGCAACGAACAGCGCGGCCAGCGCGAAGCCAATCTCGTCCGTCCACGGATAGGCGACGACCAGCAGGAAGGCCGCCACGGTCGCCCACAGGGATTCCCACCACTGCAGCTTCGCGCGCAACCACGCGCTGGCTGCCGCGCCCCACAGGCCGACGGAGACCAGCGCCTTGAACAGTACATAGGCAGTGTCGATCCATGTCTTGCCGCCGTCGAACTGCAGCATCAGTTCCGGTGCGTATACCGCCATGAACGGCACCACATAGCCGGCAATCGCGATCTTGGTGGCGATCCAGCCGATCTCCATATGGCCGGCGCGCGCGATGGACGACGCCGCCAGCGCCGCCAGTGCCACCGGCGGCGTCAGGTCGGCCATGATGCCGAAGTAGAAGACGAACATGTGGCTGACGATCAGCGGCACGCCCATTTCCTTCAGCACCGGCGCCGCCATGGCGGCGGTGATGATGTAGTTGGGAATGGTCGGCAGGCCGGTGCCCAGTACGATGCAGGCAATCATCGTCATGATCAGCGCCAGCAGCAGGTTGTCGCCCGCCACCGCCAGGATGCCGCGTGCCAGGTCGCTGGCAATGCCGGTCAGCGTGGCGATGCCAATCAGGATGCCGACCAGCGCGCAGGCGACGCCGACACCCAGCGCACTCTTTGCCGCGTCGACCATGCCGTTGGCCAGCAGGTCAACTGTCGCGCGACCGCCCCGGGTCAGGGCACAGGCGAGCAGCAGTAGCAGCACCAGCGTCAAGGCAATCTGCTCGACGCGATAGCCGCCGAACTGCGCCGCCGCCCCGAAAGCCAGGCCCAATGCCAGCCAGAACAGGATGCGCAGCGCCACGCCCTGCACGCCCTGCAACAATGCGCCGCCGAAGATCAGCAGCGCTGTCAGCGCTAGGCCAATCGTGCCGGCGAACAAGGGCGTGAAGCCCGAGAACAACAGATAGACGAGCGCCGCCAGTGGCAGGATCAGGTACCAGCTCCTGACCATTGCCCGCCACGGATTCGGACACTGCTCCTTGGGCATGCCGACCAGGTTCCGCTTGTCGGCTTCCAGGTGCACCATCCAGAAGGCGGACGCGTAGTAGAGCAGCGCCGGGATGATCGCGGCCAGCGCAATTTCCGAATAGGGCACGCCGATTGTCTCGGCCATGATGAACGCCACGGCGCCCATGACCGGGGGCATAATCTGCCCGCCCATGCTGGCCGTCGCCTCGACCGCGCCGGCAAAAGCGGGGCGGTAGCCGAAGCGCACCATCAGCGGAATGGTGAACTGCCCGGTCGTCAGCACGTTGGCGACGCCCGAGCCGTTGATCGTGCCCATCAGGCCTGACGAGATCACCGCCACCTTGGCGGGGCCGCCCTTCTGGTGGCCGACAAATCCCAGTGCGACGTCATTGAACAACTGGATCATGCCGGCGCGCTCGAGGAACGCGCCGAACAGGATGAACAGGAAGATGAACGTCGCCGAAACGTAGGTCGGCACGCCGTACAGCCCCTCGGTGCCGAGATACAGCGTATCGATCACCTGCCCGAAGTCGTACCCCCGGTGCAGCAGGAAGCCCGGCAGGCTGCGCCCGAACAGCGCGTACGGCACGAACGCAATGCACATCAGCGGCAGCGCCCAGCCCATGATGCGCCGCGCGGCCTCGAACACCAGTGCGGTGACCAGCACGCCAACCACGAGGTCCGTCGCGTTCGGACTGCCTGCCCGCTGGATCAGGTCACCCTCGAAGATCCAGTGATAGAATGCCAGCGCGAAGGCACCGATGCCCAGCGCCCAGTCATGCCAGGGAATGCGCGTGCGCACGCCGCCGTGGCGCCAGCCGAACAGCAGGAACGTCAGCAACAGCAGGAACCCCACGTGCAGCGAGCGCAGCACGATGGTCGAAATGGGGCTGAACGCCGCCGTGTAGATCTGGAACAGCGCGAAGACGATGCCGATGGTAAACACCGCGCGACCGGCGAAGCCGCCCAGCTGCGACATGCCGGCCGTCGGATTCTCTGGATCGACGATGCGGGGCGCGCTCTCGGTCATCTAACGTATCCGCGAAATAAAAACCCTCCCCCTTGCGGAGGAGGGTAGGGACAGGGTGAGTATCACTGTATCGCCAGGCGTTACTTCAGTACGCCCTTTTCCTTGTAGAAGCGCTCCGCGCCCGGATGCAGCGGCACCGGCATGCCGGCCGCCGCCGTCTTCAGGTCGATCTGCTTCGCGGCCACATGTGCCGCCGCCAGCGCGTCCATGTTGTCGAACATCGCCTTGGTCATGGCATAGACGGTGTCGTCCTTCATGCCGCTATGGGTGACCAGGAAGTTGCGTACCGCCACCGCCGGCACCGCCGCCGTCTGGCCCTTGTAGGTGTCGGCCGGGATCGTGTCCGCCACATAGGCCGGGTCGCCGATCTTCGCCACCACGTCGACCGGCACCGGGACGATGACGATGTCGATCGAATTGGCCAGGTCGCGAATCGAGGCAACGCCCAGCCCCGCCGATTGCAGGGTCACGTCGATCTGCCGGTTCTTCAGCAGGTCGACGGACCCGCCGAAGTCGATATATTCCACCTTGGCGAAGTCGCTGTACTTCAGGCCTACGCCGGCCAGCACCGCGCGCGCGTTCAGCTCGGTGCCCGACTTCGGCGCGCCGACCGAGATGCGCTTGCCCTTCAGATCCGCCAGCGTCTTGATGCCGGAAGACCCGCTGGCGACGATCTGGATAAAGTTCGGATAGATCGCGGCCACCCCGCGCAGCTTGTCCAGCTTCTTGGCAAAACCCGCATCCGCCACGCCGGTCCAGGCCTGGCTCAGCGAATCGCCCAGGGTGAAGGCGATCTCGCCCTTGCCGTCCTGCAGCAGGTTCAGGTTTTCGACCGAGGCCTTGGTCGCCTGCGACGACACCCGCGCGTTCGGCAGCGCCTTGCCGTAGATGTTGGTCAGCGCCACGCCCAGCGGGTAGTACACGCCCGACGTGCCGCCGGTCAGGACATTGATGAATTCCTGCGCCTTGACCGGCGCGGACGAGATCGCGAGGCCGGCAATCGCGGCGGCGATAAGCGCATGCTTGTGCAATGACATCACAGAGCCTCCCCTTTATGGTTCTGGGTTGTCATTGTACGCATGATCTCGGGGTGCGCAATGACGCCCCGCGTTCTTTCTAAAGGTGCAGGACCGCCTTGCCGTGATACGAGCGGTCCAGCAGCATCTGCGCCACCGTGTCGATTTCGGTCCACGGCTTTTCCAGCGCGATGTCGGGCTTGATCAGGCCCCTGGACACGAACGAGAGCAGGCGGTTCAGGCCGACCGTGCCGCTTTCCTTCATCTGCAGGTCGCGGAACAGGATCAGGCCATAGATCTGGGCGGCGCCGGTCCAGAAGAATTTCGAGGCATCCAGCTTGGTTTCGGCACCCTCGGTATTGCCGATGAACGAGATCAGGCCGTCCGGGTTCAGCATCGACATCGATGCCGCCAGTGACGCCCCGCCGATGGACTCGACGATCAGGTCATACGGGCCCAGCGCGCCGGCCTTGGTCGGGTCGTCGACGATCACCGCCACATCGTGGGCGCCATACCCCTTCACCAGGGCCACGTCGGCGTCTTTGCGCACCGCCGCCACGACGTGTGCACCCGCCAGATTCGCCAGGCGGCACGCGAAATGGCCGACGCCGCCGGATGCCCCGGTGATCAGCACCTTGCGGCCCAGGATGCTGCCACGCCGGTCCAGCGCGTGCAGCGCCGTCAGGCCGGCAACCGGAAGGCAGGCGGCCTGCGCGAACGTCACATTGTCGGGCAGGACAGCCAGCATGTTGGTGGGGATTGCCGCCTGCTCGCCCCAGGCGCGCATCGTGCTGAGCACGCCGACGACACGTTGGCCTTCCTTCGGGCCGCTACCGTCGGCGGCCGCCTTTTCCACCACGCCGGCCGCGTCCCAGCCGGGACGCGCGCCTTCGGGCATGATGGTCTTGGCGCGCTTCGTCTCGCCCCGATTGAGCGAAATCGCGGCCACGCGCACGACCGCCTCGTGCCGCGCCGGGCTCGGCGCGGACACGTCTTTCAGGACCAGCTTGTGCTGCTGGTCAACAACGACAGCCTTCATCCCGCTTTAGGCAGTGGGCTTGTCGGTCGGAATGGTGTCGTAGTCGGTCGGGATGCAGATCTCCGTCACCGTGTACTCCTTGTTGAAGGAGGTCACGTCGTGGCGCAGGCCCGCCGGGATGTACATGGCGTCGCCAGGCGTCATCCGCACGGTGCCCAGGTTCTCCACCGAGATGTCCAGGTAGCCGGTGAACGGCATGAAGAACTGGTCCATCGTGTGGCGGTGCCAGCCGGTGCCGCCCGGCGGCTGATCGACGATACCGATGATATGGATGTGGACGCGACCGCCGGTCGCCTCGGTCGCGCCGGTGTCGCGGTACGAGAAGAACGAGCGCGGGCCGTCGCCGGCGACATAGCTTTCCGGCTTGTCGCGGTTGACCATGACGCCGTCGGTCTTGATCGGCTTGAGCTGGTGGCCGATCGCCTTCTCGCTCTTCTCGATCAGGGCGAAACCGCCGATCGAGGTGAATTCCAGCCCCTCGAAGTCGCCGGTGAAGCGGAACACGTCGCGCTTGAAGTTGAACGGGGGCAGGATGACCGTGTCGCCCCGCTTCAGCACCACCTTCTCGCCCTTGTCGGTCTCGAGCTCCAGCTCGCCCTTCATCACGTGCACGTAGCTCATGTCGATGTCGTCCGAGAACCAGCCGGCGCGGTTGCCGGGCTTGCCGCCAGCGGCGCGCATGTGTTGCGCGTTCAGCACGCCGTTGCTGTTGCCGTGCAGGCCGACGTCACGGAATTCCAGCGGCGAGCGCAAGCTCTTGCGCCACACCGCTTCCGACATCGGGTAGTAGCCGACCTGCAGCGGCAGGGGGCCCTTCTGGACCCACTTCTTCAACGGGCGTTGTTCAGTCATTTGTTCCTCCACACGTTACATTGGACCGTCATGGCCCCAGGATCTGGGGCCGAATTTGGCCGGACTTTAACGCGCGCGCCGGGGCTCAGGCCAGTACAGAATCTCTCCGCGAAAATGAGCCAAATCATTGATTGCAGTCGAATATTATTTTGCCTTGGCCCACAGTCCGGCTGTCGGATAGGAAAAAATACTTTACATTTCAGCCGCTTTGGGCTAGGGTTCTGACAGTTTTTGCCTCGCCTCTCGCCAGCCTGCGCAACAGCGGTGCGGGCATGTCTCGGATAGCGAAAAATAAGCTCCAGTAAGGCCGGCTAAGCTCCGATAAGGACCAGTGAAGGACCAGTAAGGACCAAGCGTGACTCAAACCACAGCAATTTCAACGTCTTGGCGCGTTGCCGGCAAATTTTTTTCGCCGCGCTGATGGTTGCGACCCCCAAGTCTGCCGACCGCTTGGCCTGGACCGCAGCCCTTCTGGCGCCGCCGCTGTTCGGCGTGCTCGCAGTCATGTTCGGCCAGGACGCCAATTGGGACTTGCGTAACTACCACTACTACAACCCCCATGCCTTCCTGACCGGTCGCATCGGCTACGACATTGCGCCGGCGCAGCTGCCGACCTTCTACAACCCGCTGCTGCACGTGCCGTTCTACTGGCTCGTGAACCTGGCGCCACCGCGCGGCACCGCCTTCGTGCTGGGCACGGTGCAGGGATTGAACTTCGTCCTGCTGCTGCTGATCGCGCGTCAGGTGCTGGGGCCCGTGCTGCGCTGGACAGCACCGGTCATCGCCCTGCTTGGCATGGTCGGCGCCGGCAACCTGTCGCTGCTCGGCACCAGCTTTTTCGACAACGTGCTCAGCCTGTTCTTTCTCGGCAGTCTGCTCCTGCTGCTCCGCGGGCACGACCGCCTGCTGCGCGGCCCGCTGACTGAGGCACTGTGGCTTGCGGCCGGCGCCGGACTCGCTATCGGCCTCGCGGTCGGGCTGAAGCAGACCATGGTGATCTACGCCCTGGGTCTCTGCCTGGCCTGCCTGTTCATGTCCGCCGAATGGCGGCGCACGTTCCCGGTGGCCTTCGCGTTCGGCTGCGGCGTCATTGCCGGCCTCCTGCTCACGGGCGGGTTCTGGATGTGGCTGTTGTACCAGCGCTACGAAAGTCCGCTGTTCCCGATGATGAATGGCCTGTTCCGCGCACCGCTGGCCCCGCTGACCAACCGGGTCGATCCGGCCTTCCTGCCGAAATCGGCGTGGGAGGCGTTGCTCTATCCCTTCGTCTTCGCGTTCGACAGCCGCCGCGTGGGCGAAATCTCGTTCGTCGAGCTGCGCATCGCATTGCTCTATGTGTTGCTGCCGCTCGCCCTGCTGTGGCGCGCGCGGCCCACATTGTCCGATGCCGCGCGCGGCCGGGTGATCCTCGCCGCCATCGCCGTCACCTATGTCTTCTGGCTCGGCATGTTTTCGATTTACCGCTATCTCGTCGGTGTCGAACTGCTGGCGCCGCTCGCCATCATCCTGTGTCTCGACCGCCTGCCGCTCGGCCGCTTCCGCATCCCCGCCGCGGCCGTTGCCGGCCTCGCCATCCTCGCCGGGTTGCAGCCTGGCCAGTGGGAGCGCGTGTCCTGGACCGATGGCCGTGATTATTTCGGCGTCTCCGCGCCTGTCTTCGAGCGCCCGGCACAGACGCTGGTGCTGATGGCCGGCTGGCAGCCGACCTCGTTCGTGATTCCGAAACTGCCGCGCGAACTGCGCTTTCTCCGCATCCAGAGCAACTTCACCTCGCCCGGCGACGAGGAGAATGGCTTCAACGACATAATGCGCGGCATTGTCGAGCGCCATCGCGGCCCGCTGTTTCTGCTGGTCAAGGACCATGAGCTGAAGGATGCGGCCAAGGCGCTGACGACTTATCACGACACCATCGACACGGCTGCCTGCAAGCCGCTGCCGACCCATCTCGACCGTCAATTGCTGTTGTGTCCCCTGCTGCGCGAGGAACAACGCTCGTCCTTTTCAAGTCTTTCACGTGGAGATGCCGCGCGCCATGAGTGACCAGACGCCAACGGGCCTGTTCGACCGCGCGCGCTTTCGCCACTGGCGGCGCGAGGCGTTCCGCTTTCTCGACACCGATGCCCAGGGCCATATCAACAACCTCGCCATCGGCGCGGTGGCCGAGAACAGCCGCTCGTTCTTCATGGGTGAAGTGGTCAAGCCCGCGCTGGAAGATGCCGGGCTGCTAGTGGCGGTGCGTGTCACCGCGAATTTCCGCCAGGAACTGTTCTTCCCGGGCGAGGTCGATGTCGGCACCACCGTCGAGAAACTCGGCGGCTCGTCGCTCACCCTGGGCCAGGGACTGTTCGGCGCCAGTGGCTGCGCCGCAACGGTGGAAACGGTGCTGGTCCTGCTCGACGCTACGACGCGCCGGCCCAAGCCATGGCCCGATGCGGTGCGCGAACGCCTGGCGCCCTGGCTGCTCTAGGACTGTTTCGCCGGCCGGCGCAGGGACAGCGCGGGCAGCACCGCCAGCAGCAGCGCCATCACACCCCAGTACATGGCCTCGCGGTTCTGGAACCGCTCGACCCACTGCAGCAGCACGACGCCAAGGATCAGCAGCGCTGCCAGCACCCGGTCCGACGCGGGCGCTTCGGCACTCACCGCGCGCGGCTTGCGGCCGAACAGGGCAAGGATCAGCAGCATCATGCCAAAGCCCGCCACCGGCACCACGAATTCCGGGATTGGAAAGTCGCGATAGCGGCCGTTGAACATCCAGTGCAGCCAGTACACGACCTTGCCCGGCACCTCTTGCAACGGCGCGCGCAAGAAGGGCAGGTCAACGCGGAGCGCCAGCCACAGCGTCTCGTAGGTGGCCAGCAGCACGAAGATGCCGAGCAGCCGGTCCCGCCAGGTGGTGATCTTCCACTCGCCCAGCGCCACGACGGGGCTCAGGACCGGCACCGGTTCCGCGGGCTTCGCCAGGCGTGCGACGAGCTCGCGCAGCAGCAGCGCGGCAAGGATGGCCTGCAGGCCGAACTGCAAAGCAGGGGCGGCGTACCAGTCGCGATCGTACCAGGTCGCCAGGCCGAACTGCGCGCTGACCGCCAGCATCGCGCCGAGGCCTTGCGCGAACAATGCCACCGCAGCGCTGGCGGCCAACGGCAGCGGCGTGCGCAGGCTCCACAACGTGGCGAGCAGGCCCAGGATCACTGCGCCACCCAGCGCCAGCTGCCAGTTCGGGTTCTCGACGATCGGTCCCGCCAGCGGGAACTTCGCCTGGCGATTGGCATCGACCAGGCCCCAGTTCGCGCCCATCGTGCCTTCGTGCGCGCTCTTCCACGGCTGGTCGAACGCCTCGACGATGTTGTAGTCGAGGCCGCGCTGTGCCGCGAGCAAGGCGAACTCGTTCAGGAACTCGGCCTCCATCCATCGGCCCGGCACCGCGTCTTCGCGCGAGCGGCCGGCACTGGGCCAGCCCACCTCGCCGATGACGATCTGCTTGCCGGGAAACGCCTTCGCCACGATGTCGTGAATGGCGAC
Organism: Alphaproteobacteria bacterium; assembly: GCA_947473805.1. Taxonomy (GTDB): domain Bacteria; phylum Pseudomonadota; class Alphaproteobacteria; order Ferrovibrionales; family Ferrovibrionaceae; genus CANJGB01. Next base: position 247,189 of record CANJGB010000001.1, read on the forward strand.
GATATGCTCCATCGAATGCGCCACGCCGACCGGGTCATCCTCCCAATAGGGCAGGAAGTGCACGGTGATGTAGTCGACCTCCGCCGCCAGTTCCGGGTGGCGCAGCCAGAACTCCCACACATCGGCGTAGGATACCGGCTGCTTCACCGCCTGTTTGACCTTGCGGATCTGCGCCTCGATTTCGGCCGAGGTCAGCTCGCCCCGCAACAGCACCTCGTTGCCAACAATGATGCGCTTGATGGTGTCCGGATAGGTATTGGCCAGGTGGATGACGGCCGCCACCTCGGCCTCGTTGATGGTGCGGTCTCGGCCCAGCCACGCGCCCTGCATCACCGTCAGGCCGTACTTGGCCGCCACCTTTGGCACCAGTTCCAGCCCCTCGCGGGCGGTATAGGTTCGCACGCCCGCGACCTTGCCCTGCAACGCGGCGAGGTCACCCTCAATCTCGGCCGGTGTCGCGAAAGTCTGCGTTAGCGGGCTCTGGCCGCGGCGGAACGGCGCGAACGAGGCGCTCTTCAGCGGTCCCCCGGTCCACACGTGGGACAGGTCGGCCGGCCGGTTCGGCAGGTACCAGAAGGCGACGTTGGCGGCGATGCCGACCAGGGCGGCGAGGGCAATAACGAGCAGGCGCATGGTTATAAGTCTAGCATCTCTGGCGCGCCGCGCAGGCCTGTCGTAACGTCCGGTCATGCCAAAACCCCGCATCGCCGTCCTTGTCCCCTGCTACAACGAAGAGGCCGCCATCGCCGTCGTGATCGACGGTTTCCGCGCCGCCCTGCCGGGCGCCGACATCTACGTCTACGACAACAATTCCAAGGACCGCACGGTCGAGGTCGCCCGTGCCGCCGGCGCCGTGGTGCGGACCGAGACGCTGCAGGGCAAGGGCAATGTCGTGCGCCGCATGTTCGCCGACGTTGATGCCGATCTCTACATCATGGTCGATGGCGATTCGACCTATCACGCCGCCAGCGCGCCGAAACTGGTTGATCTGCTGCTGGACCAGCAGCTGGACATGGTGGTGGGCGCCCGCGTCGATACCGAGACCGCCGCCTATCGACCGATGCACCGCCTCGGCAACCGCGTGCTCACCGGCTTTGTGGCCGAACTGTTCGGAGCCCGCTTCACCGACATCCTGTCCGGCTATCGCGTCTTCTCGCGCCGTTTCGTGAAGTCGTTCCCGGCTTTGTCCCAGGGGTTCGAGATCGAGACCGAGTTGACGGTGCACGCGCTGGAACTGCGCATGCCGATCGCAGAACTGGCGACCCCCTATGGTGCGCGGCCCGAGGGCTCGACCAGCAAGCTCTCCACCTTTCGCGACGGGTTCAAGATCCTGATGACGATCCTGAACCTGTTTCGGGGCGAACGGCCGCTGGCCTTCTTCAACATCGTGTTTGCGGTTCTGGCGCTTGTGTCGCTCGGCCTCTCCTTGCCGCTGGCGATCACTTATATCGAAACCGGCCTGGTGCCGCGCCTCCCGACCGCCGTGCTGGCGACCAGCATCATGCTGCTGGCATTTCTCAGCCTGGCCTGCGGCTTCATCCTCGATACCGTCACCCACGGCCGGCGCGAGATGAAGCGGCTCGCCTATCTCGCGATCCCAGCCACCAGCCGCGACTGACGTTACTCGCCGGCCGCGACGACCGGCTTCGCGCCGCCGCCCAGCGACAGACGGCGCAGCGGCGCCAGCGAGTTGACCAGCGCCAGCATCAGCGAGGCGACGAACGGCCCCGACTGCACGAACATGACCAGCGACCACAGACGCGCCTCCGGGTCGTCATTGCCATAGACGTTCCACACCGCGATGCCCGACATCCACAGCAGGATGAACAGGATCGTCTCTTCCTTCGCCATCGAGAAGGCCTGCATCAGCGCCGGCTGGTTCTCAAGCTTCGGCGTGCGGATGAACGGCAGCTTGCTGGTGAACAGGCCGTACAAAGTCGCCTTGGCGATGGTGTAGGTCAGCGCCAGGCCGGCCAGGCCCGCGCCCAGTCGCTGCCGCAGGGTGCAATCGACGCGCACCTTGTACAGCCACAGGAACTGCAGGATCTTCGCCACGAACACGCCCAGTGTCGGCACCAGGAACAGGGTCAGCGGAAACTCGAAGTAGCGCGGCAGCAGCAGCACGCCCAGCGACCAGAAAATGCTGGCGACCGCGAAGATCAGGCCAACGGAGTCGGCGACCCACGGCATCCAGCCCGAGATGAAGTGATAGCGCTGCATCGGCGACAGCTTGCGGTCCTTGCCCGGCAGCAGGTCGCGCCAGTACTTCTTCAGTATCTGCATGGCGCCATAGGCCCAGCGGAAGCGCTGGCTCTTGTAGCCGGTAAAGCTGTCGGGCGTCAGTCCGTAGCCGAAGCGGCGGTTGAGGTAGACGGATTCCCAGTCGCCGATCATCAGGCGCAGGCCCATCTCGGCATCCTCGCAGATGCACCATTCCGCCCAGTTTCCGACCTTGTCGAGCGCCTGCTTGCGGATCAGCGTCATCGTGCCGTGCTGGATGATCGCGTCATGCTCGTTACGCTGGACCATGCCGATATGGAAGAAGCCGGCATATTCCCAGTTGATCATTTCCTTGAAGGCGTCGCCGCGCCAGTCGCGGTGGTCCTGCGGCGCCTGCACGAAGCCCACTTCCGCCCGGTCAAAATAGGGTACCAGGCTCTTCAGCCAGTCGGTGGTGACGACATAGTCGCTGTCGATGACGCCGACAATCTCGGCGTCGGGCGCGGTGTTGCGCAGCGCAAAGTTCAGCGCGCCGGCCTTGAAGCCGGCCAGCGGTGAAACGTGGAAAAAGCGGAAGCGCGGGCCCAGCTTGGCGCAATACTCCTCGACCGGGCGCCACACCGCCTCGCTTTTGGTGTTGTTGTCGACGATGACGAACTCGACGTTCGGATAATCCAGCCGGTCCAGTGCATCCAGCGTCTGCTTCACCATGTCCGGCGGTTCGTTGTACAGCGGGACGTGGATCGACACCTTCGGCCAGGTGCGGTTCGGGTCGGCGGAGACGTGCGGGGCGAAGTGGCGCTTCTGCTTGCTCCACATCACTTCCGACATTTCCAGCGCTTCGGCCAGCAGCAGAATCAGCAGCACGATCAGCATCGGCACCAGCATCGACCACATGACTGCCGTGCCGGCGGTCATGTACTGGCTCATGCCGACATAGCCGACATAGACCAGCGTCGTAATGACCCCCTGGATCAGCGCGCCGTAGAATACGCGGCCGGCGAAATGCATGCCGCTCCACCGCGCCAGGAACCAGATCAGCGGGGCCAGTGCCAGGATTGACGAGGCCAGCGCCAACTGCTTCCAGTTCGGCATGTCGTGGACGGTGCCGACCATCGGGAACTTTGGCGCCCGGTCGGCATTGTAGATGCCCCAATAGGCACCGACGCTGCCTTCGATGTCCCGCTTCCACGGCTGGTCGAAGGCTTCCATGATGTAGTAGTCGAGGCCGCGCTGGTTCGCGACGTTGAGGAACTCGCGCAGGAACGTCGCCTGCGCCGTCGGCGTCGGCGACGATGAGCCGCGCAGGCGGCCGTCCGACGGCCAGCCCACTTCGGTGATGACGACCGGTTTGGTCGGGAAGGCGTCCTTGACCTGCTGGTAGCGCTCCATGACGTAGTTCAGCGCCTGGTCCGCCGGGATCTTCTCCCAGTAGGGCAGGATGTGGATGGCGATGAAGTCGACTTCGCGCGCCAGTTCCGGGTTCTTCAGCCAGACGTGCCACGGCTCGGCGGACGACACAGGCACGGTGACCGACGAGCGCACCCGGCGGATATAGCCGATCAGGTCCTCGATCGGCACGTCGGTACGCAACAGGGTTTCGTTGCCGACCAGCACGCGCACGACGTTCTTGTTGTTGCGCGCCATCTCGATGACGTTGGCGATTTCGCGCTCATTGCGGTCGCGGCGGCCGTCAATCCAGGCGCCGGCGGTAACCAGCAGGCCGTGGCGCTTGGCCAGCGGGGCAATATCGTTCAGGCCGTCAGTCGCGGAATAGGAGCGGACGTACTTCACCTTGCCGACCAGCAGCGCCAGGTCCTTGTCGATCTCGGCGGCGGTCGGGTGGCGGTTTTCCTGCGGGTTTTCGTTCGACTGGTAAGGGCTGAACGACACGCCGTTGATCATCTGGCCCCAGGGCTTGGGGTCCACCGGCTGGTTGAGCGCCCACCACCCGGCAAGATTGCCGAGCACAACGAGAATGACGACCAGCAACCACGAATGACGCAGCGACACGACTTGCGATCCTTTACCGATCCTGACCCAGCGGGGCAGGTCGCACGTGTCAGTTCCGCCGGGCCGGCATCTGGTCGACGCAACCCGGTTCGACGCGACGTGGAGTGCGACTGCCCTGCGCCACGCGCAGGATTAACCTCTTGCCGAACCCGGAGTTCCGTTTGAGCGCCCCATCCGGCCCCCGTCGAGCGCCTCGATTAGTATAGGATTGCGGCGGGATTTAGTCGAGGCAACGCCTAGTCGAGCTGGAGAATCTGGTACTTGAGGTAGGCCGTCTCCGGCACTTGCGGGGGGACCGGATGGTCGGGCCCGGCGCCGCCGCTGAACAGGGTGCGGCCGGTGCGGTTCGCTGCCGCCAACCCTTGCGCGATCTCCTCGTCGAACAACTCGGCCGGCATGTTGTGCGAGCACGAGGCGACGAACAGGGTGCCGCCCGGTGTTACCAACTGGGCGGCAAGACGCGTCAGCTTGCGGTAGCCCTTTGTGCCGGTCGCCAGGTCCTTCTTCGACTTCACGAAACTGGGCGGGTCTGCCACCACGGTGGCGAAGCGGGCCTTTTCCGCACCCAGCCGCTCCAGCTCGGCAAACACCTCGCCCTTGCGGAAGGTGCAGCGCCCCTCGACCCCGTTCAGGGTGGCGGCGCGGCTGGCCAGGTCCAGCGCCAGTTCCGAGCGGTCGATGGCCAGCACGTCGGTCGCGCCGTGCTTCGCCGCCTGGATGGCGAAGGCGCCGGTATGGCAGTACAGGTCCAGCAGCTTGCCTCCCCGGGCCAGCCGGGCAATTTCGGCGCGGGCAATGGCCAGGTCGAAATACCAGCCGGTTTTCTGCCCCTCCAGCAGGTCGGTCAGGAAGCGGCAGCCGTTCTCCTCGACCTCGGCTGCCCCGGACAGGGTGCCGTGGGCCAGCTTCACTTCCTGGGCCAGACCCTCAAATTTGCGTACGTCGCCATCGTTGCGCAGCACCACGGCCGCCGGCGCCAGCACGGCCTCGACCGCCGCCAGCAGCGCCGGCAACAGGGCCTCGGCCCCGGCGGTGTTGATCTGGATGGCCAGGACCGGACCATAGCGGTCAATCACGATGCCGGGCAGGCCATCGCCCTCGGCATGGATCAGCCGGTAATAGGGACGGTCGAACAGACGCTCGCGCAGCGCCAGGGCCGCGCGCAATCGGCCGGCCAGGAATGCGGTATCCAGTTTCGCGTCCGGGTGGCGGGCGTACAGGCGCAGCGCGATCAGCGAATGCAGGTTGAAAGTACCGGTGCCCAGCAGCTTGCCGTCCGCCGCCGCGAGGTTGACGACCGCACCGGGCAGCAGGGCCTTGGCCGCCCCGTCCAGCTGCAGTTCGTTGGAATAGACCCAGGGGTGCCCGCCCCGGATGCGTCGGTCGCGGCCCGGGTGCAGGCGCAGGGTGGGGTGGTTGGCCATGGACGCCTCGGCGGTTGGGCGGGCATCACTACATGGCTCGCCAGCCAAAGGCAAAGCTGATAGCGATGCGCCATGGCCGCCGGTTTTGCCCTGCACCCCCAGCTTGCCGCCGACACCGTCCCTGTCGCGGATTTCGCCCTGTCCACCGTCCTGCTGATGGACGAACCGGCCTGGCCCTGGCTGGTCCTGGTGCCGCGGCGGGAGTCGTTACGCGAAATCATTGACCTGGCGGCGCCCGAGCGCGCGCTGCTGATCGAGGAAATTGCCCGCGCCTCGACCGTGCTGCAAAGCCTGTTCGCGCCGGACAAGCTGAATGTCGGCGCGCTCGGCAACATGGTGCCGCAGCTCCATGTCCACGTCATCGCCCGGAATATTGGCGATCCGGCCTGGCCGAGCCCGGTTTGGGGCGCCAAGGCACGTGAACGCTATCAGCCGGCCGATCTGCAGGACCTGGTCCGGCGCCTGCGCGGGGCTTTTGCCTGATCCCGCTCGGCAAGCGCGGCGACGAGGAGCTATAGTCTCGTCATGAAAGCCGGCCTCGCCCTGCTTTGCCTGCTGCTCGGCCTCGCCACGGGCGCCGCTGCCGAGGAGAACCTGCGCTTTCTGCGCATTGCCACGGGATCTGCCGGAACAACCGCCTTCCCGGTCGGCATGGCCATCGCCAATGCCGTATCCAGTCCACCCGGGTCGCGGCCCTGTGCCAAGGGCGGCTCATGCGGCGTCCCGGGCCTCGTGGCGGTCGCGCAGACCAGCGAAGGCTCGATCGCCAATATCGGCGCCATTGCCGCGGGGCAGATGGATTCGGGTATCGTGCTGTCCGACATCCTGTACGGCGCGGTCAATGGCGAAAGCCTGTATTTCCGCCGCGCGGCGGTCGGCAATCTACGTGTCATCGCCAATCTCTACCAGGAGAGCATCCATCTTGTGGTGCGGCGCGGCGCCGGCATATCCAAGATCGGCGATCTGGTCGGCAAGCGCGTCTCGCTCGACCGCGCCGGCTCGGGCACGCGGTTCAACGCCGAGCTGATCCTGACCTCGTTCGGTGTCCGCACCAGCCAGCTGCAGGTGGTCGAGGCCGATCCGGGCGAGGCGTTCGGTCTGTTCGCGGCCGGCGAGCTGGATGCGCTGTTCGTGGTCGGCGGCTATCCGGTGCAGGGCGTCGAGGACCTGGTCAACCAGGGCAGCGCCGAGCTGGTGCCGATCAGCGGCCGGCCCGCCGACCAGGCGCTGCGCCGCCACCGCTTCTTCGCCCGCGACGTGATTCCTGCGGGAACCTATTTCGGCGCTGGCGCGGTCGAGACGCTGTCGGTCGGCGCGCAATGGGTAATCTCGGCACAGTTCGACTCCGACTTCGTCTATGCGCTGACCAAGGCGCTGTGGAATCCGCGCAACCGCATCATGCTCGATGGCGGTCATGCCAAGGCGCGGCTGATCCAGTTGGGCACGGCCCTCGACGGCGTCTCGACGCCGCTGCATCCGGGCGCCGAACGCTATTACCGCGAGATCGGCCTGAAGCTGCCCGGCGACCTACCGACGCAGTAACGGCGGTGCACTGCTCTTTCAGTCGTACTCGGCGATCACGTCGGTTTCAGCACGTGCGGCGGCGGTCCATTCCTGCATCGGCGCCCAGTTCAGGATCGTGTCCACATAGGCGGCGGATACGGGGTCCAGCTTCACCTTGAAGGTGTGGAACCGTCCGGCGGCGACCGGCGCATACATGCAGTCGGCCACGCTGGGCGCGCCGTACAGGAACGGACCATTGGCGCCGTATTTCTGCCGGGCCTCGCGCCACAGGGTGGTGATGCGGGCAATATCAGTGGCGGTGCCTTCGTTGGGCGTGCGGTCGATTTGTGGTCGCACCACGTCCATCGACATCTGCTGCCGTAACGACTGGAAGCCGGAATGCATTTCGGTCGAGCTCGCGCGGCAATGGGCGCGCGCGGCGCGATCCGTCGGCCACAGCATCGCGGCGGGAAATGTCTCCGCGATGTATTCGATAATGGCCAGGCTTTCCCAGACGGTGATGTCGCCATGCTTCAGCACCGGCACCTTGCCGGTTGGGCCGTAGCTCAGCATGCGGGCCGTGGTGTCAGGCTTCTTCATGTTGATCACGACCTCGTCGAACGTCCCGCCCGACAGGCGCACCGCCAGCCAGCCGCGCAGCGACCAGGACGAGTAACGCTTGTTTCCGACGACAATGGTAAGTGCGGCCATCTGCTGGCTCCCCGTTTGCCCGTGCTTGTACCAGTACAGGCCCCGACTATAAGGTTGCGGCGCTGCACGGGCGTTTCGAATTTTGTCGGGGTGCAATCCTGGTTACCCATTTGCTGGACAAGGCCGAGGGCGCGCTGCCGCTCTGGCTGCTGACCGAATCGAAGTTTCGCGCCTGGATCAAGGTGCAGCCGCGAAGCGTGGCCGCCTGGCTCGAGGCCGGCGGCTTCAAGCTGAAGCCCGGCCGGGTCGCCGTCGTGCCGGGGCCGGATGGCCGTCTGGCGGGCGCGATTGCCGGCCTGCCGCCGAAACCCGACCTGTGGCATTACGCCCACCTGCCGACCGCGTTACCACGCCGCGCCTGGCGCCTGGCCTCGCCGTTAAAGCCGGACGCTGCGACCGATGCCGTCCTCGGCTTCGCGCTCGGCACCTACGCCTTCACCCGCTACCGCAAGACCGAGGAAAACTTTGCCTCGCTGGTCTGGCCGCGAAGTGCCGATCGCGCGCTGGTCGAACGCCTGGTCAAGGCGACGTTCTTGGTGCGCGATCTCGTCAACACCCCGGCCGCCGACCTCGGCCCGGCGGAACTGGCCGCCGCCGTGCGCGATGTGGCCAAGCCGCACAATGCCACCGTGACCGTGGTGGGCGGCGATGCGCTGCTCGCCACCAACTACCCGCTGATCCACGCCGTCGGCCGCGCCAGCGCCCGTCCGCCCTGCCTGATCGACCTCACCTGGGGCGATCCCCGGCACAAAAAGCTGACCCTCGTTGGCAAGGGCGTGGTGTTCGACTCCGGCGGCCTCGACCTCAAGCCGTCGTCGGGCATGCTGATCATGAAGAAGGATATGGGCGGCGCCGCCACCATGCTCGGGCTGGCGCAGGCCATCATGTCGGCGAAGCTGAAGGTGCGCCTGCGCCTGCTGATTCCGGCAGTGGAGAATTTCGTCGGCCCCAACTCGTTCCGTCCGCTCGACGTCATCCGCAGCCGCGCCGGCATCACGGTCGAGATCGGCAATACCGATGCCGAGGGGCGCCTGGTCCTCGCCGACGCGCTGGCCGAGGCGGTGCGCGAGGAACCCGACCTGCTGCTCGATGCGGCCACGCTGACCGGTGCGGCCCGCGTGGCACTGGGCGCCGACCTGCCGGCCTTGTTTTCGAATGACGACATGCTGGCCGACGACATCCTGCGCCACGGCCGTGAACAGGCCGACCCGTTGTGGCGGCTGCCACTGCACCAGGGCTACCGCGAACTGCTGAACAGCCGCGTCGCCGACATCAACAATGCGGGCGAGGGCGGCTTCGCCGGTGCGATCACCGCCGCCCTGTTTCTCGCCGCCTTCGCCGGCAAGGCGAAGTCGTGGGCGCATATCGACCTCTACGCCTGGAACCAGAAGAACCGCCCGGGCCGTCCTGCTGGCGGCGAGGCGATGACATTGCGCGCGCTTTATGCGCTGGCATGCGAACGGTACGGAGAGTGAGGTCCGTCAGAGCCAGGGCTCATGTTGCAAAGGACTTACTCGGTGCGGCATTGGCCTGAGCTTGCGCTGCTGGTCCGGCGCGTCGGCCTCGTGTTCGCGCTGGCGGGGCTGGCTGGTTTGGCGCCGGCAGTTGCGGCCGAGCGGCTAGACCCTGCAGCGGCCGTTGAGGCGGCTGCCGGAAAACTGCTGAAAGAAAAGCGCCCCGCCAAGGCATTGCCATTGCTGCGCCAGGTCGTGGCGCTGCGCCGGCAGGCCTTGAAACCTGACGATGACCGCATTGCCGTGGGTGCGGTGGAACTCGCCAGCGCACTGTCCGGCGATCTGAACCGGCATGATGAAGCAGCTCGTATCGTTCGCGAGGTGCTGCCGCCGTTCGAGGCGCGGGGCGCAGACGACCCTGTCGCGGTTGAGCTTCGCTACGTTCTCGCCGAAACCTTCTTGCGGCTAGATCGATATGACGACGCGCTTGCGTTAATCGACATCAACCTCGCGGTGCTGCGGGCGGGAAGTGGCCATGCGGATGCCGCGGTGGTGGAGTCGCTCGCAATTCATGCCGATGCGCTGCGCCGCGCCAGCCGCCCGGGACAAGCTGTCGTCGAACTGCGCGATGTGTATGCGGTGCGCCGGCGGACAGGAGACTATTCGGCCTATCGCGCCGCGGCAGAGCTTGCCGAGGCCTTGTTGGAGACGGGCGACGTCGCGGCGGCTGAATCGGCACTAATTGAATTCTGGTCCGAGGACATGCGCGCGGACGCCGCAACCTTTTCGCCCATCACCCTAGACAAGCTGGTTGGTATCGCGGTCGGTGGCGGTGAGCCGGACCGTGTCGAGCGATGGTTGCTGGACCAGGCCGGAATCTTGGGCGGCAAGGCCGATGCCGGCCGCCTACTGGAAAATATTGCCGATGCACTCGCCAAACTGTATCGCCAGACGGGTAGGCGAGAGGACGCTGAGCAGGCGCTGGCGATGGCCCAGGGCCTGGCCCGCAGGGATGCCGGCGTCGGTGAACTGCGCCGGTCGACCGACAAGCTGGCGGGGTCGATTGACGGATACTTGTTGAAAGGCGACCAGATGTCCGCCGGACCGCTTGCCGCGGACTGGGTCGAGGCCGTAGCCACCCAGGCATACTGGCGCGACGATGGCATCCGGCGAACGCTCCGCTCATTTGGACGGCAATGCTTCTCCAGTCAGCCGGATGAGGCCAGGGTATGGGTGCCGTTCTGCCGCCGTCTGGTGGATGTGGTTGTCACGATGGATGGTGCCGATAGCGACAAAGCCGTGGATGCCCTTAACCGGCTTGGCGGGCTGATGGTGGCCGCTGGCGACCCCGCGGGCGCTCTCGCGCCGCTCGGACGCGCCCGCGCGATTGCCGAAGCCCGTTCGACGGTGGCGGGCGATAATTATGCCGCTGTCATGGGTAACATCGTCAGGGCGCTGCACAAAAGCGGTCGCGCGGCGGAGGCGCTGACCCTTGCCGAGGCGCGTGCGGCGCAGGGCGGTGAGGATGAGGTGAAGGACCTGCTCCGTCTGGCGCGTGACATAGACCGTGAGCTGGGCACGCTGGAAACGGCGCGTCAGCGGTTCGAGTACGACCTGGGTTACGCGCCAGCTGGTAATTCCGATCTGGTATTTGCCGCCGATCGCCTGCGCCACGCTCTGATTGAAGCCGGGCGCCGCGACGACGCGATGGATATGCTTCAGCGCCTTGCCATGGCGCAACGTCAGAACGGCGCGGACGGCTACATGGCGACCTCATTGTCGCTGCTTGCCGATTTGCTGGAACAGGGCGGCCGCAAGGACGAGGCTGCTGCGGCGCGCCGTGAGGCGGGCGAGGCCGATGCCGCGGCGAACGCTCGGACGGCCTTGACCCGGCGCGCCGCCGAGCAAGACAGGCGCTTGGAGATCGAGCGCAAGCTGGCGCTGCCTCCAGAAAACATCGCGGAAGCGTGGGATCAGGCGTCGCTGGTGAACCAGGATGACCCCGACCACGCCGAGGCGATCCTGCAACCATTCCTGGATGCGGCAATGCAGCGCGGGCCGGCTTCGAATGCCGCGCTGCAGGCGCTGTTCTACCTTCAACTCGCCAACCGCTTTGCGCGACCGCTGCGGGCGCTCGACTGGTCGCGACAGGCTGTCGCTCGGCTGACAGAACCGGCATTGGCTGGTGCGTGGCAGTTGGACGCCCGCCCGCATTACTACCGGCACGTCGCCATGATCAGCCGGTTGCTCGACCGCCCGGATGCGCCGCCGGGTTTGATTGGCGAGGCATTCACGGTCGCGCAACGCGCCGGCAACCAGGATGTCGCCGGCACGCTGCAAAAGGCCATGGTCCGCCTGGCCGATGGTGCCGGGCCGTTCGCCGCCCTGCTCAAGGCGCGAGTCGGCGCGGAAGAAAAGTTGCGCGCCCTCGTCGTCGAGCATGTTGAGGAAAATCCTGCGGCGGTGGCCGCCGCGCTGCGCCAGCGTGCTGAACTTGTGCGGGAGCGCGATGCGCTCGACCGCCAGCTGGCCGCGATATTTCCCGAACGCACGGCCACGCTGGCCGGCAAGCCCGTCGACCTTGATGAGGCGCAGAAGCTTTTGCGTCCAGACGAGGCGCTGCTGCTTTATCTCATCGACACCCAGAGCTTTGCCATCGTGGTCCGGCCTGATGGCGTTCGCCTCGTCCCGCTCGAGATCGGCGCGCCGGATATGCTTCGCGAAGTGGCGGTCCTGCGGCGAAATCTTGACCACGATGTCAATGGCGATCTCGCTCCCTATCCTGCCGACCGCGCCTATGCCCTGTACCGACAGTTGATCGAGCCGCTGCATTTGCCCGAGCAGGTTCGCCACCTCCTGGTGGTGCCCGATGGCGGGCTAGGCGGCTTCCCTCTTGGCGCACTCGTGACGGCGGCGCCATCGGGCGCCGACCCGGGAGGGTTTGAGTGGCTGGCCAAAAGGTTCGCGGTCAGCGTCCTTCCCTCAACGGCAGCGTTGCATGCCTTGCGCCGGGTCTCGCCGCGAAGCGCCGCGCGCGAACCATTCCTCGGCGTCGGCAACCCGGTCCTGTCAGGGGTGGGCGAGAGCCGGGGCGGGGGCGCCAGGCTATTCCGCGGCGCGCTGGCCGACGTCAACGAGGTGCGTCAGCTGCCTGCCTTGCCGGACTCTGCCGACGAGTTGATGCGGATTGCAAACGCCCTACATGCCCCTGGCGATGCCCTGCTGCTGGGCCCGGGGGCATCGGAAACCAAGATCAAAGCTGCAGCATTGGATCGCTATCGCGTTGTGGCCTTCGCGACACACGCCCTGCTTGCCGGCGAGCTCGGCGACAACTTGGAGCCGGCCTTGGTGCTAAGTCCACCGCAAATGGCGACTGCAGGGGACGATGGCCTGCTGACCGCGTCCGAAATCGCCGCGCTGTCGCTCGATGCCGATCTCGTCATCCTTTCCGCCTGCAACACGGGCGGTTCCGACGGGACACCGGACGGGACGGCGATGTCCGGTCTCGCGCGGGCGTTCTTCACCGCCGGTGCGCGGTCGCTCCTGGTATCGCACTGGCCTGTCGCATCCAAAGCCGCGGTGCGGCTCACCACCCGCATGTTTGCATTCATGACGGAGGACGGCGCCATGGGCCGTGCCGAGGCCTTGCGACGCTCGATGACGGAGTTCGTGGCGGACGAAACCGTGGCGCCAGAGTTCCGTCACCCGATGTTCTGGGCCGCCTTCAGCCTCGTGGGCGAGGGCGCGCGGCCCGAGTAGATTTTCCGCGACGGCCTGGATCCGTGGCTACGAAGCAGTTGGATGGTCGGCGGCGCCGAGCGCCACGCAGGCGAAGCAGTCCAGCGTGAGGACGTCCGTGGGTCCTTCGCAGCGATCGCAGGGATTGCCGTCGAACAGGTCGTCGTCCTCCGCACAGCGACGGCAGTCCGTGTCTTTCGCGGCGTGGCGGCGGACCGGCTTGTCGGCAAGCAGGCGATTGGCGGCATCGACCAGGCGGCTGTCGGGCATGCGCGCCAGCGTCGCAAATCCCGCGAGTTTGGTGGCGGACCACGGCCGTTGCGTCTCAAGCCAACGGGCGAAGGCCGCCTTGGCGACAGTGGGGCCGGTTACCAGAAAGCGCTCCGCGTCACCCAAAGCCTCGAACACCGCAATGTAGTAGGGGGCTGCCTCACGGTCGGCGCCTCCTGTGCCGGCCGATGCCGGCGGCACCACGCGCCGATAGTCGACGCCATGCTCATATAGCCTTGCAACCCGCGCATCGTGTTGGTCGATCCACACAATGGCCTCGTAGGATTCCGACACCGTCGCCTCCGTGACAAACTGGTGCAAGTGTCGAACATCCCGGTCCCGCGGGGATTGATCCGTATCAATTGGCCTGCGAAATGCCCATGTCGCGGCCTGCACGTATTGCGCCTTGACGGCCCCGGTCAGGGGCAGGATAGCTTGTCCCCTCGATGTCCCCCTTCCAAGTCCGCCACCGCGAACTGATTGCGTTCGCCGTTCTGCTGGTCGCGCCCGGCTTCATGTCGTCGGCCATGGCGGTGGCGCGCGTGGCGGCGGAGCATCAGTTGCCGCCGATCGCCGTTTCGTTCGGGCGGTGGTTCGTCATGGGCGCGGTCCTGTTGCCGTTTACCGGGCTCAACGCCTGGGGTCACCGGGCGGTCATCCGGGCCAACTGGCTGCGCCCATCCTGATCGTGGTGGGCGCGGTCCTGTTTCTCGGCGAGCGCATTATCGCGCGCCAGGTGTGCGGCATACTGCTCAGTCTCGCGGGCGTCGTTGCCATCGTGGCCAAGGGCGATCCACATGTGCTGCTGCACCTCGACCTCGTGCCCGGTGACCTTTGGACCCTGTTCGGCTGCTTCTGCTGGGCAACCTATTCGTTGATGTTGCGGGCGCATGGCCTGTTGTTGCCGGCGCTGACACTGATGTGTGTCACCGCCTTGTTCGGCGCGGCGGCGATGCTGCCGCTGGCCATTTGGGAATGGTCGCGGCTGGGCTTCGCCGTCGATACCGGCGCGCTGTTCTGGGTGGTGCTTTATACCGCGCTTGTTCCGGGGCTGATCGGCTATCGCCTGCACGCCCATGCCACAGCGGTATTGGGCGCGGGGCGCAGCGCGGTGGTGAACTACATTGCGCCGGTCTATGCGTCGTTCTACGGCTGGCTGCTGTTCGGCGAGCGGCTGCTGCCATATCACCTTGTCGGCGGCGGGCTGGTTTTCGCCGGCGTCTTCCTCGCTAGCCGGGCGCGCCGGCCTAGCTCCGGTCCTTCTCCGAGTTGAAGTCGGCTGCCTTGTCGTCCTCGCCCTCATATTCTTCGCGGGCGTCGTCCGCGTCCAGCCGTTCAAAATCGTCGTCGGGGAAGTCGGCATTGACCACGTCGAGGAATTCGGCGCGGGCGTCCTCGGATTTCAGCATCAGGGCCGGTTCATTACTGGCGCGGATCATCAGCAGCGAGACGCCGTTGCTCAGGTCCTCGCTGCAATACGGACTGTCTTCGCGGGTGCCGCTGGGATGCCGGGCGCAGGCCATGAGGTGCGCCTTTTCCTCGCGCGTCACGGGCGGATTGGCGGTCAGAAACTCGTCGAAATCGGTCGTGGTGGCCGCCATGGGGCGTTCCTTTCTCCACATGATGAGAGAAAGGAGAACGGCTGGCTTGCGGCCAAGGTTCCTGCAGGCCCCGTCCGCCCTGCGGGCGAATGAGGCGTTGACGCCGCCCCCCGGCCGTTGCGAGGCTAGGATACAGGCATGCGGGAGGAAACAGCGTGACCGATAAAGGCGGCAAGGGGCCATTCGACCTCAGCGGGCGCGTGGCGCTGGTCGTGGGCTCCAGCATGGGCATCGGGCTCGGCATGGCTGCGGCCTTGGCGCAAGCCGGCGCGACGGTCGGCATTAACGGGCGCGACAGGCCGCGTCTGGCCAAAGCGCACGAAAGCCTGGTGGCGCAGGGCTTGAAGGCCATCGCACTGCCGTTCGATGCGGCCGATTTCGACGCCTTGCACGCCGGCATCGATGCGCTCGTCCGCCAGGCGGGGCCGGTCGATATCCTGATCAACAATGCGGCGGTGAACCCGCGCGCGCCTTTGGCCGAGATGACGCTGGACCAGTGGCACTCGGCGTTTCGCCTCAACCTCGATTCTGCACTCGTCGCCAGCCAGAAAGTGGCGCCGGGCATGATCGCGAAAAAGCGCGGCAAGATCATCAACACGCTGTCGCTCGCGACCGACATCATGCGGCCGACGACGGCCGCCTATGCCGCCAGCAAGGCCGCAGGGCGCATGCTGACCAAAGCCTTGGCTGTGGAATGGGCGCAATACAACATCCAGGTCAACGCGATCAGTCCGGGCTGGAACCGGACCGAGCGCATGGCCTTCAACCTCAGCCGCCTGCCCGACCTCGATGCCTGGGTGAAAAAGCAGACGCCACTCGGCCGGTGGAGTGACCCGATGCAGGATCTCGGCGGCGCGGCGGTCTATTTCGCGTCCGATGCCTCAAACTTCGTGACCGGCCAGACTTTGCAGATCGACGGCGGCATGACGGCGACGTTCTGACCGCCCGTAAAGGTAGAGGGGAAACACATATGAGCAATCCGTTCGATCTCAGCGGCAAGGTGGCGCTGGTTACTGGATCAAGCATGGGCATCGGCCTCGGCATGGCGACGGCTTTGGCCGAGGCGGGCGCCACCGTGGCACTGAACGGCCGCAAGGCCGAGGGCGTGCAGCCGGTGGCCGACCAGCTGAAGGCGCGCGGGCTCAAGGTGCTGGTCAGCGCGTTCGACGCCAGCGACCCGAGGGCAGTCGATGCGGCGGTCACGGCGCTGGAGCGCACGGCCGGACCGGTCGATATCCTGTTCAATAATGCGGCGCACAACATCCGCGGCGAGCTGCTGACTTACAGCCTGGAAAACTGGCGCAAGACTTTCTCGCTTAACCTCGATGCCATCCTGATCTGCAGCCAGCGGGTGGTGAAGGGCATGATCGAGCGCAAGCGCGGCAAGATCGTCAACACGCTGTCGCTGTCCACCGACGTGACGCGTGCGGGCTCCGGCCCCTATGCCGTGACCAAGGCCGGCGGGCGGATGCTGACCAAGGCGATGGCCGTCGAATGGGCGGCGCACAATATCCAGGTGAACGCGATCAGCCCCGGCTGGAACATGACCGACATGATGAAGATCTCGGTCAAGAACAACCCGGACCTCGACACCTTCGTGAAGGCGCGTACACCGCTGGGCCGGTGGAGCAACCCGGCGCACGACCTGGGCGGGGCGGCGGTTTACTTCGCCTCATCTGCGTCCGACTTCGTGACCGGGCAGAATTTGCAGATCGACGGCGGTTTCACCGCGACGTTCTAGGAGACATACAGATGGCGACGACATTGAAGGCGCTCGAGGCGCGCCTGCGCGTGCTTGAGGACGAGCGTGCGATCATGCAGCTGATGGCCGCCTACGGTCCGGCGGTGGACTCCGGCTCTGCCGATGCCGCCGCCTGGCTGTGGAGCGAGGATGGTGTGTACGATGCGCAGGTTGACCTGTTCGAGGGCCGCAAGGGCATCCGCCGCATGGTTACAGGTCCGATGCACCAGGAGATCATCCAGGGCGGCTCGGCGCACGTCATCGGCATGCCCTATATCGAACTGAACGGCGACAAGGCAGAGGCCACCTGTTACGCGCGCCTGTACCGCTGGGCGGGCGATAGCTTCAAGGTCTGGCGCATCACCGCCAACCGCTGGCAGTTCGTGCGCGAAAATGATGGCTGGCACGTCAAGCACCGCCTGAACATCCAGCTGAACGGCACGCCAGAGGCACGCGCCTTGCTTGCCCAGGGCGTGCGGAACATCGGCGTGCAAAAGAAAACGGCGGCCAAGAAGAAGGCCGCCGTAAAGAAAAAGATGGTGAGGGGGCGCCGCTAGGCGCCCCTTCGGTATTCAGCAGCCGGCGCGGAAGAACAGCGTGTCGCTCCGCGGCTGGTCGAACTTCTCGGCCATGGTCAGCACATCCGGACCGAAGAGGAAGTGGCCAACCGGCGTTGGCGTACAGGGACCCACCACGGTGTTCTTCGCCGTGCTGGCCTTGGTCTCGATCCACGTGACGATGGTCTTCCCGTCGGTCGCGCCGTTTGAACCCTCTATCGCGGCCTTGTAGAGATACAGCGCGTCGTGGCCGACACCGATATCGGTGGCGCCGACCCGGAAGCGGCCGCGCCGGTCGCAGCGGCCATCGTTGAACATGATCCAGGGGCGGCTCGAACAGCGGGGTCAGCGTTTCCCCATCAGCATCGAAGCGGAACAGGCCGCTGTGCAGCGCGATCAGGAACGATCCATGCGGCTAAAGGCGAACGAGCCGATGGCCGATGGCATGGCCCATGTGCGGTTCGTCCCCGTGAACGGATCAAGGCGGTTGAAGCTATGGCCGAAATGGTCGATCCAGTACAACGCATCGCCACCCGGCGACCACAGCGGACACTCGCCGGGTATCGCCTTGCCCCGCAGTACCAGGTCGTAGTTTGGAGTCTCCACTGTCAGACGGTGGCGACCGGCGTGGCGGGCGAGCCGACCGCGCCGGGCAGACGCAGAGGCGGCGCGGTGAGCAAGAATCGGTTGCGGCCATGGGCGCGCAGCCAGTTGGCCAGCGGGGTCAGGTGCCAAAGTTCGCCCAGGTGGATGCCCAGCTTGAACAGGCAATGTTCGTGCAATGGCGCGACGCAGAACGGCTCGGTGCGTCCCGCGACTTTCGTCAGGTCGACATGCTCGACAGCGACATTGTCGGCCATGATCACGGCCAGACCTGAATCGGTAATCCACTGCAGCAGCTTCCTGTCGTTGCCGTCCAGGCCGGCGCCGCCGTGCATTATCTTTTCGCGGTCGGGCTTGCGATCCATCTCGAGGAGCAATTGGGCTATGCCGGTGTGCAGGCACAGCATGTCGCCCTTCTCGACCACCACCTTGTCGGCGTCCATTACCCGCATCAGGTCGTCATAGCCGACACTTTTGTAAGTCATGCCGTAATGGGCATGCAGGTCGACCATGACGCCGCGGCCCTGCACGCAGCTCTCCGCCATCTTTTCGATGCCGAGCGCGCGGGCGACGCAGGTCGAAGAATAGACCGTGGCGCCCAGACCGCCGGCATCGCGCGCATCGTCGGGGCCGACGATGTCGTCACCGGCGCGATAGCCGTTGTAGTACACCGGCTCGTCCACGCCATCGCCATCGGCGTCGAACATGTAGCCGGCATGGGCAAAGGCATCCCACTGGCTGGAATATTGCGTGTGCATGATGACGATGTCGTCGCACACCACTTCGCGCGCGCCGGGAATCTCCAGCGACGATTGCAGGTTCATGCGCGCCCTGCCGTTCTGCAGCACGGGACGCAGGACCGGCGGATGGCGGTGCGGGCTCAACACGTTGCCGCCGGGAAAATCGAGCGGCAGGGTCAGGCAGAAGGTCTTGCCTTCGCGCACCTCGGCGACGCCCTGTTTTACCTTGTCGGGGGTCAGCAGGTTCAACCGGCCGATCTCGTCGTCGGGGCCAAATTCGCCCCAGTTCGATCCTTCAGGGCGGCGTTTCCAGCGCTGGGCCATGGGATTTTTCCTCCGGCGCCTGCAGCCGCGCCGCTTACGGGCGCTTGACCCTGCGGGGCTGCAGGGATCAAATCCGGTAACAAATAAAAGCGCAAGGGAGGAAAACATGAAACTAAACGTGCTTCTGGCCGTCTGTCTGGCGGCTTTCGTCGGCACCGCACACGCGCAATCTGCTGCCGACTATCCAAGCAAGCCGATCAAGCTGGTGGGGCCGTTCGCGGCCGGGCGCAGCGGCGACATCATGGCCCGCATGATCGCCGACCACCTGCAGAAGAAGTGGGGCCAGTCGGTCATCGTCGAGAACCAGGCCGGCGGCGGCTCGCTGATCGGCACCCAGCAGGTCAAGCGCGCGGCGCCAGACGGCTACACCCTGCTGCTCGGCTACGACTCGCTGGCCATGTTCAACATCTTCCTGAAGAACCCTGAGATCGAGCCGCAGAAGGACCTGACGCCGATCTCGTACTTCTCGCGCTATCCGCTGGTTCTGCTGTCGTCGGCCAAACAGCCCTATACGACCTTCAAGGAGATGGTCGCCTATGCCAAGGCAAACCCGGGCAAGGTCAACCTCGCGATGCAGACCAACGCGCCGGTGCACCTGTTCGGCGCGTTGATCGCAAACCGCGCCGGCATCGACTGGCAGATGATCCCCTACACCGCCGCGGCCGCTTTGAACCAGTCGCTGCTGGCCGATGAAACCCATGTGACGCTGACGCTCTACAGCGCCCTGTCAGGTTCCATTGAAGAAGGCAAGATTCGCGCCCTTGCCGTGCTGGCCGACGAGCGCTCTCCGTTGGCGCCTGGTGTGCCGACGCTCAAGGAACAGGGCATGGATATCACCGCAACCGTCTGGTACGGCCTGTTCGGCCCGGGCGGCATGCCGAAGCCGATCGTCAACAAGTTGTCCAAGGCGATCCAGGACATGGTCAAGGACCCTGGCGTCGTCGAGCAGGCGAAGAAGATGAACATGGAACTGGTCGGTTCGACGCCCGAGGTGCTGGCCAAGACCCTGGCCGACGATCTGAAGATCCGCGCCGAGGCGGGAAAGATCGCCAATATCAAGCCGGAATAGTCCGGCGCAAAAAGCCGGCACAAAAAGAAAGGGCGGCGCCTCGGCGCCGCCCTTGGTTTGCCGGGAGGCCCGGCTCAGCAGCCGGACTGCTTGAACAGCCCGTCGCTGCGCGGCTGGTCGAACTTCTCGCCCATCGACAGCACTTCCGGACCGAACAGGAAGTGCTTGCTCGACGTCGTCGAATAGCGGCCGATGGTCACCTTCTCCACCTTCGGCCCGTTCTCCTCGATCCACTTGGCGATGGTTTTGCCGTCGGTCTTGCCGCCAGAGCCTTCGACCGCCGCCTTGTACAGGTAGACGGCGTCGTAGCCCGACGCGGTGTTGATCGGCGACACCTTCTTCAGGGCCTCGGGGTCGATCCTCTTCAGGAACTGCGCATAGGATGAACTGCCGACCGGGTCGGTTGCGCAGAACAACAGGGCCTTGAACGACTGCGCGGAAACGCCATCCAGCAGCTTGGTGCCGGCCGTGTTCACCACTTCGCGATACAGGAAGCTGAGCACCGCCGAGGCGGCAACCGGGACCTTCCAGCCGATGTCGTCGCGGCCCTTCATGATACGGGCGAAATCGGCGCCGCTGGTGCCATTCACGAACAGCAGGTCCGGGCTGGCCTTGCGCAGCGACAGCAGTTCCGGCGTCATGTCCGCCTGCGAGGCTTGGTATTCCTGCGATGCAGCCAGTTCCATGCCGGTCTTCGGGATCATGATCTTGAACTGCTCGATCATCTCGCGGGCCTGCTGCCCGTTGTCCATCAGCAGGGCCACCCTCTTGGCCTTCGCGACCTTGGCCATGTAATCGACGATCGCCTGGGTCTGGGTGACGACGTCGAGGAACATGCTGAACGTGTTTGGCGTGTCGGTGCCGTTGATCTTGGACGAGCCCGACGCATTGATGCTGACGCCGTTGCCCTCGACAAATACCGGCGCGGTGGCCAAGGCCTGGCCACTGAACAGTGGGCCGACGATCAGGTTGATTTTCTCTTGGAACAGCAGGCGCTTCGTTTCACCGACCGCCATGGTGGCGTCCGACTGGTCATCGCCAAAGACCAGCTCGATCTGCTTGCCGCCGATGCCGCCGGCGGCGTTGATTTCCTTGGCCGCCATTTCCATGCCGGTGCGGTAGCTGATGCCCGAACCGACGCCGCCGCCGCTCAGCGCCAGCACGCCGCCGATCCTGATCTTCTCCTGCGCCGAAACGGCGCCGGCGGAAAGCATCAGCGTGCCGGCCAGCACGGCGATGCCAAGATGGCGGAATGTCGGTGAATTGCCCGAATTGCGGGTCATCTTCGTCCTCCCTGTTTCGTTTTGTCGGCTTGTGACTTGAGACGAGTAGCATGGATTGCAGGACTGGGCGTGTGCGTTTTGCCGTTCCGGTGGATCGAATTCCGGCAAATGCCGCTTGGCCGGCAGGCACTGGAATCCGTCAACATAGTTAGATATATATGCGGGCCGTTCTAGGGAGTGTTGCCATGGCCTTGCCGCTGCGCGGAATTCGCGTCCTCGATCTCGGGCGCCTGTTTGCGCCCGCCTGGGCCACCCAGTTGCTGGGCGACCTTGGCGCCGACATCATCAAGATCGAGCGGCCCAAGATCGGCGACATTTTCCGCCATTACGGCCCGCCGTTCCTGACCGACAAGGACGGCAAGCAGACGCTGGAATCGTCCTATTACATTTCGGTCAACCGCAACAAGCGGGCGATCACTTTGGATATCTCGTCGCCCGAGGGGCAGCAGATCACCCGCGACCTGGCCAAGACCTGCCACGTGCTGGTCGAGAACTTCAAGGTCGGCGACCTCAAGCGCTATGGCCTCGATCACGACAGCATCAAGGCGATCAACCCCGACATCATCTATTGCTCGATCACCGGCTTCGGCCAGACCGGGCCGTACAGGAAGCGCCCCGGCACCGACAGCCTGTTCCAGGCGATGAGCGGGTTGATGAGCGTGACCGGCGAGCCCGATGGCGAACCCAACAAGGTCGGTCTCGTCATCGAGGACCTTGTTTCGGGCATGTACGCCGCTGTTGGCATTCTCGCCGCGCTGCGCGAAAAGGAAGTGTTGGGCGGCAAGGGACAGGCCATCGACATCGCGCTGCTCGACAGCGCCATGGCCACCATGTCACACCGGGCGCAGGACTACCTGATCTCGGGCGAAGTGCCGCAGGCCATGGGATCGAAGACCGTGGGATCGGTCCCGGCGCAGATTTTCCAGTGCAGCGACGGCAAGATCAACCTGCAGGCGGGCGGAGACGAGGACTTCAAGCGCCTCTGCGCGGTAATCAAGCGGCCTGAACTGTTCGAGGACGAGCGCTTTTCCAGCCGGCGCAAGCGCGTCGCCAATGCGCATGTGCTAATTCCGATGCTCGAGGAAATCTTCGCCCAGCGTTCGATGAACGAGTGGTTCGAGGAGATGCTTGCCGCCGGCATGATGGTCGGGCCGATCTTCAACGTGAAGCAGGCGTTCGAGAACGAGCAGGTCATCCACCGCCAGAACGCTGTGGAAGTGCCGCACCCGGTCAGCGGCAAGCTGAAGATGGTGGCCAATCCGATTCGCTTTTCCGATACGACGCTCGACCGCTACGAAGCCCCGCCGACCCTCGGCCAGCATACTGCCGAGGTGCTGAAGGACGTGCTGGGTTACGACGACGCAAAGATCGCGGCGCTGAAGGCAGCGAAGACGATCTAGGTCTTTACCGCGCCTTCAACTGCCTCGATGTCGAAGGCGGCCTTGATCAGTGCCTGGGTGTATTCGGTCTGCGGCGCGCGGAACAGGTCGGCAGCGCGGCCGGATTCCACCACCTTGCCGTCGCGCATGACGATCAGGTCGTCGGCGAGCGCGCGCACGACCTTCAGGTCGTGGCTGATGAACAGATAGGCCAGGTTGTGCTTCTGCTGCAGGTCGCGCAGCAGATCGACAATCTGTGCCTGCACGCTCATGTCCAGCGCCGAGGTCGGTTCATCCAGCACGACGAAGCGCGGCTTCAGCGCCATGGCGCGGGCAATCGAAATGCGCTGGCGCTGGCCGCCGGAAAATTCATGCGGGTAACGGTCCATGGTCTCGGGGTCCAGGCCCACTTCCTGCAGCGCCGCGCCGATCAGCGCGCGCCGCTCGTCAGGCGCCGGGGCCAGGTTGTGGACGTCCAGCCCCTCGGCCACGATGTCATACACCGACAGGCGCGGGCTCAGGGACGAGAACGGATCCTGGAAGACGATCTGCATGCTGCGCCGTAGCGGCCGCATGGCCCGCGATTGCAGACCCTGGATATCCTGCTCCAGAAAACGCATGCGCCCCTCGCTTTTCAGCAGGCGCAGCAGCGCGTAGCCCAGGGTCGACTTGCCCGAGCCCGATTCTCCGACCACGCCGAGCGTATGTCCCTCGCGCACGACCAGGTCGATGCCATCGACTGCCCGCACATAGTCCACCGTGCGGCCCAGCAGTCCGGCCTTGATCGGAAACCAGACCTTCAGCCCCTCGGCACGCATGATCGGCGGGGCACCGGCAGGCGCCTCGGACGGGCGCCCCTTGGGCTCGGCGGCCAGCAGTTTCTTCGTATAGGCATGCTGCGGCCGGGCGAATACCTCGGCGACCGGGCCCTGTTCGACGATCTCGCCATGGGTCATCAGGCAGACGCGGTCGGCGATCTTGCGCACGATGCCCAGGTCGTGGGTGATCATCAGGATCGCCATGCCGAGGCGCGCCTGCAACTCCTTCAGCAGTTTCAGGATCTGCGCCTGGATGGTCACATCCAGCGCCGTCGTCGGCTCGTCAGCAATCAGCAGGTCGGGCTCGTTGGCCAGCGCCATGGCAATCATCACGCGCTGCCGCTGCCCGCCCGAGAGCTGGTGTGGATAGGCGTCGAGCCGCTTGGCCGCCTCGCGCAGGCCCACCATGTGCAGCAGTTCCAGCGTGCGCTCGCGTGCCCGTTCGCGCCCCATGCCCTTGTGTAGGCTCAGCACCTCGCCCACCTGGCGTTCGATCGTGTGCAGCGGGTTCAGCGAGGTCATCGGCTCCTGGAACACCATCGACACGCGGTTGCCGCGGATGCGATGCAGCACATCGGCCTTGGCGTCGATCATCTCCTGGCCCAGTACCTTGATCGAACCGGTGGATGTCGCCGACGGCGGCAGCAATTGCAGGATCGACAGGGCGGAAACCGACTTGCCGGAACCGGACTCACCCACCAGCGCCAGCGTCTCGCCCTTGGCAATGGAGAACGACACCCCGCGCACTGCCTCTACAGCACCGAAGGCGACGTGAAGATTGGAAACCTCGAGCAGGTTCTCGCTCATTTGAAGGTTTTTCTTGGATCGAAGGCGTCTCGGACCGCCTCGCCGACGAAGACCAGCAGGCTGAGCATGAGCGCCAGCGAGATGAAGGCGGTAATGCCGAGCCATGGCGCCTGGATGTTCGACTTGCCCTGCGCCACCATTTCGCCGAGCGAGGCCGAGCCGGGCGGCAGGCCGAGGCCGAGGAAATCGAGCGAGGTCAGCGTGGTGAGCGAGCCCGACAGGATGAACGGCAGCATGGTCAGCGTCGCCACCATGGCGTTGGGCAGCAGGTGACGGAACATGATCGACAGGTTCCCGACACCCAGCGCACGGGCGGCGCGAACATAGTCGAAATTGCGCGCGCGCAGGAATTCCGCCCGCACCACACCGACCAGCGACATCCAGCTGAACAGCAGCATGATACCGAGCAGGATCCAGAAGCTGGGCACCAGAACCGCCGACAGGATGATGAGGATGTAGAGCGTCGGCATGCCCGACCAGATCTCGATGAAGCGCTGGAAGGCGAGGTCGGTCCAGCCGCCATAGAAGCCCTGCACCGCGCCGGCGACGACGCCGATCAGCGAGGAGATTGCCGTCAGGATCAGCGCGAACAGCACCGAGATGCGGAAGCCGTAGATTAGTCGCGCCACCACGTCGCGCCCCTGGTCGTCGGTGCCCAGCCAGTTTTCCCTCGACGGCGGCGCAGGTGCCGGCACCGGCAGGTCCAGATTGATGGTCTTGTAGTCGTAGGGTACCGGTGGCCACAGGGCCCAGCCGCCCTTGGCGATCTGCTCGCGCATGAACGGTTCGCGGTAGTTCGCCTCGGTGTCGAAATCACCGCCGAACGCCGTTTCCGGGTACGAGAAGAGGACCGGGAAGCTCAGGCGCCCCTCGTAGCTCACCACCAGCGGCCGGTCGTTGGCGATCAGCTCGGCGCACAGGCTGAGCACGAACAGCAGCATGAAAATCCAGAACGACCAGTACCCGCGCTTGTTGGCGCGGAAATTGGCAAGGCGTCGGCGGTTGAGCGGGCTGAGGCGCATGATCAGGTGTCGCGCCGCTCGAAATCGATTCGAGGATCGATCAGTACGTAAGTCAGGTCGCTGATCAAATTCACCAGCAGGCCGATCAGGGTGAAGAAGTACAACGTGCCGAACATGATCGGATAGTCGCGCTTGATCGCGGATTCGAAGCCCAGCAGCCCCAGGCCGTCCAGTGAGAAGACGATCTCGATCAGCAGGTTCGACGTGAACATGATGCCGATGAACACGCTGGGAAAGCCGGCGACGACGATCAGCATCGCGTTGCGAAACACATGGCCGTACAGCACGCGGCGTTCGGTCAGGCCCTTGGCCCGCGCGGTCATCACGTACTGCTTGTTGATTTCTTCCAGGAACGAGTTCTTGGTCAGCATGGTCAGCGTCGCGAATCCCCCGATCACCATGGCGACCAGCGGCAGGGCCATGTGCCAGAAATAGTCGCCGATGCGCGCCGCCCACGACATGGTATCCCAGTCGTCCGACGTCAGGCCGCGCAACGGAAACCACGAGAAATAGCTGCCGCCCGAAAACAGTACGATCAGCAGCACCGCGAACAGGAAGCCCGGAATGGCCGAGCCGATGACGACCGCGACCGATGTCCAGATATCGAACCGGCTGCCGTCGCGCACCGCCTTGGCGACGCCCAGCGGAATGGAGATCAGGTAGATCAGCAGAGTCGTCCACAGGCCCAGCGAGATCGACACCGGCAGCTTCTCGATCACCAGGTCAGTGACGCGACGATCGCGGAAGTACGAGGTGCCAAAGTCGAACACCAGGTACGACGTCATCATATCGTAAAAACGCTCATAGGCCGGCTTGTCGAAGCCGAACTGCTTTTCCAGCGAGGCGATGAAGGCGGGGTCCAGGCCCTGGGCGCCGCGGTACTTGCTGTTGTTCTCAGCCCCGCTGGGCCCGCGGGCGCGCGCCCCGCCGCCCACCTCCGAACCACTGGACGACCCCGATATGCGTGACGTCGCATCCGCGCCGGTGCCGGTGATCTGGCTGATCAGCTGCTCCACCGGTCCGCCGGGCGCGAACTGGATGATGGCGAAATTGATCAGCATGATCCCGAACAGGGTCGGGATGATCAGCAACACGCGCCGGATGATGTAGGCGAGCATTATTGCCGCGCGGTGCCGGCGCGGGCGGGCAGGCGGGCATCCTTGCCGGCGTCCAGCCACCACATCTCGATCAGGCTGTCCGAACCCTGGAACGGCGGCTGCGGATCGGGGCGCGCGAAGCGGTCCCAGGTCGCCACCTTGATCGTGCCGCTGTACCAGTGCGGCACCGTGTAGAAACCCCACATCAGCACGCGGTCCAGCGCCTTGGTGGCTGCGACCAGCGTCGCGCGGTCGGGCGCGCCGATGATCTTCTCGACCAGGGCATCCACCGCCGGGTCCTTGACGCCCGCCATGTTAAAGCCGCCCTGCACGTCCGCCATGGCGCCGCCGAAGAAGCTGCGCAGTTCCACGCCCGGTGTCTGCGCCATCGAGAAACGACGGATCACCGTGTCGTAGTCATAGCTGCGTGCGCGGTTCTCCCATGTCGGCAGGTCGACGACGCGGATGCTGGGCTGAATACCCAGTCTTTCAAGATTGCGGTTGTACGGTTCGATGATGCGGGCGAACGACGGTTCGAACAGCAGGAACTCCAGCGTGAACGGTTCGCCCTTCGCGTTCTGCAGCTTGCCGTCTTTGATCTTCCAGCCCGCATCGGCCAGCAGCGCCGTGGCGCGGCGCAGGTTTTCGCGCAGGCCCCCCTCGCGGTCGGTGGTCGGGTTCTGGAATTCCTGGGTGAAAACGCGCGCCGGCAATGTAGCGCGAAACGGCTCCAGCAGTTTCAACTCTTCCGGCGAGGGCAGGTCGGTGGCGGCCAGCGTCGAGTTCTCGAACATCGAGCGTGAGCGCTTGTACAGGCCGAAGTAAAGGTTCTTGTTCGCCCATTCGAAATCGTAGGCCAGGTTCAGCGCCTCGCGCACGCGCGGGTCCTTGAACTTGTCGCGCCGTGTGTTCAGGAAGAACGCCTGCACGCCCGAGGGCGTGCCATCACGCAGCACTTCCTTCCTGATGAAACCCTGCTTCACCGCTGGTTTGTCGTCGTACAGCTGTGCCCAGTGGCGCGCCGTCACATCCACGCGGAAATCGTACTCGCGGGCGAAGAACGCTTCCGCCGCGATGTCGCGGTCGCGGAAATATTCGTGGCGGATGACATCAAAATTATAGCGGCCGACATTCACCGGCAGGTCCTTGCCCCACCAATTGTCCACCCGGCGATAGGCGATGGAGCGGCCCCAGTCCACCCGGTCCACCTTGTAGGGGCCGGACGAGAGCGCCGGCTCGGTCAGGGCGCGGCTGAAATCGCGCCCCGTGAACCACGCCTTGGACAGGATCGGCATCTGCGCCACCAGCAGCGGCAGGTCGCGCCGGCTCTCGCCCGGCTTGAATGAGAACACGACGCGGCGCGGATTCTCGACCTTCGCGCCGGCAACATCCTGGTAGATCAGCTTGTAGCGCGGATGGCCGTCCTTCATGACGGCATCGAAGGTGAACACCACGTCGTCGGCAGTGATCGGCGTGCCGTCGTGCCAGCGAGCGCGCGGGTCGATGTTGAATGCGGCCCAGGCGCGGCCCGGCCCCAGTTCGACGCTCTGCGCCACGCGGGCGTACAGCGCGTCGGGCTCATCAAGCGCGCGCTCCATCAGGGTCTCGAACACCC
This sequence comes from Alphaproteobacteria bacterium, assembly GCA_947473805.1. GTDB lineage: Bacteria > Pseudomonadota > Alphaproteobacteria > Ferrovibrionales > Ferrovibrionaceae > CANJGB01. The sequence goes on from CANJGB010000001.1 coordinate 275,178, forward strand.
AGTCCGGTCCGGCGCCGCGGTCCAGGCCGGCGGCCGACACGCCCTTGAGGATCAGCGGCTGCAGATTGTCGAATGTGTCCAGTTCCCAGGTGCGGATTTCACCGCCCTTGGGCGCCTTCTGATTCACATAGGCGAAGTTCTTGAAGTCGGCGGGGTATTTCAGGTCGCCGAACGACGACACGCCATGCCGGGGTCCATCCTGGGCGGCGACGGGTGCGGCCAGGGCGATGGTGGCCAGAGCAGCGAGTGCGGCGATTCGCATCAGCGACCGATGATACACAACGAATCGCCGCCGACCATGACTTTCGCCGCCGCGGGGCTCAGTTGCCCCGCTTCAGTGCCGCGTCCTTCGCCGGATCGACCCACCAGGACATGAAGTCCGTGCCGTATTTCGGGGTCTTGTCGGTAAAGCCGAACCGGTTCCAGAAGGCGATGCGATCGGTCGGCGCGTGAAGCTGCGGGATGATGTAGTGGTTCCAGAGCAGCACGCGGTCCAGCGCTCTGGTCGCGGCAACCAGGTCGGCGCGGTCGGGCGCCGCGATCAGGTCATCAATCAGTTTGTCGACCGCCGGGTTCTTGATGCCGGCATAGTTTCGGCTGCCCTCGCGGTCGGCGGCGGCGCTGGACCAGAATTCGCGCTGCTCGTTGCCGGGGCTTTCCGACTGGGCCCAGCCGCCGATGATCATGTCGTAGTCGAAAGCGCGCAGGCGCTGCACATATTGCGAGGCGTCCACGGTGCGAATGCGGCCGGTAATGCCCAGCCGCTCCAGGTTGCGCAGGAATGGCTGGATTGCGCGCTCCGATTCCGGCTGGCCGTTGAGGAACTCGATCTCCATGGGCTTGCCATCCGGCCCGACCAGCTTCTGGTTCTTGATCGTCCAGCCGGCCTGCTTCAGCAGGTCCAGCGCGGCGCGCAGGCCTTCCCGGATATTGCCGCTGCCGTCGGTCTTCGGCGGCTCGTAGGTCTTGGTGAAGACCTCGGGCGGAACCTTGCCGCGCAGGGGCTCGAGATATTTCAGTTCGGCGGGCGAGGGCAGACCGGTATTGGCCAGTTCCGAATTCTGGAAGAAGCTGCTGCTGCGCCGGTACTGGTCGAAATAGATGTTCTTGTTCGACCATTCGAAGTCGTACGCATACGCCAAAGCCTGACGCACGCGCGCATCCTTGAACATGTCGCGCCGGGTGTTGAACACGAAGGCCTGCATGCCGGCCGGGCGGCCATGTTCGACCACCTTCTTGATGACGCGGCCGTCCTTTACCGCCGGGAAATCGTAGCCCGTGGCCCAGTTCTTTGCCGAATTCTCCGACCGGAAGTCATAGGCGGCACCCTTGAACGCTTCCAGCGTCACGCCGCTGTCGCGGAAGGCGGTGTAACGGACACGGTCGAAATTGTAGCGGCCGCGGTTCACCGGCAGATCCTTGCCCCACCAATTGGCCACGCGTTCGAACACGATGTCCTGGCCGGGACGGAACTCGGCGATCTTGTAGGGGCCAGAACCCAGCGGCGGCTCCAGCGTGGTCTTGTCGAACTCGCGCGTCGCCCACCAGTGCTTTGGCAGGACCGGCAGCTGGCCCATGATCTGCGGCAGCTCGCGGTTCTTCGGGCCGCTGAAATGGAAGCGCACCTTGCGCGGGCCCAGCACCTCGGCCTTGTCCACATTGGCGTAGTAGTAGCGGTAGAGCGGCGCGCCCTTCTCTTTAAGGGTGTTGAAGCTCCACACCACGTCGTCGGCGGTAACCGGCTTGCCGTCATGCCATTTTGCTTCGGCGCGCAGGTTGAAGATCACCTGCGACAGGTCTTCGGCGACCTCGATGCTCTCGGCGATCAGGCCGTATTCGGTCGCGGCGTCGTCGAGCGGCGAGGTGGTCAGCGTCTCGAACACCATGCCGATGCCGGCCGGCGGGTCGCCCTTGACGATGTAGGGATTAAACGTGTCGAAGCTGCCGATGTCGTACAGCTTCACCTCGCCGCCCTTCGGGGCGGCCGGGTTGACATAGTCGAGCTGCTTGAAGTCCGGGCCGTATTTCGGTTCGCCGGTCAGCGACAGGGCGTGGACCGTCTTGGTCTGTGCAAAGGCAGCCGGCGCCAGGCCAGCCAGGGCAGCACTCAGCAGCAGGGCGATGAAACGCATGGACCGTGATCTCCCGGTGGCGAAAACAGGCTGGCTGCCGGCCACTTAATCCAACGAATCGGCCGAAAACAAGGCCAGGATCAGCCGGCGAGAAGTGCCGAGGCAGCCGTGGTGAGCGCCGCCGTGCCCGCCGCCAGCACGCGGCTGTTGCGGGTCATGGACAGAGGGCGGCCTTCCCAGTCGGTAATCCTGCCGCCGGCCCCTTCGACGACCGGCACCAGGGCGGCGAAATCGTACGGCTTCACCTCGCTGTCGATGACGACATCGGCGAAGCCCGAGGCCAGCAGGCCATAGGCGTAGCAATCGCCGGTATAGCGGCGGATGCGGGTTTTCTCGGCCAGGGCCTGGAAGCGCTCGCGCTCGGCAGTATCGGCGAACATTTCCATCGAGGTGGTGAACAGTGTGGCCGTGGCCAGCGTGGTGCAGGCGGCATTGCTGCGCACCGGCGCGCCGTTGAACGTGGTCGGCTGGCCGCGCGCGCCCAGCCAGCGTTCCCTCAGGATCGGCTGGTCGATGATGCCGAGGATGGCGTTGCCCTGCCAGGCCAGGGCGATCAGCGTGCCGAACATCGGCAGGCCGGCGATGAAAGACTTGGTGCCATCGACGGGGTCGAGAATCCACACATGGTCGGCATCGCCGCGCACGGTGCCGAATTCCTCGCCGAAAATACCGTGGGTCGGGTAGCGGGCCTCGATCAGGTCGCGCATGGCGCGCTCGGCCGCGCGATCGGCCACCGTTACGGGGCTGTGGTCGCCCTTGATCTCGATGCCGGCAAGCTTGCGGAAATGGGGGCGGATCGCCGCACCGGCCGCATCGGCCAGTTCATGCGCGAAGGCGATGAATTCGGCGGGGCAGAAATCCGCGGGTGAACGGGTCAAGCCGTGTTACGGCGCCGGCAGCGGCGGCGGATTGTCCGACATCTTGCGCAGGTACGCGACCAGGTCCGCGCGTTCCTTGGCATTCTTGATGCCGGCGAACGACATCTTGGTGCCCTTGGCGAAGCCCGCCGGCGCGGCGATGAAATGGTCGAGATCTTCGTACGTCCAGTCGCCGCCCTTGCCCTTGATCGCGTCGGAATAGGCGAAGGTGGCCGAATGGGCCTTCGGGCCGCCCACCACGCCGTACAGGTTCGGGCCGATCTTGTTGGCGCCGCCCTTCTCGAAGCTGTGGCAGGTCAGGCACTTCTTGGAGGACTTTTCGCCGTTCTCGGCATTGCCGGCGGCCAGCAGGACCGGCAGCGGCACGGCAGGCTCGTTCGACGGTGCGGGTGCGGCCTCGCCGCCACCGGCGGCTTCCTCGACGCCAGGAACCTTGAAGGCGCGCTCGGCCAGCTTGTGGGGATGGACGATGGTCTCGCTGAGGATATTCAGGCCCATGACGACCAGAATGCAGAACAGTAGCGCGCCGACGATCTTGTTCAGCTCGAAACTGTTCATTTTCCGTGTCTCCAGCAAGGCAAAGGCCGCTTGGCCACCCCCGGCCCGCGTGGGCGGACATTAGCGGCTTCCGCACCGCGCATGCAACCCGTATAAGGGCTTGGTTTCGTTGCCAACACCGCCCCGGCCGGGGCTTTGCGCGACCCTTTGTCGCAAAGCCGGCCGTCGCGTCCGTTTTCGGTCCGCATGACCCAGCCCACCCATCCAATCGTGCTGATTCCGGCCCGCCTGGCCTCGACCCGGCTGCCGAACAAGCCGCTGGCCGATATCCACGGCGTGCCGATGATCGTGCGCGTCTGGCGCCAGGCCATGGCCGCGGGCATCGGCCCCGTCGCGGTGGCCGCTGCCGAACCGGAAATCGTCCAGGCGGTCGAGGCGGCCGGCGGCCGCGCCGTGCTGACCGACCCGGCACTGCCCTCCGGCTCGGACCGCGTGTTCGCCGCCCTCAAAATGCTCGACCCCGAGGGCCGGCACGATGCAGTGATCAATCTGCAGGGCGATTTGCCGGCCATCGATCCCCAGGCGATTCGCGCTGCCCTCGCGCCGCTCGCCGTGGCCGGGGTCGATATCGCAACCCTCGCGACCCCTATCGTTGAGGCGCATGAGGTGGCCGATCCCAATGTTGTGAAGGCGGTGCTGTCGCTCGCGGATGGCGCGACCACGGGCCGCGCAGTCTATTTCACCCGCGCCACCGCGCCATCCGGCGACGGCCCGTTGTGGCATCATATCGGCATCTACGCCTATCGCCGCGCGGCGCTGGAACGCTTCGTTGGCCTGCCGCCATCGCCGCTGGAAAAGCGCGAGCGGCTGGAGCAGCTGCGCGCACTCGAGGCGGGCATGCGTATTGATGCCGCCCTCGTTGACACCGTTCCGCTCGGTGTCGATACTCCGGCCGATCTCGACCGTATCCGCAACCTGCTGGGCACGCGAAGCGATTCGCGCGGGACCTGAACCATGTCACCTGCACGCAATTCGCTGGCGCGGACCATCGCCTTCCAGGGCGCACTGGGCGCCAATTCGCACATCGCGATTTCCGAGGTCTATCCCGACTACGTGCCGGTACCCTGCACCACGTTCGAGGATACCTTCGCCGCAGTCAGCAGCGGCCGTGCCGCTTTGGGCATGATCCCGATCGACAATTCCCTGGCCGGGCGTGTCGCCGACATCCACCACCTGCTGCCGCAATCGGGCCTGTTCATTGTCGGCGAGCACTACCTGCCGGTGCGCTTCCAGCTGGCCGCCAACAAGGGTGCGACGCTGAAGACGATCAAGCGCGTGCACAGCCACATCCACGCTCTGGCGCAGTGCCGCAAGATCATCCGCGAACTGAAGCTGGAACCCCATGTCCACGCCGACACGGCGGGCGCCGCGCAGGAATATGCCGAACGCGGCGGCGTCGAGGACGCGGTGCTGACCACCGTGCTGGCGGCACGCATGTACGGCATGAAAATCCTGCGCCGTAACGTCGAGGATGGCGCCGGCAACACCACCCGCTTCATCATCATGTCGAAGAAGCGCAACGATCCCGCGCCCGGCCAGCGCGCCTGCAAGACCTCGCTGGTGTTCCAGGTGCGCAGCATTCCGGCCGCCTTGTACAAGGGTCTCGGCGGCTTCGCCACCAACGGCGTCAACGTGGTGAAGCTGGAAAGCTACATGGTCGATGCGAACTTCACCGTGGCGCAGTTCTATGCCGAGATCGAGGGCCATCCCGCCGACGGCAATGTCGCGCTGGCGCTCGAGGAGTTGCAGCACTACTCGACTTTCTTCAAAGTTCTGGGCGTCTATCCGAAAGCCAGGCTTCTCAAGCGTGGCTGAAACCTGAACACATCAAACTCATAGTGGGGGCACCAATGAGGGAACGACTAGCGGCACGCTTTATCCGTCACGCGGCGATCTACGCGCTGATCGGCATGGCCTGGGGCATCTACATGGCAGCCAGCCAGGACCACGCGACGCATCCGGGCCACGCGCATCTGCTGCTGCTCGGCTGGGTGTCGATGGCGCTGTACGGCATCGTCTATCGGCTGTACCCGAAGGCGGCCGAGGGCAAGCTGCCGGTCATCCACTTCTGGCTGGCCAATCTCGGCATCATCCTGATGGCGCCAGGCATTGCGCTGGTCATTGTCGGCAAGGCGGCGATTGGCGAGCCGATGGCCATTGCCGGGTCGCTGCTGACCATCGTCAGCATGGTCCTGTTCCTGATCGCGGTCTTCCGCGGCACCAGCGCCTCGGCCTCAGGACATTGACGTAACTCTGGAATATCCGGATATTTTGGAGTATCCATATGGCCACGACGGTTGCCGCGACCGATTTCCAGAAGAATATCGGCCGCTGGATGGATCATGCGCGGACCGAGCCGGTAACGATCACCCGCCACGGCCGTCCCATCCTGGTTTTGCAGGCAGCATCCGGCGCGGCCATGCCCGCAGTCACTGCAGCGGTCCCGTTCGAGCGGCCGGAGGAAAGCAATGCCGACCGCGCCCGCTACGTCCAGGTCGTGCAGGACCAGCTGCGGGGCGATCCGCGCAGCAGCGTCAATTTTGTGAACGAATTGCTGGCCCGGCGCCGCGCCAAGGACGGCGAGTAGCTACGCGCCGCCCAGCCAGCGCTTGATGATGTGGTGGGCGATGGCGATGGGGCCGGGGGCGCGGAACGGCGCCTCGTTGTTGTTCCAGTTCGCCATCATCTCCTCGACCTCGGCGCGGCTGAACCAGCGCACCGACTCAAGCTCCTTGTCGTCGACCGAGATGGCGTCATCCAGCGCCGTGCCGATACAGCCGATCATCAATGACGACGGAAACGGCCAGGGCTGGGAGGCGACATAACGCACCGCGCCGACGCGGATGCCCGCTTCCTCCTGCACCTCGCGGCGCACCGCTTCCTCAAGGCTTTCGCCCGGCTCCATGAACCCGGCCAGGGCCGAGAATGCGCCGGTCGCGAACTGGCGCCCGCGGCCCAGCAGGCAGCGGTCGGGTCCATCCTCGACCAGCATGATGACAACAGGATCGGTGCGCGGGAAATGCTGCGCGTTGCATTCCTGGTTGCTGCACTGACGCATATAGCCGGCCTCGCGCAGCGCGGTGCGGTGGCCGCATACAGCGCAGTAACCATGCCTTTTGTGCCAGTCGACCAGGCTGCGCGCCTGGGCCAGGATCGCTGCTTCGCCCTCGGCCAGTTGCGGCGTGATCATCCGCACTTCCATGAAGCGGTGGCCGGGCAGGGCCTTGAAGTCCGCCACGTCGCGGGCGAAATGCGCCACCCCGTCGCGCAGGCCCAGGAACACCAGGTCGCCCGGCGCATCCAGCAGGTCCACCGCCTCGATGCCGCTGAGCCAGCCGATCCCGGGCTCGTCGCCAAAAGCGATATGGGCCTTCAGCGCGTTCAGCGGTAGCAGCCGGGTCGAGGCCTTGCGCCGCTGCTGGTCCACCCAGTCGGCCTCACGGCGAAAATTCGCGGCGCGGTCCAGCGGGTTGCCGGAGAAAGGAATCGCCGGCCAGGCGGGGGAATTGGCGGGGATTTTGTTTGTCATGCGGCCGGCACACTGGCATGGCCGCCCGACTCCCGCAATTGCCGGCTGCCCGGCTTGCAAAGCGGGTCCGATTCGCCGATATAGAGCCTTGAGAGGTTGGTGGCGGACGGGCTCCTCGCCAACCCGGTCAGGTCCGGAAGGAAGCAGCCGTAACGAGTTTCGGTTCGGGTCGTTGCCAGCCTCTCACCTCACCCCTGAATCAGTCTAGACTGCGGTGCCATGACCGAAGCCTCCGGCACGCCCTACCGCGTCCTCGCCCGCAAGTACCGGCCGACCGATTTCGCCGGCCTGATCGGGCAGGAGGCGATGGTCCGCACCCTGTCCAACGCCATCGCCTCGGGCCGGATCGCCCAGGCCTTCGTGCTGACCGGCGTGCGCGGCATCGGCAAGACGACGACGGCGCGCATCATCGCTCGCGCCCTGAACTGCATCGGCCCCGATGGCCAGGGCGGTCCGACGGTCGAACCGTGCGGCATTTGCCCGAACTGCGTGGCGATTGCCGAGGATCGCCATCCCGACGTGATCGAGATGGACGCCGCGTCGCGCACCGGCATCGACGGGATCCGCGACTTGATCGACGGCGTGCGCTACCTGCCGGTCCAGGCGCGCTACAAGGTTTACATCCTCGATGAAGTTCACATGCTCTCGACGGCCGCGTTCAACGCACTGTTGAAGACGCTGGAAGAACCGCCGGCGCATGTGAAGTTCATTTTCGCCACCACTGAAATCCGCAAGGTGCCGGTGACGGTGCTGTCCCGCTGCCAGCGCTTCGACCTGCGCCGCGTCGAGGCCGAGGTGCTGATCGCCCACTTTGCCAGAATTGCCGGGATCGAGAAGGTGAACGTCGCCGCCGATGCGCTGGCGCTGATCACCCGCGCCGCCGAGGGCTCAGTGCGCGACGGTCTCTCCCTGCTCGACCAGGCCATTGCCCATGGCGGTGGCGAGGTCTCGGCCGAGCAGGTGCGCGACATGCTGGGCCTGGCCGACCGTGGCCGCATCGTCGATCTGTTCGAACAGGCGATGCGCGGCGATGTGGCTGCTGCGCTGGGCAATCTCGCGGAACAGTATAATGGGGGCGCCGATCCGGCCGCCGTATTGCAGGACCTGCTGGATTTCGCCCACTGGGTCTTGCGCATCAAACTGGTGCCCGAGGCTGCAGCCGACCTCACCGCGACACCAATCGAGCGTGACAAGGGCAAGGCCTTTGCCGCGGCGCTCTCGGTGCCGGTGTTGAACCGGGCCTGGTCGATCCTGCTGAAATCACTGGGTGAGGTCCGCGCCGCGCCGACGCCGCTGGCCGCTGCCGAGATGGCGTTGATCCGCCTGGCTTATGCGGCCGACCTGCCATCGCCCGCCGACCTGGTGAAAGAGGTGCAAGGCGCGCCCCGCGGCGTGGCCAGCGCCGTGCCGCCATCGAGCGGTGGCGGCGGTGGAGGGGGCGGCGGTGCTGTTGCCCGAGCCATGCCGATGCCGGCCCCGATGCCGCAGGTGGAAACCGCGCCGTCGCCACCTCGTGCCGCACTGCGTGATTTCGATGCGGTCATCGCGCTGGCCAAGCAGAAGGGCGAAGCATCGCTGTATGGCGCGCTGTGGAATTTCGTCCACCTGGTCAGCTTCGCGCCGGGCCGTATCGAGTTCCGGCCAGCGAACCATGCGCCGAAAACGCTGGCAGCCGATCTCAGCGCCAAGCTGCGTGACTGGACCGGCGAACGCTGGGTGGTTTCCGTCGTTGCTTCAGGTGGGCAGCCGACGGCGCACCAGCGCGATCTCGACGCCAAGGCCGACCAGAAGGTGCAGGCCAAGGGCGATCCGCTGGTCCAGGCGGTTCTAAAGGCCTTCCCCGGTGCGGAACTGGTGGCGGTGCATGACATGGGCGTCCCGGTCGCGGCCGATGACCTGGGCGTACCGCCCGACGAAGTAGGAGAAGACGCGTGAAGAATCTCGGCAACATGCTGAAACAGGCGCAGGAAATGCAGGCCCGCATGGGCAAGATGCAGGAGGAACTTGAGGCGCGTGAGGTCACCGGCTCGTCCGGCGGCGGCCTGGTGCAGATCGTGCTGAACGGCAAGGGCGCGATGCGCCGCATCAACATCGACAAGACATTGCTTGAGCCGAACCAGCCCGAGGTGCTGGAAGACCTCATCATCGCCGCGCACAACGACGCCAAGATAAAGGCCGAGGCCGAGATGGCGTCCGAGATGGGCAAGCTCACCGGCGGCCTGCCGCTGCCGCCCGGATTCAAGCTGCCGTTCTGATCCGATGGCCGGTCCGGAAATCGAGCGGCTGGTCCAGCTGCTGGCCCGCCTGCCGGGCCTTGGCCCGCGCTCCGCGCGCCGCGCGGTACTGCACCTGCTGCGCAAAAAAGACGCACTGATGCTGCCACTGGCCGATTCCCTGGCCGAGACGGCAGAGCGTATCGTGCCCTGCACCACCTGCGGCAATCTCGACAGCCAGGACCCCTGCGCGATCTGCTGCGACACCCGGCGCGAGGAAACGCTGCTCTGCGTCGTCGAAAGCGTGGCCGACCTGTGGGCGCTGGAACGCTCGGGCAGTTTCCGCGGCCGCTATCATGTGCTGGGCGGCACGCTGTCGGCGCTCGATGGCGTGGCGCCGGCCGATCTCAACATCGACAGTCTGGTGCGCCGCGTGACCGAGGGTATGGGCGCGATCCGCGAGGTCATCCTCGCCACCAACGTGACCGTCGAGGGTCAGACAACCGCGCATTACATCAGCGACCGGCTCAGTGGCACCGGTATCGCCATTTCGCGCCTTGCGCACGGCGTGCCGGTTGGTGGCGAATTGGACTATCTCGACGACGGCACGCTCAACACCGCGCTCAAGGCTCGCCGCCCGCTCTGACGGGTATATTGGCTTTCCCAAAGACCGATATTGGAATCGCGCGCTGTTGCATGCGTTCGATTACTGATACTTGTCGAACCAATTAATGACGGAGCCGGCATGGCCGGCGGGGAGGCCGTCGCATGCTACCCGACGATTGCTGGCCGGTATCGGTCAACGACCATCTTGCGGAACCTGCAACCCTGTTCGCCCGTGGCCTTGCGGCCGGTGACCGGGCGCGCGGCCCGCACCTTGTGGAAATCCCCGGTGGCTTCCAGGGCTGGAACATCGGCGGGCGCATCCTGCCGGTCAGTAAGTATCTGTCGGGTCCACTGCTGCGCGCCGACCCTGCCGTGCGCCAAACCCGCTACGAACATCTGGCACCGCTGGGATGGGACCCCGCCGCGCGCCTCGTGGCGATGGATGCCGAACAGGTGGCGGTCAATACTGTGCTGCCGCAGGCGATCGGCTTTGCGGGTGACCGACTGCGCTTTCTCTACGACAAGCGGCTCTGGGCCGAATGCGTGCGCGCCTATAACGATTTCCTGTTCGGCGAATTTTGCTCCTATGCACCGGAACGCCTGTGCGGCCTGGCCATCCTGCCTCTCGCCGACCCGGATGCGATGATCGCGGAAATTTCGCGCGTCGCGCGGCTGGGCGCCCGCGGGGTATCGTTGCCGCACGATCCGGGCCAGCTTGGCCTCGACTCCTATCATCGCTCATCGTGGGTACGTGTGTTTGATGCAGCCGACGATGCCGGCCTGCCAATTTTCATCCATCTCGCCACTGCCGGCTTCGATTGGCCGGAAGAATGGCAGCCCGACTACCGCCCCGACGGGGCGCAGGTGATGTGGTCGTTTCTCGAGCCGGCCTGGGCTGCATGCGACCTGGTGTTCTCGCCCCTGCTGACCGAACGGCCCAAGCGCCGCATCGTGCTGCTGGAAGGCAATCTGTCCTGGCTGCCCTATTTCGAGGAACGTTGCGATTTCGCGGTGAACAAGCGACCCGCGTCGCAGCCCCGGCGCCCGACCAGCCAGGTGGCGCACGACCAACTGATGGGTTCGTTCCTGCGCGATCCGGTGGCGATCCGCTGGCGTCGCGATATTGGCCTCGACCGGTTTCTCTGGCAGGGCGACTATCCGCATATCGATTCGCTTTGGCCAGACAGTCGCACGGAACTTGCGGCACAGCTTGCCGATGTGCCCGATGCAGAGGCGCGCCAGATCGCCGAGGGCAATGCCCGCCGCCTGCTTCGTCTGCCGGCCACTTGGACGCCACCAAAAAAGTAAACGGGAGGACACCATGTTACCGAACGACTGCTGGCCGGTATCGGTCAACGACCACATTGTGGAACCGAAGACACTCTGGACCGCGCGTATGGCGAAACGCGATGCCGACCTCGCGCCACGTGTGATCGAGACTGACGACGGCGGCGAGGCGTGGCAATTCGGCGACGAAATCCTGCCGGTCAGTTTCATCCTGGCGTCGCCGCACCTGCGCACCGATCCCAAGCGCCGCTCGACCCGCTTCGAACATTTACTGCCCGGCGGCGAGGATCCGAAGGCGCGCCTCGTTGCGATGGATCAGGACCAGGTTGCCGTCCACACGATGAATTCCCAAGTCTGCGGCTTTGCCGGCGAGCGGTTGCGCAAGCTGGGCGACAAGCGGCTGTGGGCCGATGCCGTGCGTGCCTATAACGACTACCTGCTGAAGGAATTCTGCACCGTCGCGCCGGAACGGCTGGTCGGCCTTGCGCTGCTGCCGCTGACCGACCCCGATGGCATGGTGAAGGAGATCGAGCGCGTCGCGCCACTCGGCGCGCGTGGCATTTCCCTGCCGCACGATCCCGTGCCGTCCGGCGCGGACTCGTACTTCAAGGAATCGTGGGTGCGCGTGCTGGATGCGGCCGATGCCGCCGGCCTGCCGGTGTTCATCCATATCGGTTCCAGCGGTGTGCCGTGGGCGCTGCCCGACAGCCCGGCGTGGAAGCCGCCAGGCACCATGGTGGCTTTGGCCAATCTCGATGTCATGATTGCCGCCAGCGACCTCACTTTCTCGCCGCTGCTGTACGACCGGCCAAAGCGCAGGGTGATCTTTCAGGAAGGCAATTTGTCGTGGATGCCCTATCTGGAGGAGCGCGTCGATTTCGCGGTGAACAAGCTGCGCGGCGACCTGGCGCCGAAGGCCAACCGCCCGCCCAGCCAGATCATGCACGAGCAGACCATGGCGTCTTTCCTGCGCGACCCCGTCGGCATCGCGATGCGTCACCAGATCGGCCTCGACCGCTTCCTGTGGCAGGCCGACTATCCGCATATCGACGGCCTGTTCCCTGACTCGCGCAAGGAACTGGTCAAGCAGCTGCAGGACGTACCCGACGCAGAGGCCCGCCAGATCGCCGAAGGCAATGCCCGCAAGCTGCTCCGCCTGGGCGCTTGGACGCCGCCGAAGGTGGCGGCGTGACCTCAATCCAGTTTGAAGTGCACCGCCTTCACGCTCTCGACGATGCGCTTGTTGATGTCGAGGATCTTCGCCAGGCTGGGTGACTTGCGATGCGCGTCCAGCGCGGCCGCGTCCTGGTAAACCTCGTGCACCAGCACCTTGTCGGCGATCTCCTTGCCGTCCTTGTCGGTCGGCAGCATCACCTCGAAGCGCAGCGTGCCCGGCTCGTTCGCCAGCGAGTATTTCGCATGCGCCCGGCCGACTTCCAGCCACTCGGACAGGCAGCCCGGCTTCAGCTGGATCTCGACAAACATTCCGATCTTCGCCACTTATCTCTCCCTGTCAGACGGCCGTGCGGCCGCCATCGACCACCATCTCGGCGCCCGTAACGTATTTCGATTCGTCGCTGGCGAGATACAGAATCATGTAGGCAATGTCGTTCACTTCACCCAGGCGGCCCATGGGAATGCCGACCGTGCTGGCGAGAATCTTCCGTTCTGCATCCGGCTCATCCAGGCCGACGCCGAATGACTTGCGCACCATCGGCGTGTCGATGGTGCCGGGAAACACGATGTTGCAACGGATCTTGCCGTTGTCCTTCGCCAGGTGCGCCGCGACCGACTTGCCCAGCAGACGCACGCCGCCCTTGCTGGAGCAATAGGCGGCCAGTTTCGCCTTGCCGCGCAGGCCCGAACTGGACGACACCATGACGATCGATGCCGGTGTGTCCGCCTTGCGCATCAGGGGGATTGCCGCCTTGGTGCCGATGAACAGCGCGTCGAGGTTGATCGCGTGCACCCGGCGCCAGTCGTCGAGACTTGTCTCCTCGATGTTCTTCATCAGCGAGACGCCGGCGCAGTGTGCCAGCACATTGATGCCGCCGAATGTTTTAACGATATGGGCCAGCGCCGCATCCCACTGTGCCGGATCGGTGACATCAAGTTTGAAGGCGCTGGCCGACGGCCCGATTTCACGCGCCGCCGCCTCGATGCCGGCACTGTCCACGTCGCACAGCACGACCTTGGCCCCTTCGCGCGCCAGCAGCGTGGCTGTGGCGCGACCGATGCCCGATGCCGCGCCGGTGACCAGCGCGAATTTTCCCGCGACGCGGCCTGTCATTTTGTTTCCTCCCGAATTTGTCCGTACACCGTAGCGAAACTTCTTGCCCCGGCTCAAGCGCGGCGTGCCTAATGCCGCAAAATAGGGGAGGAGAATTGATGAGCCAGATTGTTACGCCAGTCCTGGGCGACGCTATGCAAGTGGCCTATCTGGTGCGCGACATGGACGCGATGCTGCGCACCTGGACGGAGGTACTGCGCGTCGGCCCGTTCGTCGAACTCACCTCGGTGCCGCCGGTCGATGGCAATTATTACGGCGTGCCGACCCGCCCGCAATTGCGCATGGCGTGGTCATTCATGGGTACGACGCAGATTGCCGTATTGCAGCAATTGAACGACGCGCCGGGCCCGTACACAGACTTCCTGAAATCCGGCCGCGAGGGCATCGAGCATATCGGCTACTGGCCTAAAGATGCCGCGATTGCCCGCGCCCATCTCGAGGCCCAGGGCCTCAAGCGCTGTTACGAGGTTAAGACCGGCGGCGGGGTGGTCTACTACGATCCGCCGCCCGGGATGGACGCCCGGATCGCCGTTATCGAGCCCTCGGACTCCCGCGACCGCATCTATGGCGTGCTGAAGGGGCTGGTCCGCACTTGGGATGGCAGCCGGCCCGTACGCCGCTACCCCACAATGGCGGATTTCCTCAAGGAACAAGGTGTCACCGCGAACTGGTGAAATATCCGTAATTTGAAATTCAAATGAACTATATTTGAAGTTCGCGTTTCCCCAATGTGAGTCAGAACCTTACGATCTGCGCCTTCGTTTGGGAGGGCTAAATGTCCAAGAAGCTTGCTGACCGGATCATTTCCGCGGACGACCATATCGATCTTTGCTATCTGCCCCGCGACCTGTGGCAGAAGCGCATGGCCGGCAAGTACAAGGACCAGGCCCCCGTCGTCGTCGATACGCCCAGGGGCCCGGCGTGGATCCGCGAAGATGCCCAGTGGGGCATGTGGGGCGAGAAGAAGCTCGATTTCCGCATCAACGTCTTCGACCAGCTCGGCTATCCGGAAGAAGTCGAGCCCGGCAAATGGCGGGCCACCGACCCGAAATACCGTCTGAAGGACATGGACGATGACGGCGTTTCCGCCGCCGTCCTCTACAACTTCCTGAACTGGAGCTACAAGGACCCGGAGCTGAAATATGCCGTCATCCGGGCGTTCAACGACTGGCTGGCCGAGGAAATGTGCGCCTACGCGCCCGAGCGCCTGATCGGCCTCGCCATCCTGCCGTCGCACGATGCCCAGGCCGCCATCGACGAAATGATCCGCGGCAAGGAAATGGGCCTGCGCGGCGTGATCTTCGACGTGTTCAGCCCCTCGAAGCCGATCTTCGACCCGATGTGGGAGCCGCTGTGGTCGGCGGTGGAGGAAACCGGCATGTCGGTGGCCGTCCATACCGGCGGCGGCTCGCACAGCGTGCAGGGCGCGCCGTCCGGCACGCCGTGGAAATTCCCGGTCTGCGCCGCGATCCTCGGCATGCAGCTCGACGAGTGCATGTCCTCGATGATCATGTCGGGCATCCTCGAGCGGCACCCGAAGATGAGGCTGGTGCTGGGCGAGGGCGGCATCGGCTGGATTCCGTTTGTGCTCGAGCGGCTGCAGCACGAGGTGCACCAGTTCAAGAGCGTCGATGGCGGCCGTCCGCCGATCAAGCTGACGCCCAAGGAAATCTTCAACAACCAGGTCCGCGCGACGTTCCAGGACGAGGTCCTCGGCGTCGAGCTGATCCCGCGCATGGGCGCCGAGAGCGTCATGTGGGCGGCGGATTATCCGCACGGCGATGGCACCTTCCCGCACTCGCAGAAGGTCATCCAGCGCATGTTCGGCACCGCCGACGAGACGACCCGCCGCCAGGTACTCTGGGAAAACGCCGCCAAGCTCTACAACATCGTCTGACGCATAAGCGTCGAAAGGCAGGCAGGCCCATGGCTTACGATCTCGTCATCAAGAACGGCACCGTCATCGACGGTTCCGGCCTCGCGCGCTATCACGCCGATATCGGCGTGAAGGACGGCATCATCACCACCATCGGCAAGATCGCTTCGCCGGCGAAGGAAGTGATCGATGCCGACGGCCAGATCGTTTCGCCGGGCTTTGTCGACGGTCACACCCATATGGATGCCCAGGTGTTCTGGGACCCGTTGGGCACCAATGCCTGCTATCACGGCGTCACCTCTGTCGTGATGGGCAATTGCGGCTTCACCTTGGCGCCCTGCCGCGAGAAGGAGGCGGACCTCGTGTTCCGCAACCTGGAGCGGGCCGAGGACATCAGCCGCGACGCACTGCTGGCGGGCATCAAGTGGCGCTGGGAGACCTTCCCGGAATTCCTCGACGTCGTCGATACGCTGCCCAAGGGCATCAACTACAGCACCTATATCGGCCATTCGGCGCTGCGCACCTACGTGATGGGCGAGCGCGCCTTCACCGACACTGCGACCGACGACGATCTCAAGACCATGGTCAACCGCGTGCAGGAGGCGGTGCGCGCCGGTGCGATGGGCTTCTCCACCTCGCGCAGCGTCAACCACCAGACCGCCGACGACCGTCCGGTCGCCAGCCGTCTCGCGTCGTGGGATGAACTGGCCGCCATCGTGCGCGGCATGGGCCAGATCAACAGCGGCATCCTCGAAGTGGCCAGCGCCAACACCACCGGCGCCGAGGCGCTCGACTATTATTCCAGGCTCGGTGCGCTCTCGGCCGAAACCGGCCGGCCGATCACGTTCGGCATGTTCTCCACCCGTAAGGCGCCGAATGCCTGGCGCCCGACGCTCGACCTGATCGACAAGCTGAACCTTGGCGGCGCGCGCATGTTCGCCCAGGTGCAGAGCCGCCCGATCAACGCGATGATGTCGTTCGAAACGCACATGCCGTTCGACAAGCGCGAGGTATGGAAGGAATTTCGCAAACAGCCGCTGGCCGCCCAGCTGGCCGGCCTGCGCAATCCGGAAACCCGCCGGCGCCTGTTGGAAATCGCCAAAAAGCCCCACGAGGGCCCGGAAACCGTCGGCGCCGAAATGCGGCCGCCGGATTGGGACTGGATTTTCGTCATGGACAAGTTCCAGGGCCCCCACAAGTCTCTGGCCCAGGCCGGCCGCGAGCGGGGCGTGCATCCGGCCGAGGCGATGATTGACATCGCCATGGAGCATGACCTGAAATTCTTCTTCAACCAGCCGCTGTCGAACGAGAACGAGGGCGAGCTGCTGGAGATGATGCAGCATCCGCGCACGGTGGTGACCTTCTCGGACACCGGCGCCCATGTGTCGCAGATCGACAACGCGCTGCACACCTGGCTGCTCGGCTACTGGGTGCGCGAGCGCAAGGCTTTCACGCTGGAACAGGCCGTTCGCTGCGTCACTTACGAGACTGCGACCCAGTGGGGCTTCCATGACCGCGGCCTGCTGCGCGAGGGCATGGCCGCCGATATCGTGGTGTTCGATGCCGACCGCATCGCGCCGCTGATGCCGGTTGTGGCCACCGACCTGCCGGCCGGGGCCAAGCGTCTCAGCCAGAAGGCCGTGGGTATTTCCGCCACAATCGTGAACGGTTCCATCCTTCTGAAAGACAACAAGCATACGGGGGCGCTGCCGGGAAGGCTGTTGCGCAAGCGCGTTCCGAACTAGACTTGGCTGTCGCCGCCACAAAGAGCGGCGCAGGGAGGTAGGAATGAAAATCTCGCGCCTCGTGCTAGGCGCTCTCGCCGTTGCAGCATCCGCGCTGCCGGCCGGGGCACAGGAATGGCCGAACAAGCCGGTCAGCATCCAGATTCTGTCGGCGACCGGCGGGGTGATGAACACCATCGCCCGCATCGTTACCGATCCGCTCTCGGCGAAATGGAAACAGCCGGTCATTCTCGAGAACAAGCCGGGCGCCGGCGGTTTCATCGCCTCCGACTATGTGCGCCGCGCGCCGCCCGACGGGCATACCCTGCTCATGGGTTCGGACGCGATGTCAACTTTCCGCCTGTTCATCAAGGGCAACGACTTCGATCCGGGCAAGGATCTGATCCCGATCTCGACCCTGACCTATACCGACTTCGTCATCTTCACGAACGACAAGGTGCCTGCGAAGACGATCGAGCAGTTCATTTCCCACGCCAAGTCGAATCCCGGCAAGCTCAACTACGCCACCATCGGCCGCAACCAGCAGACGCTGGACACCATCCGGTTCAGCCGCACGGTCGGTATCGACATGGAGGCCGTGTCCTACGGCGGCAGCAACACCGCCATCCCGGCCATGCTCGCGAACGACGTGCAGTTCTACGTCACCACCTACGCGACGGGCGGCCAGCATGCGCGTGCCGGTACGTTCGTGCCATTGGCGGCGATGGGCGAGAAGCGCGTCAAGGAAATGCCCGATGTGCCGACGCTCAAGGAGCGCGGCATCGATGTCATCGCCGGTTCGTGGTTCGGCTGGTTTGCACCGCCCGGCACACCGCGCGCCATAGTCGACAAGATTTCGGCTGACACGCGCGAGGTGTTGAGTCGGCCGGAAGTGGCCGAGCCGCTGGAGAAGCTGGGATATACCCTGATTCCATCGACGCCCGAGCAGATGACCGCTCGGATCGCGGCCGAAATGAAGTTACGGGCCGATGTCGCGCGCGCCGCGAACATCCAGCCCGAGTGACACGCCATTCCATCCAAAAGGGGAGACTTCGTTACATGACCATCCGCAACCTGCTCGTCGGCGCGCTCGCCGCGACCGTCTTGGCCGCGCCCGCCGCGCTGGCCCAGGGTTACCCGGCCAAGCCCGTAACCATGATCGTCAGCACGGCGGCTGGCAGCGGCATGGGCCTGACTGCCCGCCTGATCGGCGACGAACTGGAAAAGATCTGGAAGCAGCCGGTCATCGTTGATTTCCGTGGCGGCGCCAGCGGCTACATCGCGGCCGAGGTGACCAAGAACCTGCCGGCCGACGGCTACACCATCCTGTACGGCAGCAACTCGTTCACCGCGATCAAGCTGTTCGCCAAGGGCAACAACTTTGATCCGGCAAACGACCTGACGCCGATTGGCTATGCCATTTCGTCGCCGTTCCTGGCGCTGACCAATGCCAAGCTGGGCCCGAAGAACATCAAGGAGTTCGTGGCCCTCGCCAAGGCGAACCCGGGCAAGTTCAACTTCGGCGTCATCGGCCGCAGCCAGCAGACGCTGGAAATCCTGCGCTTCAGCGCGCTGGCGGGCATCAAGATGGAAGAGATCACCTACCAGGCGACGGCGGCGGCCATGCCGGCGCTGATCAACAACGACCTGCAGTTCTTCCTGTCGAGCGTCGCCAGCATGGGCACGCAGATCAAGGCCGGCACCGTTGTGGCGCTGGGGACGATGGACGAGAACCGCGTCGCCGACCTCCCCGACGTGCCGACCCTGAAGGAGCAGGGCATCAACCAGAACGCGCTCTTCTGGTTCGGCTTCTGGGGCCCGCCGAAGATGGACCCGGCGCTGGCCAACAAGATCTCGAGCGATCTGCGCGCCGCGCTCGCCGTGCCGACGCTGAAGCAGACGCTGGAAAAGCAGGTTTACTCGGTCCGCCCCAGCACGCCGGCCGAGTTCAAGAAAATGCTTGAGGAAGAGATGAAGGTGTACGCCGACGTCGCCAAGGCGAACAACATTCAGCCCGAGTAGTTAAACGAGGCCGGGGCGTCGGTTTGCGGCGCCCCGGCCTTTTCCTCCCGTCGAGAGGATTGGCGGCATGTCAGCCAAGACCCTGCTGGACAAATTGTGGGACGACCATGTCGTCGCCGATCTAGGCAATAATTTTTCCCTGCTGCATATCGACCGCCACCTGATCCACGACCTCGGCGGCCCGCGCGGATTGCGCGAGACCGAGAAGGCCGGCCGGCGCGTCCGCAATCCGGACCTTTCCTTCGCGTTTCCCGACCATTCCGTGCCCAGCACGCCAGGCCGCGCGCTCGATGGCGGCACCTATGCCAGCGACCTGCGCGTGCAGGTCAGTCGCGCGGGCATCAAGCTGTTCGACCTCGGCCAGCCAGGCCAGGGTATCGTCCACGTCACGGGACCGGAGCTCGGCATCACCCTGCCGGGCGTGACCCTCGTCTGCGGCGACAGTCATACCTGCACCCATGGCGGCATGGGCGCCCTCGCCTTCGGCATCGGCTGGAACGAGCTGTGCCATGTGCTGGCGACGCAGACCCTCGTGCAGCAGCGGCCCAAGCGCCTGCGCGTCACCTTCGATGGCGTGCCTGCCCAGGGCATCCAGGCCAAGGATTTCATCCTCTATCTCATCGGCCAGATCGGCGCTGCCGCCGGCACTGGCTACGCGGTCGAATATGCCGGCTCGGCGATCCGCGCCTTGCCGGTCGAGGGCCGCCTGACCATGTGCAACCTGTCGATCGAACTGGGCGCCAAGGCCGGCATGGTGGCGCCGGACGACGTCACCTACGAATATCTCGCCGACCGTCCCTACGCGCCAAAGGGCGCGATGTGGGACCGCGCGCTTGCGCACTGGCGCACCCTGCACAGCGACGCGGGCACCACATTCGACCGCGAGGTCCATATCGACGTCGCGAAAATCCGCCCGCAGATCACCTGGGGCACCAGCCCGCAGGACGTGATCGGCGTTGATGAGATGGTCCCCGACCCCGACACCGTTTCTGACCCCGGCCGCCGCAACGCGATGCGCGCCGCGCTGACCTATATGGGCCTGGAGCCTGGCAAGCCCATCGAGGGCACGCCGGTCGACTGGGTCTTCATCGGCTCGTGCACCAATAGCCGCCTGTCCGACCTGCAGAGTGCGGCAGCGGTCGCGAAGGGCCGCAAGGTGGCGCCGGGCGTCAAGGCCTGGGTCGTGCCGGGCAGCGAGAACGTCAAGCGCGCCGCCGAGGCCGAGGGGCTGGACCGCGTCTTCCTCGACGCCGGCTTCGAATGGCGCGAGGCCAGCTGCTCGCTCTGCGTCGGCGCGAATGGCGAAATGGTATCGCCCGGTCAGCGTTCGGTCTCGACTTCGAACCGCAATTTCGTCGGCCGTCAGGGGCCGGGTGCCCGCACCCACCTGGCCAGTCCCGCCATGGCCGCGGCCGCCGCGCTGAGCGGTGCCATCGCCGACCTGCGCAAGCTGGGGAACTGACGCCATGGCCGTGGAAAAATTCACCGTCATGACCAGTGTCGCCGCCCCCCTGCTGCGGCAGAACATCGACACCGACGTGATCATTCGCGTCGAGCGTCTCGTCGCGCTGCCGCCGGACCAGTTGGGGCCTTACGCATTCGAATCGTTGCGCTTCCGCGCTGACGGCACCGAGGACCCGGACTTCGTGCTGAACAAGCCCGATTACCGCGAGGCCGGCATCATCCTTGCCGGCGACAATTTCGGCTGCGGATCATCGCGCGAACATGCGGTGTGGGCACTGTGGGGCCGTGGCGTGCGCGCGGTCATCGCCCCCAGCTTCGGTGACATCTTTTTCAGCAATTGTTTCCAGAACGGCATGCTGCCCATCGCATTGCCGATCGAGACGATCCGCGAAATTGCCGACGAAGTCGAGGCCAGCCCCGGCAATGCCCGGGTGACCATCGACCTGCCGAAAAGCGAGATCATCTCGCCCACCGGCCGGCGAATTCCCTTTTCGATGGACCCGACGCGCCAGACCCAGTTGCTGGCCGGTCTTGACGAAATCGGCATCACCCTGTTGCGCGAGCCCGAGATCGCCGCCTTCCAGGCCCGCGACCGCAACAACCGGCCCTGGATCTACCAGCCCTAGAAGAGGCTGTGCAGAATGCTGGTAATGGCGGTCCAGCCGGCGCCGATAATGAAGCCGCCCCATAACGCCGAGACGACACCGACGCCCATGCCGAACAGGATGGCCACACCGTCCTGCTGGATCAGGCCGATGGCGATCAGGATAATCGCGTAGGCCGGCAGCAGGTTGGCGAACGGAATCGGCAGCGACAGGATGATCGAGAACAGCAGCAGGGCCAGGCCGGTGAAACGGTCGGCGACCGCGCTGTTCATCACGGGCACGCGTGGCCGCACCAGTTTCTCCACCCGGCGCAGCGTGGGCAGCGCCTTGGCCACGACACGGGCGAAATCGCCACGCCGCACCGAGCGCTGCAGCAGCCAGCGGGGCAGCCAGGGCGTGCGCCGGCCCACCACCATCTGCGCCGCCAGCAGCATGATCGGCAGGCCCAGCACGGCCGACAGGCCCGGCGGACCCGGCACCGGCACGCCATTCGGCAGGGTCAGGACGAGGATCAGGAATCCGAAAGCGCGATCCTCAAGTGCATCACGTATATCGGCCAGGGAAATGCGGTCGTCAGGATTGCCGGCGAAAAGTCCCTCGAGCACGTCCGATGTAAGGCGGCCGGAATCGCGTTTCGTTCTGCTGGCGGGCAAGGCAACCATGGCGGTCGACGTCATGCCCCGAAATATGGTGGGGAATCGTGGCGCTTCAATGACGTTGGCGGGTCATTGCGGGGGCAGGGCGGCGGGCACTTCCGGCGCCTCGATGTCCAGTTCGCCGATCTGGTCGCTGCGCCGCGCGATGCGGCTGCTCGATGTCTCGATCTCTTTAATGTCTTTCTCGGCCTGGTCGAAGTGCTTGCGCAAATTGCCGGTGCGCTCGTCCAGCCGCTTCACATCCGCCGCCAGCAGCTCGACATGCTTCTGGATCACGTGCGCCTGTTCGCGCATGCGCGCATCCTTCAGCACCGCGCGTACCGTCGTCAGCACCGCCATCAGCGTGGTGGGCGAGACGATCCACACCCGCCGCCGCCGCGCATGTTCCATGACGTTCTCGAAGCGCGCATGCAGTTCGGCGTACACCGCCTCCGACGGCAGGAACATCAGCGCGCTGTCGGCGGTTTCGCCCGGCACCATGTACTTGTCGGAAATGTCGTCCACGTGCTTCTGCACATCGACAGTGAAGGCGCGCGCCGCCACGACACGGGCCGGCTCATCCACCGCTGCCATCAGGGCGCGAAAGCTCTCCAGCGGAAACTTCGCGTCGATGGCAATGCTGCCCGGCGGGTTCGGCAGCTTGATCAGGCAGTCCACCCGTTTTCCGTTGGCCAGGGTCGCCTGCTCCTCGTAGGCATTCGGTGGCAGGGCGTCGCGGATCAGGTTGCCCAGCTGTACCTCGCCGAAGGCGCCGCGCGCCTGCTTGTTGTCCAGCACCTGCTGCAGGCTGGTGACCTGGCCTGACAGTTCCACCAGGCGTTTCTGCGCCTCGTCGATGCGCACCATGCGCTCGTTCAGCTCGCCCAGCTTGGCGCCGGTCTTTTCCACGCTGTCGACCAGCCCGTCGCCCAGCCGCTTGGTCATCGCCTCCAGCCGCTCGTTCACGTGCCGGGCCAGATCAGCCTGGGCCTGCTGGCCGGACTGGCTCAACTGGCGCAACTGGCCGATCAGCTCGCCCTGCTGCTGCGCCAGGCGGGCGAACTCGGCTTGCGCGCCATCCGCGGCCGGGCGGGCGCGCACGACGAAAATGACCACTGCCGCGACGGCAATCAGGGCCAGGAAAAGCGCGGCGAGGGCGAGAATGTCCATGATGCGGGGTTCACTTGACGGGAGACGGCTAAGATCATACGTGATGGACAGAATAACGAACCCCGACCGCAACCGATAGCAGCAGCAACCCGCCTCATTCCCATGGCCCTTCTCCCCATCATCACCGCGCCAGATCCGCGCCTGAAGCAGAAGTCGAGGCCGGTCGGTGCGGTCGATGCCGAGATGCGCCAGCTGCTCGACGACATGCTGGAAACCATGTACGCCGCGCCGGGAATTGGCCTCGCCGCCGTGCAGGTCGGCGTCCCCAGGCGCGCCATCGTGGTGGACATCAGCCGCGAGGACGGCCCGCGCGAGCCGCTGTTCATGATCAATCCGGAAATCGTCGGCGTCTCCGACGAGGACAGCAGCTACGAGGAAGGCTGCCTGTCGCTGCCCGACATGTTCGCCGAGGTCGAGCGGCCCGCTTCCATCCGCGTGCGCTATCTCGACCGCGACGGCAAGCGCCAGGAACTGAACGCCGACGGCATCCTGGCCACCTGCATCCAGCACGAGATGGATCATCTCGAGGGCATCCTGTTCGTCGACCACATCTCGGCGCTGAAGCGCAACATGATCCTGCGCAAGCTGCTCAAGGCCAAGCGCCTGCAGGAAGAAGAAGCGGCCGGTTGAGCGTCCGCGTTACTTTCCGCGCGTGAGCCGCCACGCCAAATGCCCTATTCTGACGCCATGAAAATCGCCTTCATGGGCACGCCCGATTTTGCCGTGCCCGCCCTCCATGCGCTGCTCGAGGCCGGGCACGAGGTCGTGGCCGTCTATTGCCAGCCGCCGCGCCCCGCCGGCCGCGGCCAGGCGCTGCGCCCGTCGCCGATCCAGGCGGCGGCCGAGGCGCATGGCCTGCCCGTCCGCCATCCGGTGTCTCTGAAGGGCGCCGACGAACAGGCCGCCTTCGCCGCCCTCGGCCTCGATGCCGCCGTGGTCGTCGCCTATGGCCTCATCCTGCCGCGGCCCATCCTGGCCGCGCCGCGGCTCGGCTGTTTCAACATCCATGCCTCGCTGCTGCCGCGCTGGCGCGGTGCCGCGCCCATCCACCGCGCCATCCTGGCCGGCGATACCGAGACCGGCGTCGCCGTCATGGGCATGGAGGCGGGCCTCGACACCGGCCCGGTCTATCTCGAACGCCGCGTGCCCATTGGCCCGCGCGCGACCGCGGCCGAGCTGCACGACATCCTCGCCCTCGCCGGCGCGGAGCTGATCGTCGAGGCTCTGCCCGGCATCGCCAGCGGTGCGCTGAAGTCGCGTGCGCAGGCCGAGGACGGCGTCACCTACGCCGCCAAGATCACCAAGGACGAAGGCCGCATCGACTGGAGCCGCACGTCGGGTGAGCTCGACCGCCTCATCCGCGCGCTTGGCGCCAGTCCCGGCACCTGGTTCGACCTCGGGCCGGAACGCATCAAGGTGCTGGCCGCCGAACCGGCCATGGGCACCGGCGCGCCGGGCACCGCGCTGGACGACCGCCTCGCCATTGCCTGCGGCGACGGCGCGTTGCGCCTGTTGCGGCTGCAGCGCCCGGGCAAGGGTCCCGTCGATGCCGCTGCCTTCCTCAACGGCCACAAACTGCCCGCTGGCGCCGTGCTGCGCTGATGCCGCGCTATCGCCTCACGGTCGAATATGATGGCAGCGCCTTTGTCGGCTGGCAGCGGCAGGAGAACGGCCACTCCGTTCAGGCCGCGCTGGAAGATGCCGCCGCCGCGCTGGCCAATGGCACCGCCGTTACCGCCTTCGCCGCTGGCCGCACCGATTCAGGCGTTCATGCCCTGGGGCAGGTCGTGCATATCGACCTGCCGCGCGACTATCCCGCCGCGACAGTGCGCCTCGCGCTGAACTCGCATCTGCGGCCGCAGCCGGTCGCGGTGGTCGAGGCCGCTTTGGTGCCCGACGATTTCCACGCCCGTTTTTCGGCGCAGAAGCGCCACTACCGCTACCGCATCCTGAACCGTCCGGCGATTCCGGCGCTGGATGCCAAGCGCGTGTGGCACGTGTTCGTGCCGCTCGACGCCGCCGTCATGCACGACGCCGCGCAGGTCCTGCTCGGCCGCCACGACTTCACCAGCTTCCGCGCAGCGGCCTGCCAGGCGAAGTCACCGGTCAAGACGCTCGACTATCTCAACGTGTCGCGACACGGCGAGGAGGTCATCATCGAAACCGGCGCGCGCTCGTTCCTGCACAACCAGGTCCGCGCCATGACAGGCACGCTCAAACTGGTGGGCGAGGGCAAGTGGAACCCCACTGATGTTCAGAACGCCCTCGACGCCCGCGCCCGCAGCGCCGCCGGCCCGAATGCCCCGCCAGGGGGGCTGTATTTGACCCGGGTCGACTATCCGGAAATGCCGGCGTAATCTTCTTCCCGTCGCGCGACTGGCGAAGCTCTGAGGTGGATCACCACCGGGAAGCGCGACCGATAGAATCGCCGTTCGCCTGGGCATGAAGTCCACCTGAAAGAGGTGCGCCATGCCCGTATCGCCACTGCAGATCGGCTTTCCCCTATTCCGCGGCTTCACCCAGCTCGACCTGTCCGGTCCGTGGGAAGTGTTGACCCGCCTGCCCGATACAAACTGCCACCTGCTGGCGCACGACAATGCGCCGGTGCGCAGCGCCGACGGCATGTCGATCCTGCCGACACTCACCTACACCGCCTGCCCGCAACTCGACGTGCTGTGCGTGCCTGGCGGGGCCGGTTCGCTGGATGCGATGGAGGATCAGGTGCTGCTGGCGTTCCTGCGCCGGCAAGCCACATCATGCCGCTATGTCACGTCGGTCTGCACCGGGTCGATGATCCTCGCCGCCGCCGGCCTGCTCACCGGCTATCGCGCAACGACCCACTGGCTCTCGCTGCCACGCCTCGCGGCTTTTGGCGTCACGCCGGTAAAGCAACGCGTGGTGATCGACCGCAATCGCGTCACCGGTGGCGGCGTAACGGCCGGCATCGATTTCGGTCTGGTTCTAGCAGCGCATCTTGCGGGCGAGGCGGTCGCGCGCGAAATCCAGGTGCAGATCGAGTATGCACCGGCGCCGCCGTACGAAGGTGATCCAGACCTTGCGAAGCCGGAAACCGTCACCGCGATCCGCACGCGCCTTATCGGCAGCGGATGCTTGAAACCGATGCGCGCGTCCTTGCGCGCCTCGGCCGTCAGTAAAACAGCGTGTTCACCACGCGACCGATCAGCAGCGTCAGTGCGAAGTCGAGCACCACGAGCCCCGTCGCCAGCGCCGCGCTGGCCTGGAAGGCCAGGCGCGCGACCATGAACTGGTAGGCCATGCTGCCCAGCGCCAGGACCAGGTAGATGATGTCGCCGGCGCCGCCGCGCTCGGCCTGGGCGGCTTGCGCCACGCTGGCCGGCAGCATGAATACCATGATGATGACGATCGACCAGTTATAGGCGATGACATAGGGCACATAGCTGCGGGTCAATCCGGCGGCGCGTGCCACGGGGATCAGGATCAGCGGCCACAGCACGAAGAACGCCACATAGCCCAGCGTCTCGCCGATCAGGCTGAACGTGGGGACCTCGGCGTTCACCCGTGCGAGAACGACGCTGAGCAGCGCCAGCGGCAGCATGGCCAGCGGCGCCATGAACGAGCGGCGCAGGCCGTCGATACTGAGATTGAAGAAATAGGGCGCGGCGCGGTCGTAGTGCAGCAGGCGCCATGCGCCGAAGATCGACTTCTGGATCTCGTCGCGCGAGGGGATCATCACCCCCGGATCACCGGGCGAAGGTGCGGTCGAGGATGCGCGCGTAGATATCCGCCAGCATGGCCAGGTCCGACAGCTTCGCCTGCTCGTCCACCTTGTGCATGGTCTGGCCGATCATGCCGAACTCGGCC
Organism: Alphaproteobacteria bacterium; assembly: GCA_947473805.1. Classification (GTDB taxonomy): domain Bacteria; phylum Pseudomonadota; class Alphaproteobacteria; order Ferrovibrionales; family Ferrovibrionaceae; genus CANJGB01. Next base: position 302,010 of record CANJGB010000001.1, read on the forward strand.
ACCGGACAGTACTTCGCGATGAAGCGCGCGTCTGACGTGCCGCCCGTGGTGGACAGTTCCGGCGTGCGGCCGGTCACGTCGCGCACCGCGCCGGCAATGATGTCGGTCAGCGGGCCGGGCGCGGTCAGGAACGGCTCGGCGCTGCACACGGTCTGCAGGTCGTAGCGCGCGCCCGCGGCGTCCAGCTTTGCGCGCAGCCAGGCTTCGAGCGAGGCCGGCGTCCAGGTCGGGTTGAAGCGGATGTTGAACACCGCGCGGGCCTGCGCCGGGATCACGTTGGTCGCGGTATTGCCGACATCGACCGTCGTGATCTCCAGGTTCGACGGCTGGAAATGCGGATAGCCAGCATCCAGCGGTTCTGCCTTCAGGGCCGTCAGCAACTGCAACAGGCGCGGGATCGGATTGTCGGCAAGGTCGGGATAGCCCACATGGCCCTGGATGCCGGTCACCCTCAGCCAGCCGTTCATCGAGCCGCGCCGGCCGATCTTCACCATCTCGCCGAGCTGCAACGGATTGGTGGGCTCGCCCACCAGGCAGGCGTCGATCTTCTCGCCCTTGGCCGTCAGCCATTCCAGCATCTTCTTGGTGCCGTTGATCGACGGGCCTTCCTCATCGCCGGTGATCAGCAGGCTGATCGAGCCGCCGAAGCGATTGTTACGGTCGCGCAGGAAGCGCGCCACGGCTGAAACGAAACAGGCAATGGCGCCCTTCATGTCGGCGGCGCCGCGGCCGAACAGGTTGCCGCCGATCACCTCGGCGCCGAACGGATCGACCGTCCAGCCGCTTGTATCCCCCACCGGCACCACGTCCGTATGGCCGGCAAAGCAGAAATTTGGCGCTGCCGTGCCCAGCCGGGCATAGAGGTTGTCCACATCGGGCGTATTGGCGTCCTTGAACGGCAGGCGGGTGCAAATGAAACCAAGTGCCCCCAGCGCCGTTTGCAACAGGTCCAGCGCCCCGCCATCGGCGGGGGTCACGCTGGCGCAGCGAATCAGTCCCCGGGCCAGGGGCAGGGGATCCAGGTGCGGTTCGGCGTCCAGCGTGGCGTCCATTGGGCCGATGTAGCCCGCGCCTGACGCCCGGTCAATGCGGGCCAGATCGGCCTTAGTTCGGGCGACTTTCGGGGGTATAAGCAGGTCATGCGATTCAGTTTGATTTTCGTTCCCGCTCTCGCCCTCGTTACGGGCGCGCTTGCCGCCAGCGCCAGTCTTGCACAGGAAGCCAAGCCTGCACCCGACCTCAAGGCCGTCGAGCAGCGCGCCAATGCCGAGGATGATCGCGGTACGCTGACGGTCCTGTACGAGAACGACAAGCTCGCCGGCACCGACCGGCAATACACCAACGGCTTCCAGCTCAGCTACCTGTCGTCCACCGCGGGCGTGCCGGAATGGCTGCGCGGCTGGCGGCCCTACATGGTGCCGGCGCTCGATGACGACGGCGCCATCCGCTATGGCCTGTCGGTCGGCCAGAATCTCTACACGCCCGACGATACGTCGCGCCGCACCCCCATTTCGGGCGACCGGCCCTATGCGGCCTGGACCTACGTGTCCTTCAGCCTGCTGACAGACACCGGCTCGCGGCTCGATACCCTCGCGCTGGACCTCGGCGTCGTCGGCCCCGCCGCCATGGGCGAGCAGGTGCAGAACAGCATCCACAGGCTGATCGGCGTCGATAACGCCGATGGCTGGGACAACCAGATCCGGAACGAGCCCGGCGTGAACCTGGTGTGGGAGCGCAAGTGGCGTATGGGTCAGCAATTTGGCCTCGGCGGCCTGGGCGTCGACATGACGCCGCACGTCGGCGCCAGCCTTGGCAACGTGTTCACCTATGCCGGCACCGGCGTTGCCTTCCGCCTCGGCCGCGACCTGCCCAGCGATTACGGCCCGCCGCGCATCCGGCCGTCGCTCGCCGGTTCCAACTTCTACCAGCCGACAACCGGCTGGGGCTGGTACCTGTTTGCGGGGGTCGAGGGCCGCGCCGTGGCGCGCGATATCACTCTCGACGGCAACACCTTCCGCAAGAGCCCGAGTGTAGAGAAGGAGCCCCTCGTGGGTGACGCCCAGTTCGGCTTCGCCGTTACCTACGAGGCGGTGCGCCTGACCTTCAGCTATGACATGCGGACCCGCGAATACGAGGGCCAGGGCGAAAATGTCAGCTTCGGCGCGATCGGCATTTCGACCCGCTTCTGACCTGTCTTGAAAATTAAGATTTAAAACCTAGATATAGTTTATTGGCGGCGAAATCATGTGCCGGCGAAACTAAGCCAAACACGCCGAATCTAAGCCAGAATCGCCGAAAATAAGCGGAACACGGCGAATCTAAGCGGAAACAAGCGGGTCTAAGCGGCTTTTCCGATGGAAAACGGCAGATTTCCGCCAGTTTTGACCCTCAATCGCGCAAAAGCTCGTTTACCGACGTCTTCGAGCGGGTCTGCGCGTCCACTTTCTTGACGATCACGGCGCAATAGAGCGCCGGACCGGCACTGCCGTCGGGCAGCGGCTTGCCGGGCAGGCTGCCAGGCACGACCACCGAATAGGCCGGCACCCGGCCATAGACGACCTCGCCGGTCGCCCGGTCGATGATCTTGGTCGAGGCGCCGATAAAGACCCCCATGGACAGCACCGCGCCCTGTTCGACGACAACGCCCTCGGCCACTTCCGACCGGGCGCCGATGAAACAGTCGTCCTCGACAATGACCGGGCCGGCCTGCAGCGGCTCCAGCACGCCGCCAATGCCGGCGCCGCCCGAGATGTGGCAGTTCTTCCCGATCTGGGCGCAGGACCCGACCGTGGCCCAGGTGTCGACCATGGTGCCGCTGTCGACGCGGGCGCCGAGATTGACGAAGCTGGGCATCAGGATCACGCCGGGTGCGATATAGGCGGAACGGCGTACGACGCTGCCCGGCACGGCGCGAAAGCCGGCGGCGCGGAAATCCTTCTCGCCCCAGCCGGCGAACTTGGTGGGGACCTTGTCGAACCAGGTCGCGCCTTCCGGCGCCCCGGCCATCGGCGCGGAATCGGTCAGGCGGAACGACAGCAGCACGGCCTTCTTCAGCCACTGGTTCACGGTCCAGGTGCCGCCGGTCTTCTCGGCGACGCGCAGCGCGCCCTTGTCGAGGCCGTCCAGAGCCGCCTCGACCGCGTCGCGGACCTCGCCCTTGGTGGCAAAGTTGATGGTGTCGCGGGCGTCCCAGGCGCGCTCGATCGTGGCCTGCAGTGCTGCTGAAGACATGAAAAACCGCCTCTCAATCCGATGCGGGGCGGAGAATAGACGGGCGAGGGCGGGTGTCAATCATGGGCACACCCGCCCCCGGGAAGCGTCAGTCGAAGCGGAAGATGAACTGCGTCGACGGTGCGCGGTAGGGGTAGTAGGCCGGGCCGTAATAGGCCGGCGGCGGGTAATACACGCGCGGCGGCGGCGCATAGACCACCCGCGGCGGCGGGTAGTAATAGACCGGTGGCGGTGCGTAATAGACCTGCGGGCCCGGCGGGTGGTGACGCCAGCGGCGGTCATCGTGCGCCTCGGCAGGCGCGGCTGCGACGAACGCGGCGGCGGCCAAAACAACCGCCGAGACAAGCCTGGTGGTGTTTCGGCTCAGGGCGTTACGCCACGACATGATCGGCCTCCAATTCACGGTGCCATCGGGACGATGATGGCAGCATCAGATAACGGCAGGCCGGGCGGAGGATGTTGTGAGAAGGGTGTGATATCGCGGCGCGTCAATCCGGCCGGCTGGCCTCAGGCACCAACATGGAAAGCCATTGCGGCAGATTGTGGGCGACGTGGTGGATGTGCGGGGCTGATTCACCCGGGTCGTGATCGGGCGTCGGCGGCACCCATACCGTCATCATGCCCATGGCCGCTGCCGGCGGCAGGTTATGCGGACTGTCCTCGACCATTGCCGCGCGCGCCGGATCGATGCCGAAGCGCTGCACCACCTGGGCATAGGTGGCGGCCTCCGGCTTCGGCACGTAGCCCGACGCGATGATGTCGTAAATGCCCTCGAAATGATGGGCCAGGCCCAGGCGCGCCAGCACCCGTTCCGCATGGGTCAGCGAGCCGTTGGTGAAGATGATCTTGCGGCCGGGCAGGCGCGCCAGCGTGGCGTCGAATTCGCTGTCCACCGCCAGCACGCTGTGGTCGATGTCATGCACGTAGTCGAGGAACGCGGCCGGCTCCAGCGCATGTTCGCGCATCAGGCCGTTCAGCGTCGTGCCGTGCTTGTGCCACAAGGTGCGGCGGACCAGGCCGGCGGCCTCGTCGTCGACGCCCAGGAAGTTGGCGATGAAGCGCGTCATCCGCACGTTGATCTGGTCGAACAGGCGGGAATTCGCCGGGTACAGCGTGTTGTCCAGGTCGAACAACCACACGTCGGGCAGGCGGTCGGGCGAAATAGATGGGCCGGTCATGGCGCTGGTTTACACCCCCTTAATATTGTCCGGCTAGCGTTGCCTGATGCCGACCACCCTTGTCATGTCGCCCGCCATCTTCATGCCGCCGCCGCCCAGTCCCGGGGTCGCGCTGGACCCGGACCTGTTCGCCCTGTTTCCCGGACCGGCAGCGCTGATTTCCAGCGGTCGGCCGGTTGCCGGCAACACCGATGGCCTGGCCCTGGCCGCCTGCCTGACCGACCCGCTGCCGGTGCCGCCGGCCCAGGTGCGCGTGCTGGTTGGCGCGCGGCAGTTCGACCTTACGCTGCTGCCGGCCATTGGCGGCGTGCTGCTACTGGCGCGTGATGCCACGCTGGAGCGCAATCTGATCGAGGCGCTGGCCCGGTCGCGCCAGCTGTTCCGTGACCTGGTCCAGTGCTCCTCTGAATTTGCGTGGGAGACCACGCCCGATGGCCGCTTCGGCTTCGTCAGTCCGCGCGGCGCGCTGGGCTTTGCCGCCGCCGAACTGGCCGGCCGCCCCTCGCAAGAGATCGCGGCGGATGCCGAGGGGCCGTGGCCCTTTGCCGACAGCGAGCCGCATGACGTGACCGAGGCGCGCGAACGCGCCATGCAACTGGCTGATGCGCACAGCACGGCGATGCGCCTGTCGCGCACCGACGATTTGACCGACCTGCTGAACCGGCGGGCTTTCGTCACCGAACTCGACGTCCGTCTTGCCAATGCACGGCGGCACGGCCATGGCGGTACGCTGCTGTATATCGACCTCGACCACTTCAAGGCGGTCAACGACGTGCTGGGCCATGGCGCGGGCGATGCCTGCCTGAAGGCGCTGGCCGCCGAGATCAAGTCGTGTGGCCGTGTCGGCGACCTGGGCGCCCGCCTGGGCGGTGACGAGTTCGCGATCTGGCTCGAACATACCGGCCGGCAGGGCGGTGTGCGCAAGGCCGAGAAGCTGCTCGCCGGCTGCGTGGCGCTGCGCGAGACCTACGGCGCGGCTGACCGGCCGTTGGGCCTGTCCATCGGCATTGCCATCAGCCGGGCGGGCGACACCGCCGCATCGCTGATCACCCGCGCCGACGAGGCGATGTACGAGGCCAAGCACGGCGGGAAAAACCGCCACGCCCTGGCAGGCTAGGGAGACGGGAATGCTCGCCCGACTGTTCAAAAGCAAGGCGCCGGAGCCGATCGCCTACGAAACCGCGCGCGACCTGGCGCAAAGCCCCGAGGTGTGGGCGCGCACCGAGCTCGCGACCCGCAACGATACCCAGCCCGAGGTCCTGTACTTCCTCGCCGGCGACCAGAGCAGTTCGGTCCGACAGGCGATTGCCGCCAATCCTTCGACCCCTGGCAAGGCAAATGTCCTGCTGGCCACCGATGCCAGCGATGAGGTCCGCGCCGAACTGGCGCGCAAGATCGGCCGGCTGCTGCCCAATCTGGCGCCGGGGCAGAGCGACAAGATCGGCGAACTGACCCTGCAGACGCTTGAACTGCTGGCCCAGGACCAGGTGCCGCGGGTGCGTGCCGCGCTGGCCGAGGAACTGAAGACCCGCGCCGACGCACCGAAAGGCATCGTGCTGCGTCTGGCCCAGGACCTGGCCGCGATGGTGGCCACGCCGATCCTCGAATATTCGCCGCTGCTGCCCGATGCCGACCTGCTCGAGATCATCGCCAAGGGCCAGTTGAACGAACGCCTGACCGCCATCTCGCGGCGCAATGGCGTATCGGGCGACGTGTCCGACGCCATCGTGGCGACGATGGACGTGTCGGCCGTCGCGACGCTGTTGGCAAATCCCTCGGCACAGGTGCGCGAGGAAACGCTGGACGCCATCGTCGACAACGCCGCCGGCATCGAGTCCTGGCACCGTCCCCTGGTCGTGCGCAGCGAATTGTCGATGCGGGCCATTCGCCGCATTGCCGGCTTTGTCGCCTCGTCCCTGATCGAGCAGTTGTCCACCCGCCAAGACCTGCCCGACGACCTGCGCGCCGACCTGCGCCGGGGCGTCAAGCAGCGGCTGGAAGGTCCGGCGCCAGGCGGCGAGAGCGCCGCCGAGCGCGCCAGCGCGATGCACGCGGCGAAACAGTTGAACGAGGAGGCGGTTGACGAGGCGCTCGCCGCCGGGGATCGCGAGTTCGTGCTAAATGCCCTGGTCCTGCTGGCGCGGCTGCCGGCCACGGCCGTGCGCCGGGCCATCTCGACACGCAGCGCCAAGGCGGTAACGGCCATCGCCTGGCGTTCCGGCTTGTCGATGCGCCTTGCCATGAAGCTGCAGTCGCAACTGGCGCTTATTCCGTCGGCCGGTCTGCTGCCGGCGCGCAACGGTACCGACTATCCGTTGAGCGACAAGGAAATGGAAACCCAGATCGACATCCTGGCGGGCGCGGAGCGCTAGCCCTTCGCTTCAGCCGCGGCTGATCATCGTCCCCACGCCGTGTGGCGTGAAGATCTCGAGCAGCAGCACGTGGGGGACGCGGCCGTCGAGGATGTGGGCCGCGCCGACGCCGTGACGCACGGCATCCAGGCAGCATTCCACCTTCGGGATCATGCCGCCGGAAATGGTGCCGTCACCCAGCAGGACCATCGCGTCCTTCGGCGTCAGCGTGGGCACCAGCTTCTTCTGCTTGTCCAGCACGCCGGCCACGTCTGTCATCATGATAATCTTGCTGGCATGCAATGCTGCGGCGATGGCGCCGGCGGCCGTGTCGGCATTGATGTTATAGGTCTCGCCGTTCTCGCCCACGCCGATCGGCGCGATGACGGGAATGATGCGCGAATTGTCGAACACGCGGATCACTTCCGGGTCGACGGCGATGGGTTCGCCGACGAAGCCGAGGTCGAGTATCTTCTCGATGTTGGAGTCCGGGTCCTTGACGCTGCGGCGCAGCTTGCGCGCACGGATCAGGTCGCCGTCCTTGCCCGACAGGCCGACGGCGCGGCCGCCGACCTTGTTGATGGCGCCGACAATGGACTTGTTGATCGATCCGGCCAGGACCATCTCGACGACATCGACGGTGTCGCGGTCGGTGACGCGCAGGCCGTCGATGAACTCGCTTTTCATCTTCAGTCGTTCCAGCATGGCGCCGATCTGCGGCCCGCCGCCGTGGACCACGACCGGATTGATGCCGACCTGCTTGATCAGGACGATGTCGCGGGCGAAATCCTCCGCCAACTTTTCCTCGCCCATGGCATGGCCGCCATACTTGATGACGAAGGTCTGGCCGGCAAAGCGGCGCATGTAGGGCAGCGCCTCGGACAGGGTCTGGGCGGTCTCGAGCCAGTGGGTTTCCATGGATTTCGGGCCGGATTTCTTGTCGGACATGGGCCGGCCTTATAGCCGGAAAGTCAGGCCGCTGCCAGCGAGGCCAGTTCGGCGCGCAGTTCCGCCACGCCGGTCTTGGCTTCCGACGACGTCGGCATGATGACCGGGTGGGCGGCGACGTGGCGGGCGCCGCCGGCGGCGACGCTGGCCGTGGTCTCGGCCAAAGCGGCCGGCTTCAGCTTGTCGACCTTGGTCAGGACGATCTGGTAGATGACTGCCGCCTGGTCGAGGATCTTCATGACTTCCTCGTCCACCGGCTTCAGGCCGTGGCGCGAATCGATCAGCAGACACACCCGGCGCAGTTCCGGCCGTCCGCGCAGATAGTCCTCGATGACCCGCGACCAGCCCGCGGCGACCGACTTGCCGGCCTGGTTGTAGCCATAGCCCGGCAGGTCGACGAGCATCAGCCGGCCGCCGAGATCGAAGAAGTTGAGCTGCTGCGTGCGGCCCGGTGTGTTCGACACCCGCGCCAGCGTCCGCCGGCCCGTCAGCGCGTTGACGAGGCTGGACTTGCCGACGTTCGAGCGGCCGGCAAAGGCGATCTCGGGCAAATGGCCGGGCGGCAATTGGTCGATGCGCGCGGCGCCGGCCACGAAGGTGCATTCCTTCGCAAACAGCAGCCGGCCATTCTCCAGCGCCTCGGCATCGATGGGCGCGGTCAGGCGCTGGCCGCCTTCTTTGCCTTCTGCCGGTCCATGCGCTTCTTGATCAGCCATTGCTGGGTAATCGACAGCAGGTTGTTCCAGGTCCAGTAGATCACCAGGCCAGCGGCGAAGCTGCCCAGCATGAAGGTGAACACGATCGGCATGAAGGCGAAGATCTTCTGCTGCACGGGGTCGGGCGGCGTCGGGTTCATCTTCATCTGCAGCCACATGGAAATGCCCATGAGCAGGGGCCACACGCCGATCGACAGGATGTGCAGCGGGCCCAGGTTGGGCACGGTGTACGGCAGCAGGCCGAACAGGTTCATCCACGTGGTCGGATCGGGCGCCGACAGGTCGTGGATCCAGCCGAAGAACGGTGCGTGCCGCATCTCGATGGTGATGTAGAGCACCTTGTACAGCGCGAAGAAGACCGGGATCTGCAGCACGATAGGCAGGCAGCCGGCGGCCGGGTTGACCTTCTCGCGCTTGTACAGCGCCATCATTTCCTGGTTCAGCTTCTGCCGGTCCTCGGCGTATTTCTCGCGCAGCTCCAGCATCTTGGGCTGCAGGTCCTTCATCTGGCTCATCGAGACGTACGACTTGTAGGCGAGCGGCAGGAACAGCGTCTTGACGATGATCGTCAGCAGCAGGATGGCGAGGCCGAAATTGCCCAGCAGCTTGTAAAAATAGTCGACCGCCGCAAACATCGGCTTGGTCAGGAAGTAGAACCAGCCCCAGTCGATCGCTAGGTCGAAATGGGCGATGTTGTAGCGGGTCTTGTAGTCGTCGATCAGGCCGACCTGCTTGGCGCCGGCGAACAGGCGGGTGGTCGTCTCGCCGGTCGACTTCGGCCCAATGTTGAGGCCGTTGGCGCCCAGTAGATCAATCTGGTAGCGGTCATTCGCGCGCGCGGTGTGCGAGAAGCGCGCCTTTACCGCGTCGTCCGGCGCCGGGATCAGGGCGGTCAACCAGTACTTGTCGGTGAAGCCGATCCAGCCGCCGACGCTGTTCTGCGTGACCGATTTCTCGTCGATCAGCTTGCTGTACTTCAGTTCGGTGGCCGAGCCGCTCTTCTCCGCGGTGTCGCGGAACACGCCAATGGGGCCTTCGTGCAGGATGTACAGGCCGTCGGTAAGCGGCGTGCCGGTGCGCGACAGCAACGAATAGGGATACAGCGTCACGGCCTGGTCGGTCTTGTTCTCGACTTTCTGGGTGACGGCGAACATGTAATTGTCGTCCAGCGTGAAGGTGCGGCTGAACACTAGGCCTTCGCCGTTGTCCCAGGTCAGCGTCATCGGCTGGTCGGCGCGCAGGACGGGGCTGCTGGCGGTCCACAACGTGTTGGCGTCGGGCACCTTCACCGGCTGGCCGCCCGAGGCGCTCCAGCCGAAGTCGCCGAAATAGGCATTGGCGGCGCCTGCGGGCGACAGCAGGATGATCTCCGGGCTGTCGGGCGCCAGGGTTTCGCGATAATCGGCGAGGGTCAGGTCGTCGAGGCGGCCACCGGTCAGCGAGATCGAGCCGTGGACGCGACGGCCCTCGATGCGCACGCGCGGGCTGAGACCCAGCACCGACTGACGCACGGCGCCCGGCGCGATGGCGGTTTCGGCGGCCGGCGCTGTCGGTGCGGCACTGTCGGCGGTGGTCGCAGGGATGCCGGCCGGGGTGGCTGGTGCCGCCTGTTTGATCTGTTCCTGGCGCTGCGCCTCGGCCTGCCGGGCCTTTTCGGCGCGCGGCATCTCGTAGAAATACTGGAAGCCGAACAGGATCGCCATGGAGGCGACGATGGCCAGGATCAGGTTCTTCTGGTCGGACATGGGCCGCTTTACTCGCGATTCGTGACAAGACGATGGGTGGTGCCGCACGCACAGGGCGGTACCGGGTCGTAGCCGCTGCCGCCCCACGGGTGACAGCGCAAAAGGCGGCGTGTGGTCAGCCAGCTACCGCGGGCCGCACCATGCACCTTCAATGCCTCCAGCGCATATTCCGAACAGCTCGGCGCATAGCGGCAATTGACGCCCAGCAGTGGTGACACGAACCAGCGGTAGAGATGGACCGGGAGGGCCGCGACGGTGCCGGCAAGGCTCATGGGCTCGTCTCCTGATCTACGCTGCGCCAAAGGTCGAGGCGGCGCAGCGCAAGTTCAAGGTCGGACTTCAAATCGGCCCAGGGGCGCGACAACGTGCCCTCACGGCCGATCAGAACATAATCGTGCGCCGGCTTGGCGCAGCGCGGCATGATCTCCGCCGCTGCCGCCCGCAGGCGCCGTTTGGCGCGGTTGCGGATGACCGCGTTGCCGACTTTCTTGGTGACGGTAAAGCCGAGACCGATGTCGGCTTCGGCAGTTTTGTCAGTGACCGGCCGTTCGGCGCCCTGAAGCACCAGTCCGGCGACGGCGGTCTTGCGTCTGGTGCCCGCTACCCGCAGGAAATCGGCGCGTTGCTTGAGGCGACCGAGGCGGACCGGCATCGGCCTCTGGCCTTAGGCCGAGAGTTTCGCCCGCCCCTGCGCGCGGCGCCGTGACAGGACCTGGCGGCCGGTCTTGGTGGCCATGCGGGCGCGGAACCCGTGCCGGCGCTTGCGCACCAGCTTGCTCGGTTGATAGGTCCGTTTCACGATCTGCTCCGTAACCAATGGCCACCGCGGCTCACTCAGCCGGGGGCGGAAAAACCACGGGCTTATACGGTCCACGCCGGGTCAAGTCAATGCAAGGTCTTGGCGGCCAGTGCCGGTCAGGGTGTTGACGCGCCGTCACAATCGGGTGAACCCGCCGCGCGGCGGTTGCGGCGGCGCGGAAACGTGCTCCAATGGCCCATGGAAATCGCCCCCGCCGCCCGGTCGAGCCTGATCCGCCGGTCTTTGCCCCTGGTCCTGCTGGCCGCTGGACTGGTCGCCTTTTTTGCCCTCGGCCTGGGGGATTATCTGGGTTTTGATGCCCTGCGGGCCCATCGCGAACGGCTGATGGTCCTGATCGACAACTGGCCCGTGCTTTCCGCGGCGGGCTTTATCGCGATTTACACCGTGGCGACGGCCCTGTCCCTGCCATTGGGTCTGGTCCTGACGGTCGCGGGTGGCTTCCTGTTCGGCGCGGTTCCGGGTACGGCTCTGGTGGTGGTCGGGGCTACCCTCGGCGCGACGATCCTGTTCCTGGCCGCCCGCAGCGCCCTGGGCGACGTCCTGGCTCGCCGGGCGGGACCGGCGCTGGACCGGCTGGGCCGCGAGATCAGGGCCGGGGCGTTCAGCTACCTGCTGATGCTGCGCCTGGTGCCGCTGTTTCCGTTCTGGCTGGTCAATCTGGCGCCAGCCCTGTTCGGCGTGTCCCTGCGCAGCTTCGTCCTGTCCACCGCCATCGGCATCATTCCGGGTACCGCCATCTACGCCTATTTTGGCAGCAGCCTGGGCAGCATCTTTGACCGCAACGAAACTTTCACCCTGGCTGGCGCGGTGACCCCGGAGATTCTTGCTGCCCTCTGCCTGCTCGGCCTTTTGTCGCTGGTTCCGGTACTGTACCGGCGCTGGAAAGGGCGAACCGTATGACTGAACTGGATTGCGACATCTGCGTCATTGGCGCCGGCTCGGGTGGCCTGTCGGTGGCGGCAGGTGCCAGCCAGATGGGCGCCAGCGTTGTCCTGGTGGAAGGCGCGCGGATGGGCGGCGATTGTCTGAACTATGGCTGCGTGCCCTCCAAGGCGCTGCTGGCCGCCGCCAAGATGGCGTCGGCACCGGGCAAGGCCAGCCGGTTCGGCGTCGATCTTTCGGCGCAGGTCGGCTTTGGCCGGGTCAATGACCACGTCAAGGCGGTGATCGGCGCCATCGCGCCGCACGATTCTGCCGCACGCTTCAGCGCGCTCGGCATCACTGTCATTCTCGACCGCGCGCGCTTCACCGGTCGTGATGTGGTCGAGGCTGGCGGCAAACGCATCCGGGCGCGGCGGTTCGTCATCGCCACCGGCTCGCGACCCTCGGTGCCGCCGATCCCGGGCCTCGACACGGCGCCGTATTTCACCAATGAAACGATCTTCGACAACCGCACCCTGCCGGATCATCTGGTTATCATCGGCGGCGGTCCCATCGGCATGGAAATGGCCCAGGCGCATCACCGCCTTGGTGCGCGCGTCACCGTACTGCAGGCGGGCGCGGCGCTGGCGCGCGACGATCGCGAGGCGGCGAACGTCCTGCTGCAGCACCTGCGTGCCGAGGGAATCGCGATCCGAGAGCACGTCGAGATCGAGCGCGTGGCGGCCATCGCCTCCGGCGTGTCTGTCACGCTGAAGGACGGCTCGGTCGTTGTCGGTTCGCACCTGCTGGTCGCCACCGGGCGGCGGGCCAATGTCGATGACATGGGGCTGGAGGCGGCGGGCATCGCCTATTCGCCCAAAGGCGTCACCGTGAATGCGCGGCTGCGCAGCACCAACCGGCGCGTCTACGCGGTGGGCGATGCCGCGGGCGGGCCGCAATTCACCCACGCGGCGAACTATCATGCTGGCATCGTCCTGCGGAACATCCTGTTCCGCCTGCCGGCCAAGGCGAACCACGATGCGATCCCGTGGGTCACCTATACCGATCCGGAACTCGCCGGCGTCGGCCTGTCGGAGGTTGAGGCGCGCAAGCGCCATGGCCGCATCAACATCCTGCGCTGGCCCTATGCGGAGAATGACCGCGCCGCCGCCGAACATCACACCGAGGGATTTGTGAAAGCCATCGTGCGCCCCAACGGCAAAATTCTCGGCGCCACCATTGTCGGCGCGCAGGCCGGCGAACTGATCCAGACCTGGGTGCTGGCGCTGTCGCAGGGGCTGAAGATCGGCGCGCTGGCCGGCATGGTCGTGCCGTATCCAACACTCGGCGAGATCAGTAAGCGCGCGGCCGGCGCGTTCTACACGCCCAAACTTTTCTCGCCCGCAACGGCGCGGCTGGTCCGCTTCCTCGCGCGTTTCGGCTGAGCGTGGCGAAGTTTTTGCCCGGCGGGCTGTCGGCCCGGTTGCTGGTCCTCACCACCGGCTTCGTGATGCTGGCCGAAGTGCTGATCTATCTTCCGTCGGCGGCACGATTCCGCGAAACCTATTTCGAGGCGCGGCTTGAGGCCGCGTATCTTGCGACGCGCGCGGTGCTGGCCGCGCCCGACGAAATGGTGACGCAGGACATGGCCGACGAACTGCTGGCCGACGTCGGCGTGCGCGCCATCGTGCTGAAGCGGCGCGACCGGCGCACGCTGATGCTGTCCGACGACATGCCGCCCGATGTCGCTTCCACGTTCGATCTGATGGAGAGGCGGCCGCTGGACATGATCCGCGATGCGCTGATGGTTCTGCTGAAACCAGGCGAACGCTATATCCGGGTAATCGGCGCACCGCCCAGCCACCCGACCGACGAGATCACCATCATCCTGCCCGAGGCGCCGCTGCGCGCGGCGCTGCGCGATTTCTCGTGGCGCATCCTTGGCCTCTCGCTGGTGATCTCGCTGGTCACCGCCGGCCTAGTCTATTTCTCGCTGCAATGGCTGATGGTGGCGCCGATGCGCCGCCTCACCGCCAGTATGATGGCGTTCCGCGCCGCGCCGGAAGATGCCTCGCGCGCGATCCACCCCTCCGGCCGCCCCGACGAGATCGGTCAGGCCGAGACCGAGTTGGCCGAAATGCAGAGCCAGATCCGCGCTGCCTTGACTCAGAAAACCCGCCTCGCCGCGCTGGGCATCGCCGTCAGCAAGGTCAGCCACGACCTGCGCAACATCCTGGCGACCGCGCAGATCGTGTCCGACCGTCTGGCCCAGTCCGACGATCCCGATGTGCGCCGGCTGGCGCCACGCCTGGTTGGCAGTCTCGACCGCGCGATCGGCCTGTGTGCCGATACGCTGCAATATGGCCGCGCCGACGAAAAGCCGCCGACGCGCACAAGCTTCGCGCTCGCTCCGCTGGTCGATGACGTCGCCTTCGCCGCTGGCCTGACCGGCGGCGGGCGCGTTGTGCTGCGCTACGCCGGCGGCGACACCATTGTCGACGCCGACCGTGACCAGCTCTTCCGCATCCTGCTCAACCTGCTGCGCAATGCAGTTGAGGCCATGCCTGGCGGCGGTGAGGTGCGCGTCGACGCGGTGCGCCATGACGACCGGGTGGTGATCGAGGTCGCCGACAATGGGCCGGGCCTGGGCGCTGTGGCCCGCGAGCACCTGTTCGAACCTTTCCGCGGCGGGGCGCGGGCAGGCGGCACGGGCCTCGGCCTAGCCATCGCCCAGGAACTGGTGCGCGCCCACGGTGGCGACATCGCGCTGGTGCGGACGGGCCCGCTGGGTACGACCTTTCGCCTCGACCTGCCGACCGGCAGGGCTTAACCGCGCTTTTACCCTTCTACGTCAGGGTGGCGGCATGACGACCCTGCCGCTCCGTTCTCTGTCTGTCGCACTCCTGCTGCTGGCTACCGCCTGCGGCGGCGAAAGCATCGTCGCCTCGACCGTCGCCTCCACCGTGGTTGGCGCGGTGGACGAGGCCGTGTCGCGCCGCACCGACCAGGAATGCTCGGTCATGAATTTCGTCGACGGCGATGGTTATTGCCGCTCGCGCACCGTGGCCAGCGGCCGCCCTCCGGTCCATTGCTACAAGACGCTGGGCGGCGTCGACTGCTACGGCCAGACCGATCCCTACGGCCTGGCGAAAACCGGGCAGGTCCCGCCCAGCCCGCCGCTTGCCACTAATCCGGTACCCGCGCGCACCGCCAAGGCCGACCTCCCGCAGAACTGATTGCTGTGCTAGCTTCGGCTCCCAGTCGAGGGGTGCACAGCCGGTGGTCAGCCGCATTGTTACGGTGGCGCAGCAAAAGGGCGGGGCGGGCAAGACCACCGTCGCCATCAACCTCGCTGTGCAATGGGCCGCCAGCGGCCTGAACGTCGCCATCCTCGACATCGATCCGCAGGCCAGCATCACCGCGTGGTCCAGCATCCGCGAAGGGCAGAAAGGTCTGGCGCCGCTGACCATCAGCGCCGTGTCGGGCTGGCGCACCGCGACCGAGATCGACCGTCTCAAGGGCAACCACGACCTGGTCGTTATCGACAGCCCGCCGCACGCGGAGACCGCGGCACGCGCCGCCGTCCGCGCCTCGGACCTGACCGTCGTACCGGTACAGTTGAGCCCGATGGACCTGTGGGCCACCGGCGCCACGATCGAACTTGCGCGCGCCGAGCGCCGGCCGGTCATGCTGGTGCTGAACCGGGTGCCGCCGCGCGGCCACTTGGCCGACACGATACGAAGCCTGATCGCGGAAAAGAACCTGCCGCTGGCGCGTACGGCGCTCGGCAATCGCCAGGCCTTTGCTGCCGCCGTCCTGGCCGGCCAGGGCGTTGCCGAGGCGGAGCCGGGCAGTCCGGCGGCCGAGGAGATTGCCGCCCTGGCCCAAGAGCTTCACGATCGCTTGAACCAGCTCTAGCCAGGCATCCAACCGCCTGCCGATTGCGTAACGGACCGGGGAGCGCGACAATCGCGCCGCCGTGGAGGACAGCGACCGACATGCCCAAACTCGTCAGCCGGACCTGGACCTGGTCCCTGCCCAAGACCCCGGAAGAACTTTGGCCGCTCTTGTCGGACACGGCGCGCTTCAACGAGGCGTCGAAACTGCCGAAATACCAGGTCGAGGAAACGCCGCAGGCCGATGGCTCTGTCCGCCGTATCGGCCGCTCGAAAGTGATGGGCGGCACCTGGATGTGGGAGGAAACGCCCTACGAGTGGGTGTACCGCAAGCATTTCAGCCAGACCCGCCCGTTCATTAAGGGGCCATTCAAAAGCTTCCGCATTGCCCTGTCGCTGGAGCCATCGCCGACCGGCAGCATTGCCACCTACACCGTTGAGTTTGCACCGCGCGGCATGTTCGGCTGGCTGCTGGCGCGCACCGGGTTCATCGACAAGCTGGGTCCGAAGATCGAGCGCATGGTGCCTGACGCCTGCGCGTTCCTCGACGGCGTGCGACCGATGCCATTCGACTACGAGCCTCCCGATCTGCAGCCTGGCGCGGGTGAGCGCGCGGGCGTTCTGGCCGCGAAGATCGAGCAAAGCCCCTACGGCCACGGCATGGCGCAGCGCCTGACGTCGCACATTCTCACCGCACAGGAAGTCGATCTGATCCGTATCAAGCCGCTGGTCCTCGCCCGCCAGTGGCAGGCCGAACCGCGCCACGTGGTCGAGCTGTGCCTGGAATCCGCGCGCCAGGGTCTGCTGAAACTGCAATGGGGACTGCTGTGCCCGCGCTGCCGTGGCGCCAAGCAGACCGTTTCGGCGCTGGACCAGCTGCCGCGCGGCGCGCACTGTCCGTCGTGCAACATCAACTACGACAGCGAATTCTCGAAGAACGTCGAGATCACCTTCCAGCCCGCTCCCGCGGTGCGCGAGATCACGGCTGGCGAGTTCTGCATGGCCGGCCCCTACGCCACGCCGCACGTCATGGTGCAGCAGATCCTGGCGCCCGGCGAAGTCCGGCAGCTGGGCCAGGCGCTGCCGCCAACCGATTACCGTTTCCGCACCATCGATCCGGGCACCACGGCGGACGTCGCCTATGACGGCCGCGCAATGCCCGAGGTGGTCGCCGCCGATACCGGCGCCTCGTCGGGTGCGGCGGCCGGTCCCGGCCAGATCGTTCTGCGCAACCGCGCCTCGCGTCCGCGCACGCTTGTGGTCGAAAGCCGCGCCTGGGCCGCCGATGCGCTGACCGCCCACAAAGTGACCAGCCTGCAGGCGTTCCGCGACCTGTTCGCCGAGGAGGCGCTGCGCCCGGACGAGGCGATGTCGATCGACAACGTCACCCTGCTGTTCACCGATCTCGAGGGATCGACGGCGCTGTACGAGCGCATTGGCGATGGCCCGGCCTATCACCTGGTGCGCGAGCATTTCGGCTTCCTGACGGACCTCGTCCGCCGCCACAACGGCGCGATGGTGAAAACCATGGGCGATGCGGTCATGGCGGCCTTTGCCGACCCGGCCGAGGCGGTGCGCGCCGCGCTGGAAATGCAGCAACGCGTCGCCGGCTTCAACGCCCGCCAGGGCAGCGAGGCGCTGGTCATCCGAATGGGCCTACACGGCGGGCCTTGTGTCGCGGTCACGCTGAATGACCGGCTCGACTATTTCGGCTCGACGGTGAACCTGGCCGCCCGCATGCAGGGGCAGAGCGGCGGCGGCGAGATCGTGATTTCCGAAAGCCTGGCTGCCGATCCGGCTGTGGCGGAACTGCTGGTCAACCAGCCGATGCTGCACGAGACCGAAGCCATCAAGGGCTTCGAAGTGCCGGTCCCCTATCGCCGGCTGGGCAAGGACGGGATTCTGGCTTCCGCAGCCTGAAGCCGCCGTTAGGTACGCTTGGGCGCCGGACTGTCGCGGACCACCGCAACGGGTGCCGGGGCGACGCCGGGGGCTTGCCGAACCGTTGTCCCCGGCCGATTAGCCAATGCCGCCAGGGCTTTGGCGGTAGTCAGTGCAAGTGATTCGCAGAACTATAAGCACCGGATGAAACCTGATGATCCTCTGCCTCTGCCGCCGCATTTCAGACCGCCACGTCCACGAGGCACAGCAACAGGGCGCGGCGTCGCCCGGCCACGTGTTTCGCCAGCAGGCTGTGCGCCCCAATGCGGTTCTTGCGTGCCGTTGATCCGCGCGATGATGCGTGATGCTGGTGCGTGCGCGGCGCTGGCCGGCGCCGAATAGACTCTACTCGTCGGTCTTCATCCGGGATTGCAGGTAGTCCTGCAGT
The DNA here is from genome assembly GCA_947473805.1 of Alphaproteobacteria bacterium. Classification (GTDB taxonomy): domain Bacteria; phylum Pseudomonadota; class Alphaproteobacteria; order Ferrovibrionales; family Ferrovibrionaceae; genus CANJGB01. The sequence goes on from CANJGB010000001.1 coordinate 320,085, forward strand.
CCGACCTTGTCGATCGGCGCGATTTCGGTTTCGAGGAAGTCGATATGCGCCTCGACATCCTCGAGGATCGCGACGACGATCTCGCGGCTAACGAAAGCCTTCACCTCGTCGCACAGCGACACCGCGGTCACCTGGTCGCGCCGCTCTCGAGCGCGAGGTCGGCCTTCAGCGTCTCGGGCACATCCTCGCCGACGATCAGCTTGCCCAGGTCCTGCAAATTGGGCAGTCCGTGCAGCATGAAGATGCGCTGCATCAGCTTGTCGGCGTGCTTCATCTTGCCGATGGATTCGTCCTAGATTTTCTTGCCCAGCCGGTCGAAGCCCCAGTGCTTCAGCATGCGCGCACGCAGGAAGTACTGGTTGATCGCGGTCGGCTCGTTCTTGAGCAGCAGGTTCAACTTCGCGATGACGTTCGGATCGCCCTTCATCCTGCCCATCAGTGACTAGAGAGCGGACCATCGCCTGCGCCCGCACTCGCGTGCAACGCTATTTGCCCGCCTCCCAGTCCGGCGGCGCCATTTCGAAACCCTCGAAGCGGAAGCCCGGCGCGACGGTGCAGCCGACCAGTGTCCACGCGCCTGTGCTGCTGGCGCTCTGCCAAACGCCGCGCGGCACCACCGCTTGCGGCCGTTCGCCGTTCAACACGTTGCCGCCGAGACGAATCTCCTCAACGGCACCGCTGCCTGACCACAGCCGAAGGTGCAACGGCGCACCGGCGTGAAAGTGCCACACCTCGGCGGCATCGACGCGGTGCCAGTGCGAGCGCTCGCCTGCTTGCAGCAGGTAATAGATCGCCGTCGAATGACCGCGCCCGCCCGCCGCATCGGCATCGCGGAACGTCTCGGCGAAATGGCCGCCTTCCGGATGCGGCTTCAGATCCAGGGCGGCGATGATCGCCGCCGCCGCGTCTACGGTCATTCCGGCAAGGTCTCCCGCCATGAGCGGCGTGTCGAGAAGCCCTCCAGCCAGTTCGCCAGCTTCGGCCGGTTTTCGCGCCACCGATCATCGGGAAAGCGGTAGTCGAGATAGCCGAGCGCCGCCGCCACAGCGATGCTGCCGATGTCGACGGTGCGCAGCGCGTCGGTAATCGTTTCCAGCTTGTTCAGGGTGCGCGCGGTGTCGAGGCGCATGCGCTCGAGGAAATCCGGCGACTGCTCGTTCTTCGGGCGGGCCATTTCCTGCCGGCGCGGCACCGAGGCATCCATCAGGCCGTCGCCCAGCGCGCCGCGCACCAGCGTCTCCCAGCGCGCCGGGCCCGGCGGCGGGATCAGCTTGCGGCCGGGATTGGCGTGATCCAGATACTCGACGATGACCCGGCTGTCGAACAGGGCGACGTCGTCGTCGGTGACCAAAGCCGGCACGCGCGAGAGCGGATTGTGCTCGCGCAGGCCGCTCTCGGCGTCGCGCGGATTGATGACGACCAGCTCGATGAGGTTGTCGAGACCGGCTTCAACGGCCACCATGCGCACCTTGCGGGCATAGGGCGAGGCGCTGCTGTAGAACAGGATCATCGGCGTTCCTCCTGATGTGCTAGCCTTTCTCTAGCACGGACGGCGCGGAGCGGCGATGCCATGACGATGAAGACCTACGGCCTCAGTCTCGCCTGGGACGAATACCAGCCCGGCATGACCTTCCGCACCATTGGCCGCACCATTTTCGAGGCTGACCTGATCGGCTTCCTCAACGCCACCGGCATGACCGAGGTGGTGTTCAACAACGTCGTCTTCCAGGCCGAAAGCAACGCCATCAAGGGCCAGCTGGTGCCGGGCGTGCTGGCCTATTGCTTCGCCGAGGGGCTGCTGATCCAGGCGGTGCTGCAGGGACGCGGCCTGGCGCTGATGGAGATGGAGCAGAAGCTGCTGCTGCCGGTCCTGGTCGGCGACACCATCCATGTCGAGGTCGAGGTGAAAAGCGTGCGCCCCACCAGCAAGGGCAATCGCGGCATCGTCGAAAGCCTGAACCACGTCGTCAACCAGCGGGGCGAGGTGACGCAGACCTATCGCACGGTGCGCATGATCGCCGGCCGCGAACCGTGACCGTTACCTGCGCGGTGCGCGATGGCGTGGCCGAGGTGGTGATCGACCATCCGCCCGTCAACGCCATCACTATCGCCGATACCTGGGCCATCGACAGTACTTCCCGCGATCTCGCGCGCAACGACGACGTGCGCGCCGTTATCCTGACGGCCGTGGGCCGTGGCTTCAACGCCGGCATCGACATCAAGGAAATGCAGGCCGGCGACAGCCGCGCCCTGATGGTGGAATCGTGCGAGGCCTGCGACGCGGGGTGGGAGGCGATCTGGCAGTGCCCGGCGCCGGTGATCGCCGCGGTGAACGATTTCTGCCTCGGCGTCGGCATCGGCCTTGTCGCCAGTTGCGACATGATCGTGGCGACGCGGCACGCCCGCTTCGCTTTGCCCGAGGTCGACAACGGCTCGCCCGGTTGCGCCTCGCACCTGGCCCGCCTGGTGCCGCCGATGAAGCTGCGCGAACTGTCGCTGTCGTGCCGGCGGGTCAGTACTATCGACCTGCACGCCTGGGGCTCCATCGCCCACCTGACCGATGCCGACGACCTGATGCCGGTGGCGCGCCAGCTCGCCGCCGACCTCGCCGCCAAGCCGCGCGACGTGTTGCGCTACGCGAAGGCCGCCCTGAACCACATCGACATCTACAAGAAGCGCAAGGCCTTCCGCCTCGAGCAGGGCTACACCTACCAGCTCAACCTGATGGGCATCGGCGACCGCGCGCGCAACGACTTCATTGCGGGGACAAGGGTGATGACGCGGTAAGTCGGCCAAAATTACCGTTTTTTTATCTGCTTCATAAAATCTTCTTTTTTCGTTTTCCTGCCAATTTTCCCGATGCCCCTTACCACATGGCCTGCTGCATTTTTGATCAACTTCTTAAGCTGTTCGGCTTCCCGTTTTGTTGGCGTAATCCCATCGGCGAGAGTTGTCATTCCGTTGAAATTGAACGTTGCCCCAGGCGCCCTCAAGTCTTTCCGGGTGTCGTGCAAAGTACCGTCCGCATAGCTGCTGTTGAGGTTGCTGCTCTCGCCTTTGCCTGCGTCGATGTTTTTGAAATAGACCTCTTTCTGGTCTTCCAAATCTTTCCGGTCCGTCGAGCCTCCGCCAACGTGCTTAATCTTGTCGACCAAACTTGGGTACTTGGTTCGGATCTGGCTGATGCATTCTTCAATTGCCATATCCGTCCCCTGCCGCGTCTCTTTGGCTTCGTTCCGTTCAAGCGGACGTAACTCATCAAATATTTCCGCCACGAATTGATAGTCGGGCGTCGATTTATTCAATTGGGCAGCGCGCTCAACTTCTGCCGCCTTCTTTTTCTCCTCTTCCGATCTCTGGGTGGCTTCAATTGTTTGCGCTGCGGCTTTTAGTGCTTCTTCTTCCAAGCCCATCCAACGCGCGAAACGTTGAACGCCCTTAACTGCTGCAGGTGCCCACCTCAGAGCCGTTCCGGAAAGTTTAGATTCCCGTTGAGTGAGTTGGCTTTGCGAGGCGCCTGAGCATGATGCGGATCATGGCGAGGCGGACGAAGGCGGCCACCTTGCGGGCATGGCGTTCGAAGTCGCGGGCAAGCCTGCGGTTGCG
>CANJGB010000002.1 GCA_947473805.1 Alphaproteobacteria bacterium
GGGATCAGGCGCTTGTAGCTGTTGGTCAGCGGGTTGGTGAAGGCGTTCAGCGCCTTGGCGTGCTTGATGATGCCGCCAATGTAGTACAGGCACATCTCGCTGAGGTCGGCATAGCCGTTGCCGGCGAACAGCGGCTTGCCGTCCTTCCAGATCGACTGGTGCACGTGCATGCCCGAGCCGTTGTCGCCCTTGACCGGCTTCGGCATGAAGGTCGCCGTCTTGCCGTACGAGTGCGCCACGTTGTGGATGCAGTACTTGTAGAGCTGCAGGAAGTCGGCGCTGCGGACCAGCTTGCCGAACTTGATGCCCAGTTCGTGCTGCGACGAGGCCACTTCGTGGTGGTGCTTCTCGACCGGCACGCCCATGTCGGCCATGGTCGACAGCATCTCGTTGCGGAGATCGACGCCCTGGTCCATCGGGGCGACGGGGAAGTAGCCGCCCTTGATCGGGATCTTGTGGCCGTAATTGCCGGACTCGTAGACCTTGCCGGTGTTGTACGGGCCTTCGATGTCGTCCATGTACACGAAGGTCTCGTTCATCGAGACCTTGTAGCGCACGTCGTCGAACACGAAGAACTCGGCCTCGGGGCCGAAATAGGCGGTGTCGCCGATGCCGGTCGAGGCGACGTAGGCCTCGGCGCGCTTGGCGATGCTGCGCGGATCGCGGCCGTAATTGGCGCCGGTCAGCGGTTCGGCGATGTCGCAGAACAGGATCGCCGTCGGCATGGCCGAGAACGGGTCCATGGTCAGCGTGTCGAAGTCGAACTTGAGCAGCATGTCGGACTCGTTGATCGCCTTCCAGCCGGCGATCGAGGAGCCGTCGAACATCGTGCCTTCGTTGAGGAAGTCCTCGTCGACCATGCTCATGTCAATGGCCAGATGCTGCCACTTGCCGCGCGGGTCGGTGAAGCGAAGGCTCAGGAACTTCACTTCCTTTTCCTTGAGGAACTTGAGGACGGTCTTGGCGTCGGACATCTTGCTCTCTTCCTGTCAGTGGTAGGTAGTTACGAAATCTGTCTGCTCGGCGGCCCCAAAGTGCCGCGAACGGGTTAGACCGCTTCCGCGCCCTTTTCGCCGGTGCGGATGCGGATGACTTCCTCGATCGGGGTGACGAAAATCTTGCCGTCGCCGATGCGGCCGGTGCGCGCGGCGGCCATGATGGCCTCGATGGCGCGTTCGACCAGGTTGTCCTCGATGACGACCTCGATCTTCACCTTCGGCAGGAAATCGACGACGTATTCGGCGCCGCGGTAGAGCTCGGTGTGGCCCTTCTGGCGACCGAAGCCCTTGGCCTCGGTGACAGTGATGCCCTGGAGGCCGACTTCGTGCAGCGCTTCCTTAACTTCGTCCAGCTTGAACGGCTTGATGATGGCTTCGATTTTTTTCATGGACTGGCGGAACCTTCGAACCCTCGGCGCGTACGTGAATACAAAGGGGATCGGCGCCCCCTGGCGATGGCCCTGTATAAGCATGGGCCGTGCCAGTTGGAACAGGTGCATTCGCGCGCCAATGCATGCATCCCCAGTCACGTTTCAGCCCTTAAATAGCTCATATTTTGTGCAGGTGGGTAAAAAACGGGCGCGGATTGCCGGTTTTTCGGAGCCCAAGCCTACGTTGAGTCGGGCTTGACCCAGGCAGGGCCGATGGCTAGAACACCGCACTCCGGTGGCGGGCGTAGCTCAGTTGGTAGAGCACAGGTTTGTGGTACCTGTGGTCGCGGGTTCGAGCCCCGTCGCTCGCCCCAGAGGCTTCTCGTTCTGAAGTGATGACTGCGATCGGCACAGCCCGTCGCGTCAGTTCTGAATCCTGATTTTAACTGCGCGGTGTCACGAGACCATCTGTCGGTCTCGTTGTCCTCGGCTTGCCGTGCTGAGGCAGGCGCCGGGGCTTGTTGACAGATGCCGTCAGGCGATATATTTAAGTTAATACTTAAATATATTGTGAGCCGTAAACGTGCGGTCCTTTCTGGCGACTAGCGACACTTTCGCGGCCCTTGGCGACGCCACCCGGCTGGCGATCCTCGGCCGGCTGGCCAGCGAAGGCGACATGACGGTGCAGGAGATTGCCCGGCCCTTCGCCATGAGCCTGCCGGCGGTGTCGCAGCACCTGAAGGTGCTCGAGCGCGCCGGGCTGATCACGCGCGGGCGCGACGGCCAGAAGCGGCCCTGCCGCCTGAATGTCGAGCGTCTGGCCGAGACAGCACGCTGGTTCGACCGCACGCGCGCGGCCTGGGAAGCGCGGTTCGACCGGCTGGAGCGCTTTCTCGCGCAACCGCAATCCGCACAACCCACCGTCTCGAAAGGCGACGACAATGAGCGATGATCCCCGCACGACCTGGGCACTGGAGCGCGAGACGGTGCTGTCGCGCGTGATCGCCGCGCCGCGCGCCCGTGTGTTCGAGGCCTTCACCGATCCGGCGCAGATCACGCGCTGGTTCGGGCCCGAGGGCTTCACGACCGAGACCCTCGAGATCGACATCCGCGAGGGCGGGCGCTGGCGGTTCATCTATACCGGTCCGGACGGCACCCGCTGGGAGAACCGCATGGTGTTCCTGCGCGTGGACGCGCCGAGGCTTCTGGAGATCGAACACGGGACTGACGTGGACAACGATCCCGGGCGGTTCCGCGTGACGATCACCTTCGATGAGCAGAGCAACGGCAAATGCGTGCTGACCATGCGCCAGCTGCACCCGACAAAGGAGCAGCGCGACGCCACTATCGGCTTCGGCGCGGTGGAACTCGGCAACCAGACCCTCGACAAGCTGGCGCGGCATCTGGGCGTGAAGTGATCGCTGGCGGGGGTTCGGCGTGGCCGAACGCTGGTCCATTCATTCGAACGTCGAGGCGAGGTCAATATCTCCTAGATCGGTGAGGCGCAAAGTCGCGCTGCCGTTGCGCGGGAGCGAACTCGGTCACGTTTTGGAGCGGAACCGCTGCTAGCCAGCGCCGTTTACCGTTGCGAAGTAATGGAGGACCGTTTCATGGGAAAAGGACTTATTCTTTGGCTGATCGGCATTCCGATCCCCATCATCATTTTGCTGTTTCTGATTTTCTAGGCACTTCGCAGAAGCGCGTGGCTGATGAGGTTCTGGTAGTTCTGCCGGCCCTCATTTTTCCTGTACCTGAGTACACGCCGGTCGATCGCGTGGGTGACAATACCGCCGGAAGCCAAGACTTTGTCTCAGTTCTGAATCCGGATGTTGGCCTTCTCGATGGTTTCCTTCCACTGGGCGGTGCTGTCACTGATCAGCCTCGACAGGTCCTGCGGCGAGCCGGTCAGGACCGTCAACCCGCCGGCGGATTCCATGCGCGTCTTCACCTCGGGCTTCGAGAGATAGGCCACGATGTCGCGGTACAGGCGGATCTGGATGTCGGCCGGCAGCCCGGCCGGACCGGCGACCGCGAACCACGACGACAGGTTGACGCCGCGCAGCGCCGGCACGTCTGCCTCCTTCATCGTCGGCACGTCGGGCAGGGCGGGCAGGCGGTTCGGGCCGGTGATCGCCAGCGCCTGGATGCGGCCATCGCGCACAGTGCCGAGCGCCGCCTGCACGCCGGTGATCGACATCTGCACGTCGTTCGAGCCGTAACCCATGAGGATTTCGGCGGTGCCCTTGAACGGGATATGGGTGACGTCGAGACTGCCGGCCCTGATCTTAAGCAGTTCGAAGCCGAGATGGGTCGAGGAACCGACGCCGTCAGAGGCATAATTGAACTTGCCTGGACTGGCCTTCACGCGGGCGACCAGCTCACCCAGCGTCTTCACGCCCATAGAGGGCTGCACCAGCACCATCAGCGGCACGTCGGCGACCAGTGCGATGGGCGTAAAGCCGGTCGGCTCGTAGGGCAGTTTCTGCAGCAGCGGCGCCGCCGTGGTGGGCGCGTTCGAAATAAGTCCAATCGTGTAGCCGTCGGGCGCTGCGGTGGCGACGGCAGCCTGGCCGATGGTGGTGCCGCCGCCGGGGCGGTTCTCGACCACGACCGGCTGGCCGAGCGACACTGTCAATCCCTCCGCGATCAGGCGGCTGACGAAGTCGGACGGGCCGCCGGGCGGCACGCCGGTGATGAACTTCACCGGCTTGGAGGGATAGCCCTGCTGCGCGAACCCCGGCGCCGCCAGGGCGAAACACAGTGCGAGACCAGCCACGAACCGCAGCCCGCATGACCCTGAAATGTCACCTGCTGTCATGATTGATTCCGCCCCTGGCTCAGTTGTCGACCTTGATGTTCGCCTTCTCGACGACTTCCTTCCATTGCCGGTTGGCGTCGCCCATCAGCTTGGCGAAGTCCTGCGGCGAACTGGCGCGCGCGTTCTGCCCCGCCGCCTTCATCCGGGCGATGACGTCGGGCCGCGCCAGCGTCGCGACGATCTCGCGGTTCAGGCGCTCGACAATGGCGGGCGGCAGGCCCTTGGGCCCGACCACGCCGAACCACGAACGCACGTCGATACCAGACAGCCCCGCCTCGGCCATGGTCGGCACGGCGGGGTAGTCCGCCAGGCGCTCGGGCGCGGTCACAGCCACCACCTTCAGTTTGCCGTCGCGGATCATCTCGTCGATTACCTTCGTCGGGCTGTTCAGAAAAAACTGGATGTCGCCGGCCAGCAGGGCGGGATACTTCTCGCTCGCGCCCTTGTAGGGGATGTGGACGATGTCAAGATTGCCGGCCCTTATCTTGAACAGTTCGAAGCCCAGGTGCGTGGTCGAGCCGACGCCGTCGGAGCCGTAGCTGTATTTGCCCGGGTTCGCCTTCGCCTTGGCGATGAGTTCTGGCAGCGTGCTGACGCCGAGCGAGGCGGCTACGCCGAGAAAGTTAGTGCCTTCGGAAATCTGCGCGACGGCGGTGAAGTCCTTCGGCGGGTCCCAAGACAGCTTGACGAGCGCCGGTCCGGCGCCGAGTGGCCCCGACGTGCCGACGCCGAGCGTGTAGCCATCGGGTTCTGCGCTGAAGACGGCCTGCATGCCGATAGTGCCGCCGGTGCCGCCGCCCGGTTTGTTGTCGACGATGATTGGCTGGCCGAGCGGACCCTGGAGCGCGTCCGCCAAGGTGCGGGTCACGATGTCGGCCGAACTGCCTGCAGGGTTGCCGATGACCAGGCGGATCGGCTTGGTCGGCCAGGATTGCGCGCGCGCCGCCGGGACGATGCCGCCGAGGCACAGGCCCATGGCTAGCGCCACGAGCGGCGTGAGCAGTGAGTGACAGACTCTGGCCGGCATTTTCCCACTCCTCGCAATCCGGATTAGTTGTCGACCTTGATGTTCGCCTTCTCGACGACTTCTCTCCATTGGCGATTGGCATCGGTCATCAGCTGGGTCAGTTCCGCCGGCGTGCCCGGGTGCGCGTTCTGACCGAGCGTCTTCAGGCCGGCGATCACTTCGGGTTGCTGCAAGGCCGCAACAGCCGCCTGGTTCAACCGTTCGACGATGTCGGCGGGCAAGCCCTTAGGTGCGACCAGACCGAACCACGAGCGCGCATCCACGCCCGGCAGGCCGGCTTCCTCCATGGTGGGCACGTTCGGCAGGTCGGCGAGGCGGCGCGGCGAGGTGACGGCAACCGCCTTGATCTTGCCGTCGGCGATCATGCCATCGACGACCTTGGACGGCGAGTTGAGGAACAAGTGGATTTCACCTGCCAGCATGCTGGCGTTCTTCTCGCTCGATCCCTTGTAGGGGATGTGCACGACGTCCAGCCCGCCGGCGCGGATCTTGAACAGTTCGAAGCCCAGATGGGTCGATGAGCCGATGCCGTCGGAGCCGTAATTGTAGCGGCCGGGATTGACCCTCACTTTCGCGATCAGTTCCTGGACCGTGTCGACCCCCAGCGACGTGCTGACTCCGAGCAGAAAGGTTCCCTCGGAGATTTGCGAAATGGCGGTGAAATCCTTTGGCGGGTCCCACGGCAGCTTGACCAGCGCCGGACCGGCGCCGAGCGGTCCGGACGTGCCCAGGCCGATGGTGTAGCCATCGGGCGCCGCCGAGAACACGGCATTCATCGCGATGGTGCCGCCGGTGCCGCCGCCAGGCCGGGCCTCGACGATGAAGGGCTGGCCCAGTGTCTTCGCCATGCCGCCGGTCACGAGGCGGGCAATCGTGTCCGCGGGACCGCCTGCAGGATTGCCGACCACGATCAGGATCGGCTTGGTGGGCCAGCCATCGGCCGCCGTGGCGCCGGTGATGCCGAGCCCGACCAGTCCGGCGAGAAGCCCCGGTAGAAGAATCACTCGGAGACAGTGGAGGCCCGATCGCACGTTTGCTTTCCTCCCGACGATGGCGGCACGAACCCTAGGCGCGCACGTGCAACGGTCCCCGCACCAGTCGACCCGGTCGCGCCCCGGTGTCACGCCCCCGGTCCAATACGATTTCGCCGCCGACGATAGTCGCCAGGAAGCCGCTTGCCTCCTGCCGGAGCCGCAGGGCGCCGCTGGGGAGGTCGCTGGCGACCGTCGGCATGTCCGGCCCGACTGTGGCCGGGTCGAAGACGTTGAGGTCGGCCACCAGGCCTTCGCGCACCAGGCCCCGGTTGGCGAAGCCCCACGCGCGGGCCGGCGCCAGCGTCAGCATGCGCACAGCCTCCTCCAGTGTGAAGGCCTGCTGGTCGCGCACCCAGTGGGCGAGCAGGTGGGTCTGGATGGAGCTGTCCATGATCTGGCTGACATGGGCGCCCGCGTCGGAGAAGGTCATCACCGTCCGCGGATGCTTCATCAGCACCAACTGTTCTTTCGGGTCCATCGGCGTGATCGGCTGGACGAAGAACTGCGCGAAGTCCGACGCAAGGGACAGGTCGATGATGAGGTCGACGGGATCGACGCCCCGCTCTGCCGCGACCTCCGCAACCGTCCGGTGCGGCGGCAGGGGAGTATCGAGGATGCGCATGGTCGTGTAGTCGGGTTTGCGCGCCTCGGCGCCGATGGGATTGCCGTAGTCGCCGTGATGGGCGGCGTGGAGCAAGCGTTTCCGGGTGGCGGGATCGGCCAGGGCCTTTTTTTGCTGGTCGAGCGGCAGGGCGCGGACCGGCTTCCATTCCGCCAGGCCGTCGAACGGCAGATGTGTCCTGAACGACAGCACGACCGAGACCCCCCGGCTGTGGGTCATGCCGAACATGCGCCCCCCGGCGGCTGCCGTCGAATCCAGCAGGGCGAGCTGGGACCGGGCATGGCGGCCCAGCGTGCCAAATACCATGGGCACACCGCTCTCGACGGCGAGCGCGCGGAGCCGGCCATAATACTCGTCGCGGGCGGCGTTATCTTCCCCGTTGGCGGCCGGCTCGTTCGCCAGTTCGAACATGCCGGTGCCCAGCTCGCCCATGGCGTTGACCAGGCGTCGGACCTCACTCCACGTGGCGAGGCGCGAGGCGACGGGCCGGTTGTCGGACGTTTCGTGCTGGCCGCTGCGCGAGGTGGTGAAGCCGATCGCGCCCGCCTGCAGGGCCGCGCGCAGCTCGCGCACCATCACGTCGATGTCGGTGTCACTCGAGGGACCGTCGAAGGCGCGTTCACCCATCGCCCAGGTGCGCAGCGCCGAATGGCCGATGTTGGTGGCGTAGTTGATGCCCTTCGGCACGGCATCCACCGCGTCCATATATTGGGCGAAGTTCGACCAGGTCCAGTCGATGCCGGCCGCGATGGCCGCGCCGGAAATGTCCTCGGCCCGCTCCAGGTTGCGGATGACCAGCGCGCGGTCGGCGAATTTCGCCGGCGCAAGGGTGAAACCGCAATGCCCCATCACCACTGTCGTGACGCCGTGCCAGCACGAACAAGTGCCCAGTGGATCCCAGAACACCTGCGCGTCCATGTGGGTGTGGCCGTCGATAAAGCCGGGCGTGACCACATGGCCGTCGGCATCGAGTTCCCGGCGGCCTCGTTCCGGAATGCGGCCAATGGCGACGATCCTACCCTGCCGAACGCCGACATCGGCGCGATAGGATGCGAGGCCCGTGCCGTCGACTACGGTGCCGTTGCGGATGACGAGGTCCAGGGACATCGGCGTGTCCTCTTCTGTATTGGCCGTTTCGTGCGGCGTTGAGTTTATCTCCCGGCGAACATCATATACCAAACAGGCGGGCCGCGTTCTCGCCCAGGATTTTCCGCTTCGACACGTCGCTGAGGCCGTTCATCGTCTTCAGTCCCTCGACCACGCCATCGAACGGATGGTCGGGGTGCGGATAGTCGGTCGAGAAACAGATATTGTCGTCGCCGATGGCGTCGACCGTGAAGGGCAGCAGGCGCTCGTTGCCCTCGGCGGCGACGAAGCACTGGCGACGGAAATATTCCGACGGCATCAGCGGCAACTTCAGACTGGCATGACCCCAGTGATGGATGTGGTCGTCCATGCGGTCGATCCAGTACGGCGCCCAGGCGACGCCGCATTCGACCGTCATGGTGCGCAGCTTCGGGTGCCGTTCCAGCACGCCGCCGCAGATCATGCTGAGCAAGGCCATCTGCTGCTCGAACGGGTGCGAGATCATGTGCCGGAACATGAAATTGTCGTAGCGGTCCATGCCGGTCTGGTTGAGGTCCTGGGTCGTGCCTTCGTGCAGCACGACGGGGGCGTTGTATTCCTCCAGCACGTCCCACAACGGTTCGTAGGCCGGGTGGTCCATGGTGCGGCCACCGACCGGGTTCGGCCGCATGAAGACGCCGCGCAGCCCCAGTTCGCCGAGGCCGCGGCGGGCCTCCTTGATCGCCTCATCGACATCGATCTGCGGAATGATGCAGGGCGCGACCAGCCGCTTCGGATCGTACTTCACGAAGTCGCTGGCCCAGTTGTTGTACGCTTGGCACAACGCCACGCAGGTCGGCACATCCTTCAGACTGAAGAAATACAGGCCCGAGGTGGGGTAGATCACCATGGTATCGACGCCAGCCTCGTCCATGTCGGCGATGCGCGCCTTCGGGTCGAACGAGCCGGGCTTCTTGTCCATGGTCACGCCGCCCGGCGGTGGCGGCGCGTTCGGGATGTACTCCATCATGTGGTTGGCGATGACGCGGCGGCTGCGGCCCTGGTTGTCGATCACCTTCTTCGGCGCGGCATGGCGAAATTTCGGATCGAGATACTTGTTCCAGACCTCGGGCGGTTCGACGAAATGGGCATCGGCATCGATCACACGATAGGCGGTCATGGTGTTTCTCCCGTGGAAATTCTTACGGCGCCGCCTGGTGGCCGCGGACGAGGCGGCCGGGCAGGGCGCCCGTCGCCTCGCCATTGCGATACGTGACGGCGCCACCGACAACGGTGACGTCATAGCCGCTGGCGCGCTGCATCAGGCGGCGGCCGCCGGCCGGCAGGTCGCGCTGGATGGTGGGCACGCCAAGGCGCAGATGGTCGAAGTCGATCACGTTGATGTCGGCGCGATAGCCCGGCGCGAGCACGCCGCGATCGTTCAGGCCCATCACGGACGCCGTGTCGTGGCTCAGCGACTTTACGACCAAAGGCAGGGTGAAGCGGTCGTGTTTGCGATCACGCGCCCAGTGCGTCAGCAGGAAGGTGGAGTAGCTGCCGTCGCAGATGCTGCCGAGATGCGCGCCGGCATCGCCGAGGCCGGGCACCGTGTCGCGGTGGCTGAGCATGTCGTGCACGGTGTCGAGCGAAGCCTCGGCGTAGTTCGAGATCGCCATGTACAGCAGGTTGCGGCCATCGCGTTCGAGCAGAAGGTCATAGGCGCGTTCCTCGGGCCGCACGCCCATGCGTGCCGCCTGCGCGGCCACGCTGTCGTCGGGCGAGGGTTCATAGTTCGGCGGGTCGCTTAGTTCGAACAGGCGGTCGAAGAAGCGCGTACGCACGCCTAGCGCGTTGGTCGGATTGGGATCGGGCGGTTCGTTGATGATGCGGGCGCGGATATCGGGCTGGCGCAGCGCGCGGATTTTCTCCGCGAACGGCAGACACGACAACGCGCGATAGGTTTCCGTGGTGTAGAACGGATTGAGCGTCAACTCATGTCCCAGCAGCAGGCCCAGCGGGCGTGGCAGGATCTGCACCTTCACCCACTTGCCGGCATCGTTCGCCTGGGCGACCCAGTCCAGTGTGCGGCGCCAGATGTCGGGTCGGCGGTGGTTCTGCGTCATCGCGAAGCTGATGCGGCACCCCGAGCCGGCGATGATGCGATCCAGTTCCGACAGCGCATCTTCCTGCGGGTCCCAGTCGCTGACGAACTGCATCAGGCCATCCCCGGTCTCGCGCACGGCGCGGGCGAGGACGGTCAGTTCTTCCTCGGTGGCCTTGAGCGTCGGCGTCGTCTCGCCATTGCTGGAGCGGTGCAGCAGGGTGCGGGACGTGCCAAAGCCCATGGCGCCGGCCTGCATCGCCTGGCGCATCAGCCGGTCCATCTCGGCCAGATCACGCGGTGTCGCGGCGTCGCGGCTGGCCGCACGCTCGCCCATCACATAGACGCGCAACGCCGCGTGCGGCACGTAGCCAGCGACGTCGATGTCATACCTGCGGCGCGAGAGGAAATCGAAATAGTCGGGGAAGCTCTCCCACTGCCACGGCACACCCTCGGACAGGACGACGCCGGGAATGTCCTCGACGCCTTCCATCAGGCGCAGCAGCATGTCGCGCTGGTCGGGCCGGCACGGCGCGAAGCCGACGCCGCAATTGCCCATCACCGCCGTCGTGACACCGTGGAACGATGAGGGATGCAGGCGCTCGTCCCACGTCGCCTGGCCGTCGTAGTGGGTGTGCACATCGACAAAGCCGGGCGTGACAATCCTGCCCTTGGCGTCGATTTCCTCGGTGCCGGTGGCCAGCACGTCGCCCACGGCAACAATGCGACCGTTGCGGACGGCGATATCGGCCTCGTAGGGCTCGCCGCCGCGGCCATCGACGACCAGCCCGTGACGAACGACGAGATCGACCTTGTCGGCCACCTTGTTTCCTCCCGTTTCACAAGGGGTAGCGTGAAACGGGGGCCTTGATAACGCCCGCAGGGCGCGTACCATCTTTACGGAATCTGCAAAGATGGCTGGGATGGAAACGCTACACGCCATACGTCTGTTTGTGCGCACGGTGCAGGACGGCAGCCTGTCGGCCGCCGGGCGGCACGTGGGCCTGTCGGCGGCGTCGGTGTCGCGCCACATTAATGCGTTGGAGGGCAGCCTCGGCGTTCGCCTGCTCAACCGGTCCAGCCGCAAGCTGAGCCTGACCGAACCAGGCGAAGTGTTCTACCGGCGGGTCGAGCCGATCCTGGCCGACCTGAAGGATGCGTCCGAGGCGGTGACCCATTTCCATTCCGGCCTGGTCGGCACGCTGCGGGTGCGGGCGCCGATTACCGCCGGCACCGTGGTCATCGCGCCGGCTCTGCCCCGCTTCCTGGAACAGTATCCGGACCTGAAGGTCGACCTGCGCCTGTCGAACCTGAACGCGGTCGACCTGGCGGGCGAGGATATCGACATCGATCTCCGCGTCGGCACGCTGGAGGATTCAACGCTGATCGGCCGCAAGCTGAGCCCCAGCGTACCGGTTGTCTGCGCCAGCCCCGCCTATCTGGCGGGCCGCACGATACCGCGCGTGCCCGAGGACCTGGTGGCGCACAATTGCATCACTTACGAGCGCAACCTGGCTCGCCCGACCTGGCGCTTCCGTGCCGCCAATGGCGTGGTGAAGGAATTGAGCGTGACGGGCAGCCTGCGGACCGACAATGGCGTGGTGCTGCGCGCTGCGCTGGTGCAGGGCGTCGGCATCGGCCTGATGCCGGCCTGGTCGGTGGCGGACGAACTGGCGGCCGGACGTCTGGTGCGGCTGTTCACCGACTACGAAGTGACGCCGACCGATTTTGGCTACTCGGTTTACGCTGTGTACCAGCACAACCGGCGCGGCTCCGCCAAAGTGGTGGCGTTCGTCGATTTCCTGGCCGACCTGTTCCGCCGCGCGGCGGCCTAGGCGCCGAACACACCCTGGTCGATCAGGTGGGCGACGATGGCGTCGCCGTGGCGCCGGTACATGCGCGCACAGCTATCCGCTGCCGCCCTGCCGTCGCGCTGGCGCATTGCGGCGAGCATGTCGGTCATGCCTTCACGGGCGATGGGCCCCGCGGCCGGCACGACGGCGAACAGGTTGCCGGGCACAATCCCGGCAAGGCTGCGGAGCGCGGCGCGCAGGCTGGATGAGCCGGCAACCTGGTTCACCAGGGCGTAAAAAGCGGTAACGAAATCGAGCAGGGCGTCCGGTGACTTGGTTGCCGCGATGCGCTTGCCCAGCGCCATGAGGCGATCCAAGGCGGCATCGTCGGCGCGTTCGCTGGCCAATCGAGCCGCATGGCCGAAGACCACGCCGCACAGTTCGAAATGATCGTGCACCACGCCGGCGTCAAATGGCGCGACGAAGGCGCCGCGGTGCGCATGCAATACGACCCGGCCTTCCTGGCCCAAGGCGACGACAGCCTCGCGCACCGGCGTGGCGCTGACCCCTAACGTCAGCGCGATCTCGGCCTGGGGCACGCGGTCGCCGGGGCGCAGGTTGCCGGTGAAGATGAGGCGCTTGATCTCAAGCCCGATGTCGTGGGCGGCGGTGGCGCGCGGACGGGACAGGGGGGCGGTTGAAAGCGACTTGACCGACATGATTGATCATCATTATCCTATATTTTATAAAATATAAAGTTCTTCGGAGGAACGTCCCGTGTCGATGTCATCTGCCATCCCGCACGCACCCGATCCGTCAAAGTGGATCAACCCGCCCGACATTTTCAAATTCCGCGCGCGGCCAAAGGGCATTCCGGTGCCCGAGTTCTGGGCCAAGATGGAAGGCCTGCTGCGCGCGAAGTCGGCGGCGAGCAGCCCGTTCGTAAAGGCAGTGGCCGATGGCACCGCGCCGCGCGAGGCGGTGCAGCGCTTCGCCCGCGACCTGCCGCTGATCGCCCGCGACCTGCCGCTGATCGAGGGCGAGATCGCCTCGCGCGCATCGCTGCACGGGGTCAACACCGTCATCCTGCTCAGCTACGGCTCGACCCTGGCGTTCGGTTATAATGGCTTCGCCCCACTGACCGAACTGGCGGAGAGGTTCGCCCAGGCCATGGGCGTCAATTCCAGCACCGGGCAGGCATCGCGCCGCACGACGGTATTCCTCGCCTGTGTCCGCAGCCTGGGCCTGGAATGGCTTGAGGCCGGCGTTGCCGCCACATCCATCGACGCGCAATGGGCGGAGGTCGCGAAGGTGCTCAAGGCAGGCCTGCAAAAGCATTATGGCGTGCCGGTGGAGGCGCTGGCCTGTTTCGATGCGCTTGCGGCCTTTGATGGGCCGCGCACGACCGAGCGTCCGCTGATGCTGCAGGAACTGGCGCAGTCCGGCTACCACCAGTACGTCGTCACCCATGCGATCCGCGAAAGCACCGGCGTGTGGCGGCACATGTGGGACGGCTGGCTGTCGCGCCCGGCCGAGGAAGACGCTCAATAAAACAAAGATCCGGAGGAAAAAATGGCCCAGGCAAAACGGAACGAAGACGAGTTCGCCAAGGAGATGGAGCATATCCGTGCCACCAACTCCGTCGTGACCACGCAGTTCTGCCAGGATCTGCGCGACGGCAAGGCGCCCATTGCGGGCGTGAAGGGGCTGGCGGTGCAGACCTACTATATGACGATCCGCACCGGCGCGCCGTGCATTGGCAAGCCCTATGGCTTTCGCGATGCGGGGCCGGAAATACTGCATACGGCAATTGCCAATGCGGTGGGCGAGATCGGTTATACCGGCGATGCGCCGCACGTCTTCCTCGCGCGCAACATGTGCTACGGCCTGGGCATGACCGACGAAGAGATCGAGGACACGCCGATCACCCCGGAGATGTATGGCTACATCGAGATGATGAGCCTGAACAACCGCACCAACGTGCCGCGGCTGCGCGGTGCCATAGAAATTACCGAAGCGGACAGCGCCTATTCATCGCAGCTGGTCGCCGACGCCTGCCGCAAGCATTACAAGCTGGACGACGATGGCGTGCGCTACTGGCTGGTTCACGGCTATGCGGATCTGGAGCATGGCGAGGAGAATGCGCGCATCGCGCATGCCTTGTGCGCGACGCGGGAGGACCAGGACGAGGTGCTGAGCAACGCGACGCGCGCGATCAAGACTCGGCGCGTGGTGTGGGAGTCGTTCCGCAGCCTCTACAACTGAGGTCGGTCGGTTCAGGCGGTTGCGGCGGCGCGCCGGTACAGGATCGTGACCTTCACGCCGTGACCGGGGCTTGATTCCACGTCGAGGCTGGCCTTCGCATTTTCGCGGAGCGACTGAACGATCAGCGCGCCCAGCTTGCCGCTTTGTGGCCATTCCACTCCATCGGGCAGGCCAACGCCGTCATCGGCGACGACGACCCGGCAGCCGCCGCCGTCAGCGAGGCTCTGTACACTGATGGTGCCGCCATCGCGGCCGACGAAGGCGTGTTTCAGCGCGTTGGTCAGCAGTTCGTTGATGACG
This sequence comes from Alphaproteobacteria bacterium, assembly GCA_947473805.1. Lineage (GTDB taxonomy): Bacteria > Pseudomonadota > Alphaproteobacteria > Ferrovibrionales > Ferrovibrionaceae > CANJGB01. The sequence continues at coordinate 14,395 of CANJGB010000002.1, forward strand.
AGGCCAATCGGCAGGGCGACGTTGACCGAGACCGGATAGGCATCGACCTTAAGTTCAAGCCGGATGCCCTCGACCGCATGCGAGTGCATCACCGACGAGGCGATTTCGCTCAGATAGACGCCGAGGTCGATTTCGTCCTTCTGCTCATGCTCCGACAGCAGCTTGTAGATGAGCTGTATGGAGTCGATCCGGCCGGCCAGCCGATCGAACGGCTTGGTATCCATTTTTCCGCGCGCGTTACGCGCCTCTATGCGGATCAGGGCGGTGATCATCTGGAGATTGTTTTTTACCCGGTGCTGGATTTCCAGCAGCAGGGTGTCCTTCTCGCGAATTTTCTGTTCGATCTCTTCGCGAAGGACTTCGGTTGACGCGCTGACATCCACAAGCGCGGCGAGACGGTAGGACGGCGTGCCCTCATCGTCCTGGATGACATTGGAATAGACGTTGGCGACGGCGGCCTCGGCGGCGGGGCGCTCAATCTTGAACGTGCCGACGAAATCAACTGACTCGGCGATAGCCTCGCTAAGTTTCCGCGCTTCCTGCTCGCCGGTGCCTTCGCCTTGCAGAACCGTCCATGTTTTGCCGACGACCTGGGCCGCCTTGAGGACCGTCAGCCTTTCGAATTCGCGATTTGCGTAGACGATGCGCTCGCGGTCCTTGAGTTCCGAAATCGCGATGGCGATGGGGACCTGGTCGAGAAATCGGCGAAACTGCCTGCTTTCCAGGGCGTCGGCCAAATCGGGCGTCGCCAGCAGTGTTTCCAGCTGCTCCGTTTTCGCGGCTTCCGGGGGTTCCTGGTTGGTCAAATTGTGTCCTGGCGAAAAATGCGCTTCGTCACAGGGCTGAGCAAATGCGGGAGTGTTTTCGCAATTGGCAAAAAATGCCCTGCGCGCACGTCCATAAGTGCGGCGCAGGGCGGCTAAGTCAATCCCTGAACAGGGTTTAGAGCCGAGGCCCTAGCTCTTCTTGGCAATCTCGGCCTTCTTGTCTTCCCACTTGGCGAATTCCTTCTCGACCGCCTTGCTGCGCATGCCGAGCAGTTCACCGCGGTTGGCGGCGGCCCATTCCATGGACTCGAAGCGGTTCTTGTTCACCTTGGTGAAGTGCGGCATCACGAAGCGGGCGATCAGCTCGTAGCTTTTCTTCGTGTGTTCGAAGTCGGCCCAATCCTGGGCCAGGTTCAGCCAGGCGCCGAAGCCGCCCGACTTGTCCCACATGCTCTGGATGCGGGCGATCAGGTCGTCCGGCGTGCCGATGACCGCCATGCCGCTGTTCACCATGGCGTCGATCTGCTCGTCGAGGCTGGCGTCGATTTCGGTGGCGATCGGCAGGGCGCTGACGCGCTTGAAATACTTCACCCAGGCCGGCAGGCCGTGGGCCACGTCCCTGCGGGCCTGTTCGCGCGTTTCGGCGATGTGCACCGGGCCGACCAGGCGCCAGGCCGAGCGGTTGACGGTCTTGCCGTGGCGGGCGGCCTCGCTGCTCCAGATGTCCCAGGTATTTGCCAGCGCGTCGAAGCCCGCCTGCGAGGTCGCGGTGATCGAGAGCAGGCCGGCGCCATGCTTGCCGGCGAGGCTGGGACCGTAGGGCGAGGAGGTGGCGGCAATCACCAGTTCGGCGTGCGGAAGGGTAAAGTTGCCGAGCTGGCTGCGCGCATCCTGCAGCTTGAAGTGGTCGGTCTGCTTGGTGACCATCTCGCCGCGCAGCAGCGGCAGGATCACGTCGAGCATTTCCTCGGCGATCTCGCGGATACGCAGCGGGTCGCGCCCCATCATGTGTACGTCGGACGGCAGCGAGCCGGGACCGACGCCGAACATCAGGCGGCCGCGCGTCTGGTGGTCCAGCTGCTGGATGCGGTCGGCGACTGTCAGCGGTCCATGATAGGGCAGGGACAGCACGCCGGTGCCGAGACGGATGCGCTTCGTGCGTTCGGCCACGCCGGCGATGAACAATTCGGGCGACGGAATGGTTTCCATGCCGCCGGAATGATGCTCGCCGATCCACGCCTCATGGAAGCCGATCTGGTCGAGATGGGTGACCAGCTGCATGTCGCGCTCGATCAGCAGTGTCGGGTTCTCGGCGCAGTCATGGAATGGCGAGATGAACGTGCCGAAACGGAGGAGGCGCTGGTCTGGAGCGGTCATGGCTGGGTTTCCTCGGAAAATATGACGCGGGAGCTATAGGAGAGAGGGTGCGCGAACGTCAACCCGCGGCAAACTGGCTTATTTTCCGGCGCTGCGCGCCTGCACCGCGGCCAGGTCTTCCGGCGCGTCGAGGTCGAACGCGATGTGTGGAATATCGACCGCGTGGAAGCACAGGCCCGCAGCTTTCACCGCCATGCCGTGGCTGATGAAGCTGTCCGGCCCGAACGCGAACGGAACGGGCGGCGGCAGCGGGCAGAGCAGCGCGCCGGTGCCACCATCCTTCGAACGCACGCAGGTCACCGTGCCAGCGCCGCGATGCGCCGCGATGAGATGGGTGAAATCGACGGCGCGGGCCAGCGGCAGGTCGGCCGGAATGACCAGCATCGCCGTGGCGCCGTGATGCTGCAGCCAGTCGGCGGCGACGACCAGCGCCTGGTTAAGGCCGCCGGCCGGCGGTTCGGGCAGGACCTGGATGCCGCGTTCGACCGCATGGGCCGCGGCGGCGGCATCGCCAGTGACGACAACGATGCCGGCCAGCCCCTCGGCTGCCAGCAAGCCAGTCAGCACGTTGTCGAGCATGGAGAGGACGAGGTCGGCGCGGGCCGGCGGGTCCAGCGCATCGGCCAGACGTTGTTTTGCCTGGTCCAGGCGCTTCACGGGAACGGCGGCCCAGATCATGCGGTCCTCATGCGGTCGGCGAAGGCGAGCATGGCCTCGGCCAACGCGCGCTTGTCGGCGGTGTTGCGCATAACGGTCGGCGCAACTTCGACCTTCAGACCCATGGAGCGTATGCCATCGGCCTGGTCTGCATCGGTGTCGTCGATCACGAAGCCGTCGATATAGGGGCGCAAAAGCCTGGCGACCGCTGTCGCGCTGACCTCCTGACCCAGTTCGGCCATCATCTTCGCCGCCGGGCCCTTGATCGCCACGCCGCCGACGATGGGCGACACGGCAATGGCCGGCGCGCGGCGTCTGGCCAGCGCAGCGGCAATGTCTTTTACCGCGAGGATCGGGCCCAGGCTGACATAGGGATTGGATGGGCAAAACAAAATCGCGCGCAGTTTCGGGTCGCCCAGCGTCGCGGCGACGGCGGGGGCTGGCTTCGCCGCCGCCGCGCCCTCGAAGCGGAAGCCGGTGACGACCGGCGCACAGCGCTCGCGAACGAAATAATGCTGGAAGGCAAGTTCGCCATCCGGCGTCAGCACGATGGTACTGACCGGCTGGTCGCTCATCGGCGCGATGGTCGGCGCGACGCCCAGCCTGCGCGCGAGGTCGGCGGTGATCGCGCTGATGCTTTGCCCTGCGGCCAATGCCTGGCTGCGCACCACGTGCATGGCGAGATCGGCATCGCCGAGACGAAACCACGTCTCGCCACCCAGCACCGCCATCGTGTCCATGAAGTGCCAGGTCTCGTCGGCGCGGCCCCAGCCCAGTTCCGGATTGGCGAGGCCCGACAATGTGTACAGCACGGTGTCGATGTCCGGGCAGACATGCTGGCCGACATGGGTAAAATCGTCCCCGGTATTGCAGCACACGACGAGTTGTTCAGCCGGCAGCACCTGTGCCAGGCCGTGAACCAGCTTGGCGCCACCGACGCCACCGGAAAGGGCGAGGACGGTACTCACCGGAACAGGTCCAGGTGCGGTGGGCGGACGAGCGCGGCGGCGGGGCGCGGTTCGGCCTGGCGCGGCAGGCCGCGCACCAGCACGATTGGGCAGCCTTCCGCGGCCTGACCCATGACGAGGGACGCCGCCGAGGCGATCTCGTCGGCATGGCCGACCTCGGTGGTCATCAGGCTGCGGCCATACAAGTCAGGTTTGCCGCGCAGGTCGAGCAAGGCGGGCAGGCCGGCGCTGCCGATGGCGGTGCCGATGGTGCCCAGTCGCCAGGCGCGGCCGAAACTGTCGTTGATGACCACGCCGATCTCGATGCCGGTGCGTGACCTGATGGCGTCGCGGAGCGTTGCAGCGCTCCTGTCCGGATCGACCGGCAGCAGCAGCGCGCTGCCATCACCGTCCTGCGTGACGTTCGACTGATCGATCCCGGCATTGGCCAGCACCCAGCCGTTCCTGTGCGACACCACGATGGCGCCGACCCGGCAGCGCAGCACCTCGGTCGATTCCGACAGGATGAGTTCGACGATGCGCGGGTCTTTGTCCGCCTGCTTCGCCAGTTCGATAGCGCGCGGCGAGGGCGTGACGGTCGAGAGCCGCACCGTGCGGCCCTCGCTCTTCGAGACGATCTTTTGCGCGAGGACCAGGACATCGCCGTGCTGGAGCGCGAGCCCTTCGCGTGCCAGCGCGTCCAGCGCGATAGCCGCTAGGTCGTCGCCAGCGGCAACCAGCGGAATGCCGGCGAGCGCGACCAGTTCAACCTTGGCAGACTTACCGTTGTTGGCGATCGGCGACACGTTTCCGTCCCTGCCCGGAGGCTGATGGCCTCCGGGTGTCTACTGTTCAGCGGTCTAGTGCGAACCAAGCCCGGTGAGGCGGATCGCCGGGTGCGCCTTGTGCCGGCGGCCGATGCTGATCAGCACCGAGGTCAGCGCCTCGGCAGCTGCCGAGTTCTGGATCACGCCGGCATCGTAGGCCTGCATGTCGATGGCCTTGCACAGCTCGATGGTCGTCTGCGCCGCGGCGCGATCGTTGCTGCACACCAGCACGTCGCAATCGATGTCCTCGCCGGTCAGCAGCTTGTGCGCCGGCACGTTCTGGAACGCCGAGACCAGCTTCACACCTTCGCCCAGCGTATTGTGCGCGATCACGCCCGCCGAACCTTCCGGCGGCAATTGCACGGTGCCGACCTTGGGGGGCACCAGCGCGACAGTGGCGTCGATCACGACCTTGCCCTGCACGTGCGGCTTGATCGACAGTAGGGTATCCTTCTGCGCCGCGAACGGCACCGCGACGATGACAATTTCCGCGCCAGCCGCGGCAGCGCCGTTTTCCAGCGCGCCGACCTCACCGCCGCCGATGCGGGTTTTCAGGTCCTGGGCCGCGGCTTCCGCCTTTTCGGCGGTGCGCGAGCCGATCACCAGCGGATAGCCGGCCTTGGCCAGACGGAAGGCAAGACCGCCGCCAAGCTGGCCCGCGCCGCCGATGATCGCGATTTTCGGTTTGGACATCTCAACTCCTGGAAATATGGCTGCCCGCCGGCCGAAGCCGGGGCTAGACCTAGAGGGAATCCGGGCGGGACGCTAGCCCTTGAGGGCCAGAAGCCGGTCGATCATCGGTTCGACCTCTTCCGGGCCGCGGCACACCGGCAGGGGTATCTCGATCACCGTTACGCCGGCCTTCACCAGCGCCGGTACCTGCGCCAGCGTGGCGTCCCAGTCCATGACCTTGCGCTCGCGGAAGATAATCTTGGGCACCGTGCGGACCTGCAGCGTGGCGGGATCGCGGCCGCGGGCGGCGAAGGCCGCCTTCATGGCCGAAATGGCGGGTGCCAGTTCGTCCGGGTCCTGCGACATCGGCGACCAGCCGTCGCCAAGCTCGGCAATGCGGGCGATGTTGCGTTCAGTCGGGGCCAGGCCGAACCAGATCGGGATCCGGTTGCCCTGGGCCGGATAGGGCAGGGAGTAGAGGCGATCGAACGACACCGTCTCGCCATGGAAGGTGGCAGGCGCCTCGCTCCACAGGATACGGCAGGCGCGCACCTGCTCCTCGAGGCGGGTCAGCCGCTTTTCCCAGGGAATGCCCGAAGCGTCGTATTCTTCTTTCTGCCAGCCGACGCCCAGCGCGACTTCGACCCGGCCGTGCGAGATGTGGTCGAGCGTCGCGAGTTGCTTGGCCAGCAGCACTGCAGGCCGCAGCGGGGCGATCAGGATTCCGGTCGACAGTTTGACCTTTTCGGTCACGCCGGCAATGGCGGCGAGGATGGTTACCGGCTCGAACCAGGGGAAGTCGAGCGGCAGGGTAAAACGGCCATAGGGGTACTTGTCCGTGGCCTCGCTCATGACAACATGCTCGCTGATGTTGATCTGATCGATGCCCTTGCGGTCGGCGAGTTTTACCAGGTCGAGGACGGGGCGGAAGTCGCCCCCGAACCACTTGTGGGCGCCGAGGATTCCAAGCGCGATCCGGACCATTTTGTTTCCACCACTACGAAAGGCAGGGCGTCTGGGTGCGCCCGCAAATTCGTCCGTACACTAGTCCGTGGAGTAAGGTAACGCCAATGTTCGAGTCACCTCGTGAGTCCGTTCTCTGCCCCGAAATTCGACCGGCCGAATGGAGGTACACACCTCAGTTTCCGATTCGCTTCCACCTGCCGGCAAATTTTTCCGACAATTGGGTTTCCTCGCGAAAAGTCTTTGCCGTAAGTAGCTTTAGCGACGGAACCGACGAGCCCTTGGCCGATCAGTCCGCGCGAGTTGGGGGTAAGGGGTCTTGGTGATGTCGGCGACCTACGCGCAGATTCGCAATCACTGCGCCTCCATGTGGGAAATTCATCGCTCCTTTCTCGAACAGGCAAAGGTCTCTATCGTCGGCACCCGCTATGCGGCCCTTATGGCATTGGGTGCAGCGCAGGATTTCAGCATGCGCTACGGCGACCTGGAACATAAGCTGGGCAAGCCCCACAAGACCCTGCAGAACGTCGTCGGCGAACTGGTCAGTCTCGGACTGTGCTCGATGCGGTCCGACGAGAATGACCGCCGATTCCGTGTGATCGCCCTGACGCCGCGGGGCCTCGAAGTGCTGGGCGAGCACGTCGCCCATGTGGCAGCGACCCTGTGTGCGCCCCTGCCGGCGGTTTCCAACGGCAACTGACCCTGTTTAGGGGCATGCCCCTGTCTTTACGCGCGCCATCTGGCTAGTCTCGACCCCTGATCACAGAGGGCGTGGCATGGCCGACAACCAGATCACCGAACGGTTCACCATCGCCCACTATGCCGCCGGCGACTGGCGCCGCGCGGTCGACGGCTGCCTCGCCAAGCTGTCGCACCTGCCGGCAGGGGCCAATCTCGGCTTCGTCTATTTCAGCGACCATCTGGCCGGCCATGCCGACGATATCGTCGCGGCGCTGCGCACGGCGACCGGCATTGACGCCTTTGTAGGCACCACGGGGCTGGGCATCTGTGCGACCGGGGTGGAGTTCTTTGACGAGCCTGCGGTGGCGGTGATGATCGCCAGTCTTCCGCCCGGTTCGTTTCAGATGGTCGAACGTCCGGACGCGGTCGAGAAGGCGTGGTTCGGCGTGCTGCACGCGGATCCCGCCACGCCGGCCCTGCCCGAAACGATCGGTGACATGGCAGAGGCCACCGGCGCCTACCTGATCGGTGGGTTGGTGTCTTCCCGCGGGCGGCGGGCGCAGATTGTCGGAGCCGGGGTTGCCGAGGCGGCAGTCACCGGCGTGATGTTCTCGGAGCAGGTTGAAGTCATTGCCGGCCTGTCGCAGGGTTGCAGCCCGGTCGGTCCGGTGCGCGAGATCACCGCCGCCGAAGGCAACGTCATTTTCGAACTGGATGGCGGGCCGGCGCTGGATGCCTTCAAGGCCGATATCGGCGTCACCCTGGCAAACGACCTGGAGCGTGCCAGTCACCTGATCCTTGCGGGCTTGCCCGTCTCGGGCGCCGACCGGCCGGATTACGTGGTTCGACACCTTGCCAATGTGGAGCAGAGCCAGGGTGCGATCGCCATTGGTGCGCTGGTCGAGGCGGGCCAGAAACTGATGTTCGTGAAGCGTGACGGGCAGGCGGCTGAACATGACATGGACCGCATGCTGGACGACATCAAACGCCGTATGGGCAATCGCACGCCGCGCGGAGGTCTGTATTTCTCGTGCCTTGGACGCGGTTCGGCAATGTTCGGCGCCGGTGGCCAGGAGCTGAAGCGTATCGAGAATGCGCTCGGAGACGTGCCGCTGGTCGGCTTTTTCGGCAATGGCGAAATTTCGAACGCGCGCCTGTACGGCTATACCCGCGTTCTGGCGCTGTTCCTCTGACCCGCCTAGCGGGCGGATGCGATGCGGTAGACCCCGTAAAGGGCCAGAACAAAGCCGACAACCGCGACGGCCCAGCTCGCCGGACCCATCCAGATCACACCCTCGCCCTTGACGATGTCGCCGAGAAAAGCGGCGTTGTTGAGCAATACGCCGATAACGGCGACAATCGCGCCCGTACGTATCCGGTCCATATCCAGTCCCCCGTCGATGTTTCCGGATGATAGCCGGGCGCGCGGCGAATTGAGAGTACCGATGTTGCCCAGCGATTGCGCCATACTGACCGTTGCCCAGATGTATCGCGCCGACACCCTGGCGATTGCGGGCGGCGTGCCGGGGGTCGTCCTGATGGAGAAGGCCGGCGCGGGCGTGACGGCGGCAATCCTGAAACGTTTCCGCCGGCAGCCCGTCGTGGTGCTGTGTGGGCCGGGCAACAATGGCGGTGACGGCTTCGTGGTGGCGCGCCGCCTGCGCGACCGCGGCTGGCCGGTGCGCCTGGCGCTGCTGGGCCGGCGCGAGGCGCTTAAGGGCGACGCCGCGATCATGGCGGCAAAATGGACCGGCGACGTCGAGCCTCTCGACGTGAGCGTTCTCGGTGGAGCGATGCTCGTGGTCGACGCACTGTTCGGCGCCGGTCTGACACGCGCCATCGAAGGAGTTGCAGCCGCGGTCATCGATGCGGTGGCGGCTGGCCGCCTGCCTGTGGTGGCCGTCGATGTGCCCAGCGGTCTGGATGGCGATACCGGCGAGGCCCGCGGACCGGTGTTCCAGGCGGTGCTGACCGTGACGTTCTTCCGGCCCAAGCCGGCGCATCTCTTGATGCCGGGGCGCAGCCTGTGCGGCGAACTCGATGTCATCGACATTGGTATTCCGGCTACCGTCCTGGACAACATTGCGCCGAAGGTCTGGACCAACGAGCCGGGGCTGTGGCGCGATGCGTTTCCGTGGCCGCGCAGCGACGGGCACAAATATTCCCGTGGCCACGCGGTGGTGGGCAGCGGCGGCATGGCGACCAGCGGCGCCGCGCGCCTGGCCGCGCGCGCTACGCTGCGCGTCGGCGCCGGACTGGTGACGGTGGCCTCGCCGCCGAATGCCGTGATGGTTCATGCGGCGCAGTTGAACGCCATCATGCTGACCCCCATTGCCGACGATGCCGCGTGGAGCGCGCTTCTGGCCGACCAGCGGAAGAACGCCATACTGTTGGGACCAGGCAATGGCGTCACTGACGCGTTGCGCAATCAGGCCCTGGCGGCGCTGGGGGCCGGGCGGGCGGTTGTGCTGGATGCCGATGCGCTAACCGTGTTCAAGGACCGTCAAGCCGAATTGTTCGCCGCGATAGGCTCACCCTGCATCCTGACGCCGCACGACGGCGAGTTCGCGCGCCTATTTCCGGTCGAGGGCGACAAACTTGCGCGGGTGCGCCGGGCGGCCGCAAAGAGCGGAGCCGTGGTGGTTCTCAAGGGCGCTGACTCGGTGATCGCCGCCCCGGACGGCCGCGCCGCCATCAATACGTCTGCACCACCGACACTGGCGACCGCGGGGAGTGGCGACGTGCTGGCCGGGCTTTGCGTTGGCCTTCTGGCGCAAGGCATGCCGGCGTTTGAGGCCGCCTGCGCGGCGGTGTGGCTGCATGGCATGGCGGCGACGGCATTCGGACCCGGGCTGATCGCGGAGGATTTGCCTGAAGCGCTCCCTGCCGCGTTACGCACGCTTGCTTCTGCCGGGCCGGATGCGATTAACTGCCCGGCCTGAAGTCTAGGGAGAAAGCAATGAACGACGTCGAATGCGCGGCCATCGAACAGGCCTGCGCCAAGCTGGCCATCCAGTACTGCCACCTGGTCGATCAGTACGACCATGACGCCCTGCCGAAGCTGTGGGCCAAGGACGGCGTCTGGGAGACCATGAAGGGACCGGCGCGCAACCACGCCGAAATCCGCGCCTACCTTGACGGCAAGGACCAGAGTTCGCAGGGCCGCCACCACGCGACCAACATCCTGGTCAACGTGATCGACAACGATCATGCCGAGGGCGTTTGTTACTACACGTTCTACGCCGGGCCGAAGCCGGCCAAGGGCGAGACCGCGCCGGCCAAGGCGCCGATGGTCATGGGCCGCTATTTCGACAAGTTCGTCCGCACGCCCGACGGCTGGCGCTTCGCCCATCGCCGGATGGAAATGGAATTCAAGGGCTGACGAGCCGTTGGGCAGTTGCCAGCGCGACCTCGACGGTATCGGCTATGCCGTCGGGGCCGAGCTGGCCCGCAATGCCCATGGCCTTGAGCACGTTCAGCGGCTGCGACTGAACGTGCGTCAGGATCACCTGCGCGCCGCGCAGCCGGCAGCGGTTGATGAACTCTTCCAGCGCATGGGCGCCTGACGCGTCGATAAACGGCACGTGGCCGAGACGCAGGACGAACACCTTGGGCGGACTGCCGATACGGTCCAGTATCTCGTTGAGATGCGCCGCGACGCCGAAGAAGAACGGGCCATCGATGCGATACATCACCACGCCCGGCGGCGCTGCCGTTTCGAAGCCGGCATCGGCCTGATCGCCGTCGCCCTCGATGTGGGTGGCCTGCGCCATGCGGCGCATGAACAACAGTGACGCGAGCACAACACCGACGCCGATCGCCACGGTGATATCGACGAGTATTGTCAGGCCGAAGGTCAGCAGCAGAACCAGCCGGTCGCTGCGCGGCGCGCGCATCAGGTGGCGGAAGCCCTTCGCCTCGCTCATGAACCAGGCGACGACCATAAGGACGGCCGCAAGCGACGCCAGCGGGATCATCGCCGCCAGCGGCGCCAGCAGCCACATGAAGCCGAACAGGAAGACTGCATGCAGCATGCCGGCCACTGGTGTCTGTGCGCCGGCGCGCACGTTGGTCGCGGTGCGCGCAATGGCGCCCGTTGCCGGGATGCCGCCGAATATGCCCGACGCAATATTGGCGACGCCCTGAGCGACCAGTTCGCCGTTGGAGCGGTGACGGCGGCCGGTCATGCCATCGGCGATGACGGCGGACAGCAGGGATTCGATGCCGGCAAGGAACGCGATGGTAAAGGCGCTGGGCGCCAGGTCGATCAGGCGCTTTAAGCTGACCTCGGGCAGGCTCGGCGCGGGCAAGCTGCGCGGTATGCCGCCGAAGCGCGAGCCGATGGTTTCCACCGGAAAGTTCGCGAGCCAGACAAGCAGGGCGCCGACAACGACACCGATCAGCATGATCGGCCAGGTTGGACGGAAACGGCGCAGCACGAGTATCACCGCGAGGGTGAGCGCGCCGACCGCCACGGTCGGCAGGCGAATGGTGGCGATGCTTTCGCCAACCAGGCGCCAGGTGTCGAGAAAATTGGCCGGCGTGTGCGGAAACGCCAGGCCAAAGAAATCCTTCACCTGGGTCGAGAAGATAATGGCGGCAATACCGGCGGTGAATCCGGTGACGACAGGGTAGGGGACGTACTTGATGACCGCGCCCAGCCCCAGCAGGCCACCCGCCACCAGCATGACCCCGGCCATCAGCGTGGCGATGACCAGCCCGTCATAGCCATGCTGCTGGATGATCCCGAACACCACCACGACGAAGGCGCCGGTCGGGCCGCCGATCTGGTGCCGGCTGCCTCCCAAAGCGGAGATCAGGAAACCGGCGACCACGGCGGTGAACAGGCCCCGGTCAGGCGTCGTGCCCGAGGCGATGGCGAAGGCCATGGCCAGGGGCAGAGCCACGACCGCGACGGTCAGTCCGGCCATGGCGTCGGCGCGGAAGCGGGCGGGGCCGTAGCCCTCGCGCAGGCAGGTCACCAGCTTCGGCATAAACATGTTGAAGGAAAATGCCGGCAGGCCTTCAAACTTCGCCATGCGACGCTCCGAGCGGTATTTAGATACCGCAAACTATCTCCCCTTTAAGGCGTGGCAGCAATGGCGGAATCTTGAATCGGGAGTGGCCATCCGCCACATTCAGGGAGTGAGCGAGCCGTCCCCCGTCATTTCGCCGGCCAACCTGTTCGACCGTACGGTCGAGCGGCTGGGGCAGATGCTGCGCGATGCCGCTGGCGAGGCGCGGGTACGCCTGACCGGCCAGGTTCGCCCGGAACTGCCCGAGGACGACGCCGCACGGTTGCGCCGCCAGATCGATGCCTGCCTGGCGGCGAAAGGTGGGGAGGTTTCCGCCCGGGGCCATGCCGCGACGCTGGCGACCACCTATCTTGGCCTGCTGCCGACCGGCCGCGCCCGCTTCCTGCAGATGCTGGCCGAGGAGTATGGCGTCGACCGCGCCGCGCTGGCCGGATTGATGGTCGATTGGCAGGCGGCGGAGAAGCCGGAAGAGCAGCGCCGCATCGAAGCCAAATTGCGCGCGGCGCTGACTCCTGACCGTCTGCAATTACTCACACAATTCAATGCCGTACCGCAGGGTGTTAAGTTTCTGGTCGATCTGCGTGCCGATCTTGCCGGACTGCTGAGGCGGCAGCCGACGCTGGCGGTGCTGGACGATGACCTGCGCACGCTGCTCGCATCGTGGTTCGACATTGGCTTTCTCGACCTGGCGCGCATCACCTGGCACAGCCCGGCGGTCCTGCTGGAAAAGCTGATCGCCTACGAATCGGTCCACAAGATCGAGTCCTGGACCGACTTGAAGAACCGGCTGGATTCAGACCGCCGCTGCTACGCGTTCTTTCACCCGCGCATGCCGGATGAGCCACTGATCTTCGTCGAGGTCGCGCTGGTCAACGGCATGGCTGACAACGTCCAGACACTGCTGGACGAGCATGCCCCCGCGCTGGACCCGCGCCTGGCCGACACGGCGATCTTTTATTCGATCTCGAACTGCCAGCGCGGTCTGAACGGCGTCAGTTTCGGCAATTTCCTGATCAAACGGGTAGTTGATGCGCTGAGCCGCGATCTGCCCAAGCTGTCGACCTTCGCGACGCTGTCGCCGATCCCCGGTCTGCGGACATGGCTGTTCAAGCTGGACGAGGAGCCGCTGAATGAGGCGGAGCGAAAGGTCCTGGCACCGTTTGGCGCCGATACCCTGGCCGGACTGAAGCAGGTGCTTGAGCGGCCGGACTGGCATCTCGACCCGGTTGTCGCCCCGGCGCTGGAAGCACCGCTGAAGCGGCTGTGCGCGCGCTACCTCGTCACCGAGAAGCAGGGCGGGCGGGCCCTGGACCGGGTGGCCCATTTCCACCTGTCGAACGGCGCCCGGGTGGAGCGGCTCAATTGGCTGGGCGATACCTCGGCCGAGGGCCTGAAGCAGTCGTTCGGCATGATGGTTAACTACCGCTACAAGCTGGACGAGATCGAGGCCAACCACGAGGCCTACAGCGCCGACGGCCAGGCCGCCGCCACCGGCGCCCTCAAGCGGCTGGCGAAGGGCTAGACAATCCCGGATTTTGCGGCGTCGCGGCCCGGAAATGCCGGTTTCGCCGCCGGGACCGCTCTGCTATAAGGCGCGCCTTCTAGGCTTACGCCCCACGCCATCTTGGGACCGGGGGGCCGGGCGGGCGTGGCGGAATTGGTAGACGCACCAGGTTTAGGTCCTGGCGACAGCAATGTTGTGGGGGTTCGAGTCCCTCCGCCCGCACCAAGCACGGCACCTCTTTTTATCGACGGACGGAACATGCAGATCACCCAGACCAATGCCGACGGCCTCAAGCGCGCTTTCAAGATCGTCATCGGCGCCAAGGACATCGACGCCAAGATCGACACCAAGCTGAAGTCGATCGGCGACCAGGTGCGCATGCCAGGCTTCCGCCCGGGCAAGGCCCCGATTGGCCTGCTGAAGAAGCAGTACGGCAAGGCCGTCCTCGGCGAAGTGCTGGAAGAAGAGGTCAACGGCGCGACCCGCCAGGCGCTGGAGCAGAACTCGCTCCGCCCGGCGATGCAGCCGAAGGTCGAAGTGCAGAAGTTCGAGGAAGGCTCGGACCTGGAATACACCGTCGAAGTCGAGGTGCTGCCCGACGTGGTGCCGAACGACTTCCGCACCATCGAACTGGAGAAGCCGGTCGCCGACATTCCGGAGACCGACGTTGATGAGGCGCTGAACCGCATCGCGCAGCAGCAGAAGACCTTCGACAAGGTCGAGGAAGTGCGGCCGGCGGCGAGTGGCGACGCGGTCGTGATCGACTTCGTCGGCAAGGTCGACGGCGTCGCCTTCGAAGGCGGTACCGCTGCCGACTTCCAGCTTGAGCTGGGCAGCAATACCTTTATCCCGGGCTTCGAGGACCAGCTGATCGGCACCAAGGTCGGTGACCAGGTTGCAGTCAACGTCACGTTCCCGGCCGAGTACGGCAACAAGGACCTGGCCGGCAAGGCGGCGGTGTTTGACGTGACCGTCAAGGAACTGCGCGCGTCGCAGGCCGTGGTCATCGACGACGACTTCGCGAAGAAGCTGGGCATGGACAGCCTGACGGCGTTGCGCGATGCGGTGCGCAAGCAGATCCAGCAGGACTACGGCCAGCTCAGCCGCCAGCGCGTGAAGCGCAAGCTGCTGGACGTACTGTCCGACACGCACAGCTTCGAAGTGCCCCCGGGCATGGTCGACATGGAGTTCCAGCAGATCTGGCAGCAGCTGCAGGGCTCGTCGCCCGAGGCGGTCGCCGAGCGCGAGAAGTCCGGCAAGTCGGAAGACGAACTGAAGACCGAGTATCGCGGCATTGCCGAGCGCCGCGTGCGCCTGGGCCTGCTGCTGGCCGAGGTCGGCCGGCAGAACAACATCGAGGTGAAGCAGGAGGAAGTGACTCGCGCCATGTTCGAGCAGGCGCGTCGCTATCCCGGCCAGGAGCGTCAGTTCCTCGAGTTCTTCAAGAAGAACCCGCAGGCCGCCGACCAGCTGCGTGCCCCGATCTTCGAGGACAAGGTGGTCGACTTCATCCTGGAACTGGCCAAGGTCAACGAGACCAAGGTGGCTCCGGCCGACCTGATGAAGGACCCGGACGCGGACGAAACCAAGTCTTGAGGCACCAAGTCTTCCGTGTTGGGGACTTGAGTGCAGCCCCGGGGATACCAATAATATAGGGTACCGGTGCCGGGGGTTCCGCCCGGTCCTTCCTTAACGTGGCCGGGGCTTCGCTCCGGTCGCTCTCCCAACAGGTCCGGGTGCCATGTCCGACAAATACGAGGTCTACGCGAACAATTACGTGCCGGTCGTGGTCGAGCAGACCAACCGGGGCGAACGCTCCTACGACATCTATTCCCGCCTGCTGAAGGAACGGATCGTCTTCCTCGTCGGTCCGGTCAACGATGCGGTGGCGAACGTTGTCGTCGCCCAGTTCCTGTTCCTCGAGGCGGAAAACCCGAACAAGGACATCTATTTCTACATCAACAGCCCGGGCGGCGTTGTGACGTCAGGTCTCGCGATCTACGACACCATGCAGTACATCCGGCCGAAGGTTTCCACGCTTTGCATCGGCCAGGCGGCGTCGATGGGTTCACTCCTGCTCATGGCGGGTGCAACCGGCAAGCGCTTCGCCCTGCCGAATGCGCGCCTCATGGTTCACCAGCCGTCCGGCGGCTTTCAGGGCCAGGCGTCCGATATCGAGATTCATGCCCGCGAAATTCTCAGCCTGCGCGGTCGTTTGAACGGCATTTATGCGAAGCACACCGGCCGGACATTGCAGGAAATCGAATCGGCGATGGAGCGCGACAAGTTTATGTCGCCCGAGGAGGCCAAGGGTTTTGGCCTCATCGACGAGGTCGTTTACGAGCGCCCGGCCGTTCCTGACGCCGGCAAAAAGGACTGAGCCTGACGGCCAAAACGGCCATTTGCCACGATTCACGGTCCGGTAAGGGCTGGCCCTCACTGTCGGGGGCGCGGCCCGCGTCAAGGCAACCAACTAGGTGCCCGGATTTGGGTTGTGGCCATTTTGGCCCGCCGATAAGATTGATCCCTATGACGACACGGTTTCAGGCATGCGGTTTGCATGTTTAATACCGGTGTCGCGATAAAGTGGAGTTCTCATGACCAAGCTTAGCGGCGGGGACGCGAAGAACACCCTGTACTGTTCGTTCTGCGGCAAGAGCCAGCACGAAGTGCGCAAGCTCATTGCCGGCCCCACGGTGTTCATCTGCGACGAATGCGTCGAACTGTGCATGGACATCATCCGCGAGGAGCACAAGAGCACCCTCGTGAAGACCCGGGATGGCGTACCCAGCCCGAAGGATATCTGCAAGGTTCTGGACGATTACGTCATCGGTCAGGCGCATGCGAAGCGCGTCCTGTCGGTAGCGGTGCACAACCACTACAAGCGCATCAACAACGCCGGCAAGGGCAACGACGTCGAACTGGCGAAGTCGAACATCCTGCTGGTCGGCCCGACGGGTTGCGGCAAGACGCTGCTGGCCCAGACGCTGGCGCGCATCCTCGAAGTGCCGTTCACCATGGCCGATGCCACCACGCTGACCGAGGCCGGCTATGTCGGCGAGGACGTGGAGAACATCATCCTCAAGCTGCTGCAGGCGGCCGACTACAACGTCGAGCGCGCGCAGCGCGGCATCGTCTACATCGACGAAGTCGACAAGATCAGCCGCAAGTCCGACAACCCGTCGATCACCCGCGACGTGTCGGGTGAGGGCGTGCAGCAGGCGCTGCTGAAGATCATGGAAGGCACCGTCGCCTCTGTGCCGCCGCAGGGCGGGCGCAAGCATCCGCAGCAGGAGTTCCTGCAGGTCGACACGACCAACATCCTCTTCATCTGCGGCGGCGCCTTTGCTGGCCTGGAGAAGATCATTGCCGGGCGTGGCAAGGGCACTTCGATCGGTTTCGGTGCGGAGGTGCGCGGTCCCGACGAGCGGCAGACCGGCCAGATCCTGGCCGATGCCGAGCCGGAAGACCTGCTGAAGTTCGGCCTGATCCCGGAGTTCATCGGCCGCCTGCCGGTGATCGCCACGCTGACCGACCTCGACGAGAAGGCGCTGATGGACATCCTGACCAAGCCGAAGAACGCGCTGGTCAAGCAGTACCAGAAGCTCTTCGACATGGAGGACGTGCGCCTGACCATTTCGGACGAGGCGCTCATGGCGATCTCGCGCAAGGCGATCCAGCGCAAGACCGGCGCGCGCGGCCTGCGTTCCATCATGGAAGGCATCCTGCTCGACTCAATGTTCGACCTGCCGACCATGAACGGCGTCGAGGAAGTGGTCATTTCGGGCGAAGTGGTCGACGGCAAGGCCAAGCCGCTGCTGATTTACGCTGACCGTCAGCGCGAGGACGTGAGCACCGCGAGTTGACGGCCCGCCGCGCCCCCCGATTCAGGCGGGGCGCGGCGGGATTGAATCCGGCCTCCGGTATTCCATATTTATACCAGAGGTTTCCGATACGGCGCCCGGAGCGACTCGAGGCCGCTTGCCGCATCGACCAGTGAATTACCCCTCGAGCCGAAAGCGTTAGCATGTTCGACGACGCCCCCCGTTCACAGACATTCCCCGTCCTGCCGCTGCGCGACATCGTCGTTTTCCCGCACATGATCGTGCCGCTGTTCGTCGGCCGCGAGAAGTCGGTCCGCGCGCTCGAGGACGTGATGAAGGAGGACAAGCAGATCCTCCTCGTCGCGCAGAAGAGCGCCGGCCAGGACAACCCGACCACCGATGACATCCACAAGGTCGGCACCGTCGCCTCGGTGCTGCAGCTACTGAAGCTGCCCGACGGCACCGTCAAGGTGCTGGTCGAGGGCGGCTATCGCGCGCGCATCACCGGCTTCACCGACAACCAGGACTTCTTCCAGGCGACGGCGGAAACCATCGCCGAGGTCGAGGTCGAGCCGCGCGAGGTCGAGGCGCTGGCACGTTCGGTGATTTCGCAGTTCGAGCAGTACGTGAAGCTCAACCGCAAGATTCCGCCCGAGGTGCTGGTCTCGCTGAACCAGGTCGACGATCCGTCGAAGCTGGCCGACACCGTGGCTTCGCACCTGACCGTCAAGCTGGGCGAGAAGCAGGAACTGCTGGAAATCGAGAGCGTGGCCGAGCGCCTGGAGCGCGTCTACGCGCTGATGGAGAGCGAGATCGGCGTGCTGCAGGTCGAGAAGAAGATCCGCAGCCGGGTCAAGCGCCAGATGGAGAAGACCCAGCGCGAGTACTACCTCAACGAACAGATGAAGGCGATCCAGAAGGAGCTCGGCGAAGGCGAGGACGGCAAGGACGAAGTCGCCGAGATCGAGGAGCGCATCAAGAAGACCAAGCTCTCCAAGGAGGCCCGCGAGAAGGCGATGGCCGAGGTGAAGAAGCTGCGGTCGATGAGCCCGATGTCGGCCGAGGCCACGGTTGTCCGCAACTACCTCGACTGGATGTTGTCGATTCCGTGGGGCAAGCGCTCCAAGGTGAAGAAGGACGTCGTCGCCGCCGAGAAGGTCCTGAACGAGGACCATTACGGCCTCGAGAAGGTCAAGGAGCGCATCCTGGAATACCTGGCCGTGCAGCAGCGCGCGGGCAAGGTGAAGGGTCCGATCCTGTGCCTCGTCGGCCCGCCCGGCGTGGGCAAGACCTCGCTCGGCAAGTCGATCGCGCGCGCGACGAACCGCAACTTCATCCGCATGTCGCTGGGCGGCGTGCGCGACGAGGCGGAGATTCGTGGCCACCGGCGCACCTACATCGGCTCGATGCCGGGCAAGATCATCCAGTCAATGAAGAAGGCCAAGACGGCGAACCCGCTGTTCCTGCTCGACGAGATCGACAAGATGGGCCAGGACTTCCGCGGCGATCCGTCGGCGGCCCTGCTTGAGGTGCTCGATCCGGAACAGAACGCGTCGTTCAACGACCACTATCTCGAAGTCGATTATGACCTGTCGGACGTGATGTTCATCTGCACGGCGAACACGCTGCGCCTGCCGCAGCCGTTGCTCGACCGCATGGAAGTCATCCGCATCTCGGGTTACATCGAGGACGAGAAGCTGGTGATCGCCCGGCAGCATCTGATCGAGAAGCAGAAGAAGGCCGCCGGCCTGAAGAAGGACGAGTGGTCGATCACCGACGACGCATTGCGCGACCTGATCCGCTACTACACGCGGGAAGCCGGCGTCCGTAACCTCGAGCGCGAGATCAGCAACCTGACCCGCAAGGCCACGAAAGAAATTCTGGCCAAGGGCGTCAAGAGCATCAAGGTCACGCGCAAGAATCTCGAGAAGTATGCGGGCGTCTGGAAGTACCGCTACGGCGAGATCGAGGCCGACGACATGATCGGCGTGGTGACCGGCCTGGCGTGGACCGAGGTGGGCGGCGAATTGCTGACCATCGAGTCCGTGATGCTTCCGGGCAAGGGCAAGATGACCATCACCGGCAAGCTGGGTGATGTGATGCAGGAGTCCGTGCAGGCGGCGAAGTCCTATGTTCGCTCGCGTGCCCTTTCGATCGGCGTCAAGCCGCCGCAGTTCGACAAGAAGGACATCCACATCCACGTGCCCGAGGGTGCGACACCGAAGGACGGTCCGTCGGCCGGCATCGCGATGGTCACCACCATCGTGTCGGTGCTGACCCAGATCCCGGTGCGCCGCGACATCGCCATGACCGGCGAAGTGACGTTGCGGGGCAGGGTGCTGCCGATCGGCGGCCTGAAGGAGAAGCTGCTTGCCGCCCATCGTGGTGGCGTGAAGACGGTGTTGATCCCGAAGGACAATGAGAAGGACCTCGTCGAGATTCCCGACAACGTGAAGCGGGATCTCGAAATCATCCCCGTCGCGCATTGCGACGAAGTGATACGTCACGCGCTGGTGCGTCAGCCGGTGCCGATCGAGTGGACCGACGAAGAGGATCGTCCGAAGCCTGCGGCCGATGCGCCGCAACCCGAAGCGGGATCGGCTCTCACGACCCACTGAACGATGACGAGAAACCCCGTCAATAAAGGCTTTTTGCCACATTTGACGCGGGTTTTTTGCTTTGACCCTGCCGCCCTCGTTGGCTAAAGTCCCCGCCTTCGGACCGAACGCGGTCCGCCAGTTTTTCCTGACCATTCAGTCAAACCCTCCTATCGAGAAAAGGGGATTCACGGTGAACAAGAACGATCTTATTGCAGTGGTCGCAGAGACCTCCGGCCTGTCCAAGGGCGATGCCACCAAGGCAACGGATGCGGTACTCGACGCGATCACGGCGGCGCTGAAGAAGGGCGATGAAATTCGCATCGTTGGTTTCGGCACGTTCCTCGTCAGCGCACGCGCGGCGACCGAGGGACGCAACCCGCGCACCGGCGAGACCATCCAGATCCCCGCCTCGAAGCAGCCGAAGTTCAAGGCCGGCAAGGCGCTCAAGGATGCGGTGAACTAAGTCATCAACCGGTAACGGTTACGGATCGGCCGCCTGCAAGGGCGGCCGATTTGCTTTTCGGCCGCCTGACATGGCGGTATAAGGCCATGCGACGGGCCGGGCGGTTAGCTCAGCGGTAGAGCGCCTCGTTTACACCGAGGATGTCGGGAGTTCGATCCTCTCACCGCCCACCACGTTCGCTTGCATTCACCGACGGATCGAGCAGGTCGGCCACCTCGTTGCGCTTGCGACGGGGCAGCACGGTCATGACCAGAATAAACAGCGATATCGCCAGGCACAGGGCGTTGGGCACGACGAGCGGCCATTGGCGCAGCATGATGCCGTAGGCCAGCCACAGGCTGAATCCCACAACGGTTACCGAGTACATGCCGGTCGAGATGCCGTCGGTCCGGCGCGACTTGATAATCTTCCACGCCTGGGGCGCAAAGCTGATCGTGGAGGCGATGGCCGCCAAAGTGCCGATAACCAGTGCAGTATCCACCACAGACGTCCCTTCCATGCCCGTGCGGCTCAACGACAGGGCAGGGGGGCCCGTTCCGGGAGGCCGGCGGCAAATCAGATAATGGGAAGGGAAAATGGCGGGAGTGGCGGGACTCGAACCCGTGACCTCCGGCGTGACAGGCCGGCGCTCTAACCAACTGAGCTACACCCCCGCGGGTGAGGCGGAGGAATTACTGGCTCGCTCCGGTCAAGTCAAGCACTGGCATGCCCTGTTTCCCGTAAATGCCCATGGCAAAACATAAAAGCCCGGACGAATGCGGCATTTGCCCGGTTGCGGCCCGCCGGGCGAGAGGCTAAAAGCGAGCACCCTTGGGATTGTCGCACATTGATCCGAAGGAATAGGTTTTCGCCGCCGTTTGCGTTAGTGTTGCACTGCGAAAGCGCCGCGGCACCCGCCGGCGCGGGGGATTAAGTAGGGGAGCCATCATGGACGCGCTGCTGCGCGAATACCTGCCGATCCTGATCTTCCTGGGCCTTGCCATTGGCCTGGCGGCGGTCATGGGACTGGTGCCGTTCATTACGGCGCGCCAGAAGCCCGATCCTGAAAAGCTTTCGACCTACGAATGCGGATTCGAGCCGTTTTCCGATTCGCGGAAACAGTTCGACGTCCGCTTCTACCTCGTCGCCATCCTGTTCATCATTTTCGACCTCGAGGTGGCATTCCTTTTCCCCTGGGCGATCTCGCTGGGTGAAATCGGTCCGTTCGGCTTCTGGTCGATGATGGTGTTCCTGGGCGTGCTGACCGTCGGCTTCGTCTACGAGTGGAAAAAGGGAGCGCTTGAATGGGAGTGATCGCGCCGGCCCCCGACGCGCGCGCCGCGGTCCCCGTCACGGACCAGGACGCCTTTTTCAAGACCGTTTCCGACGACCTTTCAGACAAGGGTTTCGTCGTCTCCAGCCTGGACAAGCTGGTCAACTGGGCCCGTACCGGTTCGATGTGGCCGATGACCTTCGGCCTGGCCTGTTGCGGCGTCGAGATGATGCACGCCTATATGGCGCGCTACGATCTGGACCGGTTCGGGGCGATGCCGCGGGCCTCTCCACGGCAGTCCGACGTGATGATCGTCGCCGGCACGCTGACCAACAAGATGGCGCCCGCGCTGCGCAAGCTCTACGACCAGATGGCCGAGCCGCGCTACGTCATCTCGATGGGCAGTTGCGCCAATGGCGGCGGCTACTATCACTATTCCTATTCGGTGGTGCGCGGCTGCGACCGCATCGTGCCGGTCGATGTCTACGTGCCGGGCTGCCCGCCCACGGCCGAGGCGCTGATCTACGGCATTCTGCAGTTGCAGAAGAAAATCCGCCGCACCGGCACCATCGCCCGCTGACGTTCAACACGGCATTGCAATGACCGACGCCCTCAAGCAACTCGGCGACCACATCGCGCAAGCCGCCCCCGGCGGTGTGCTGGAGGTGGAGATCGCGAAGAACCAGCTGTCGGTCGTGGTGCCGCGCGACGGCATTGCCCGTGTGCTGGCTTTCCTCCGCGACGACGCGAAGTGCCGCTTCTCGTGCCTGATGGACATCACCGCTGTCGATTGGCCCGAGCGGGCGGAACGTTTCGATGTCGTCTATCACCTGCTCAGCCTGACGAAGAACCAGCGCGTGCGGATAAAGGTACGCACCGACGAGGTGTCGTCGGTGCCGTCGGTCGTGTCGGTCTATTCGTCGGCCGGCTGGTACGAGCGCGAGACCTGGGACATGTACGGCGTCATGTTCGCCGACAATCCGGACCTGCGCCGCATCCTGACCGACTACGGTTTCGAGGGGCATCCGCTGCGCAAGGACTTCCCGCTGACCGGCTATGTCGAGGTGCGGTACGACAGCGATCAGAAGCGTGTGGTGTACGAGCCCGTGACCCTGACCCAGGAGTTCCGCCGGTTCGATTTCATGAGCCCGTGGGAAGGCGCGAAGTACGTGCTGCCCGGCGACGAGAAGGCGGGGACCAAGCCGTCATGAGCGAAGTCAAGATCGCCAACTACATGATGAATTTCGGGCCGCAGCATCCCGCGGCCCACGGCGTGCTGCGCCTGGTACTGGAGCTGGACGGCGAGGTTGTCGAGCGTGCGGATCCGCATATCGGCCTGCTGCACCGCGGCACCGAGAAGCTGATCGAGTACAAGACCTACCTGCAGGCCGTGCCGTATTTCGACCGGCTCGATTACGTGTCGCCCATGTGCCAGGAGCATGCCTTCGCTCTGGCAGTGGAAAGCCTGCTCGGCCTCGAAGTGCCGGCCCGCGGCAAGGCGATCCGCGTCCTGTTCTCCGAAATCACCCGTATCCTGAACCACCTGCTCAACGTCACCGCGCACGCGTTGGACGTCGGCGCCACGACGCCCATGCTGTGGGGCTTCGAAGAGCGTGAGAAGCTGATGGAGTTCTACGAGCAGGTGTCGGGCGCGCGCATGCACGCCGCCTACTTCCGGCCCGGCGGCGTCCACCAGGACATGCCGGCAGGCATGGACGCGGCGATCTACGCCTATTGCGACCGCCTGCTGCCGGTGCTGGACGATATCGAGGACCTGCTGACCGAAAACCGCATCTTCAAGCAGCGCAACGTCGATGTCGGCGTCATCACGCCGGCCGATGCGCAGGACTGGGGCTTTTCGGGCGTCATGCTGCGCGGTTCGGGCGTGGCGTGGGACCTGCGCAAGTCGCAGCCCTATGACGGCTACGAGAAGTTCGACTTCGACATTCCGGTCGGCAAGAACGGCGACTGCTACGACCGTTACCTGTGCCGCGTCGAGGAGATGCGCCAGAGCGTCAAGATCATGCGCCAGGTCATCAACGCACTGCCCGGCGGTCCCGTTTCGTCAGTCGACCGCAAGGTCGTGCCGCCGCATCGCGGCGAGATGAAGACCTCGATGGAAGCGCTGATCCACCACTTCAAGCTCTATACCGAGGGTTACAAGGTGCCGGCCGGCGAGGTCTACACCGCGGTCGAGGCGCCGAAGGGCGAGTTCGCCGTCTACGTCGTCGCCGACGGCAGCAACAAGCCATACAAGTGCAAGATCCGCGCACCGGGTTTCGCGCACTTGCAGGCAACGGATTTCATGGCCAAGGGAACGCTGCTGGCGGACGCCGTGTCGATCGTCGGCAGCATGGACCTGGTGTTCGGCGAGGTCGATAGATGAGCGCGCGGCATCCCGCCCCGAAGCAGTTGCAGCCGACGAGCTTTGCGTTCTCGGCCGCGAACGAGGCCGAGATCAAGAAGATCATCGCCAAGTATCCGGCCGGCCGGCAGGCCAGCGCGGTGATGCCGCTGCTCGACCTGGCGCAGCGCCAGCACGACAACTGGGTGCCGCTGGCCGCCATCGAGCACATCGCGACGCTACTGGGCATGCCCTATATCCGCGTGCTCGAGGTCGCGACCTTCTACACCATGTACAACCTGGCCCCGGTCGGCCGGAACTTCATCCAGGTCTGCACCACGACGCCGTGCTGGCTGCGCGGTTCCGACCAGGTGCTGGATGCCTGCCGCTCGTCGCTGGGCATCGGCCCGGGCGAGACGACGAAGGACGGCCAGTTCACCGTGATCGAGGTCGAGTGTCTTGGCGCCTGCGTGAATGCGCCGATGGCGCAGATCGGCGACGATTTTTACGAGGATCTCGATACGGCCTCGACGACGAAGCTGATCGAGGCGCTGAAGCGCGGCGAGACGCCGAAGGCCGGCCCGCAGAGTGGCCGCCGCTCGTCCGAGCCGCTCAGCGGGTTGACCACGTTGAACGCCGGCGGCGGGGGCGAGTGATGTTGCAGGACAAGGACCGCATCTTCACCAACCTGTACGGCCACCACGACTGGAAGCTGGCCGGCGCGAAGTCGCGTGGCGACTGGGACAATACCAAGGCGATTCTCGATCTCGGCCCCGAGGGCATTGTCGACGTCATGAAGAAGTCGAGCCTGCGCGGCCGTGGCGGCGCGGGCTTTCCGACCGGCCTGAAATGGTCGTTCATGCCGAAGCAGTCCGATGGCCGGCCCAGCTACCTGGTCGTCAACGCCGACGAGGGCGAGCCCGGCACCTGCAAGGACCGCGACATGATGCGGCACGACCCGCACAAGCTGGTCGAGGGCTGCCTGATCGCCGGCTTCGCCATGCGCGCGGTTGCGGCCTACATCTACATTCGCGGCGAGTTCATCCAGGAAGCGAAGCACCTGCAATTCGCCATCGACGAGGCCTATGCGGCCGGGTTGATCGGCAAGAATGCCTGCGGTTCGGGCTTTGACTTCGACGTGTTCGTCCATCGCGGCGCCGGCGCCTATATCTGCGGCGAGGAAACCGCCCTGATCCAGAGCCTTGAGGGCAAGAAGGGCCAGCCGCGCCTGAAGCCACCGTTCCCCGCGAATGTCGGCGTCTGGGGCTGCCCCACGACCGTCAACAATGTCGAAAGCATCGCGGTTGCGCCGACCATCCTGCGCCGCGGCGCCGAGTGGTTCACCAGCCTGGGCCGGCCGAACAACACCGGCACCAAGGTGTTCTGCATTTCCGGCCACGTGAACAATCCCTGCAACGTCGAAGAGGAGATGGGCGTCCCGCTGAAGGAGCTCATCGAGCGTCACGCCGGCGGCGTGCGCGGCGGCTGGGATAATCTGCTGGCGATCATCCCCGGCGGCTCGTCGGTTCCGCTGCTGCCGAAGTCGATCTGCGACACGGTGCTGATGGATTTCGACAGCTTGCGTGAAGTGAAGTCGGGCCTGGGCACCGCGGCCGTCATCGTCATGGACAAGTCGACCGACATCGTGCGCGCCATTGCGCGCCTGTCGAAGTTCTACAAGCATGAGAGCTGCGGCCAGTGCACGCCGTGCCGCGAGGGCACCGGCTGGATGTGGCGCGTAATGGAGCGCCTCGTCGAGGGCAAGGCCGAGCCGCGCGAGATCGACATGCTGCTGGAAGTCACCTACCAGATCGAAGGCCATACGATTTGCGCGCTGGGCGATGCGGCGGCGTGGCCGATCCAGGGCCTGATCCGTCATTTCCGGCCCGAGATCGAGCGGCGCATTGAGGCACGACGCAGTGTCGCGGTGCCGGCCATGGCGGCGGAGTAACGGAGTTCCCATGCCGACACTTAAAATCGACGGCATCGAAGTCACGGTGGAGCCGGGCACCACGGTGCTGCAGGCGTGCGAGATCGCCGGCAAGGAAATCCCGCGCTTCTGCTATCACGAGCGCCTGTCCATCGCCGGCAATTGCCGCATGTGCCTGGTCGAGCAGGAAAAGGCGCCGAAGCCCATCGCCTCGTGCGCCATGCCCGCCGCCGACGGCATGGTCATCAAGACCGACACGCCGCTGGTCAAGAAGGCCCGCGAAGGCGTGATGGAATTCCTGCTCATCAACCATCCGCTCGACTGTCCGATCTGCGACCAGGGCGGCGAGTGTGACCTGCAGGACCAGGCCATGGGCTATGGCCGGGGCGGCAGCCGCTACCAAGAGAACAAGCGTGCCGTTACCGAGAAGGAAATGGGGCCGCTGGTCGCGACCTCGATGACGCGCTGCATCCACTGCACGCGCTGCATTCGCTTCGTCACCGAAGTGGCGGGCGTCGCCGAACTGGGCGCGACGGGCCGTGGCGAGGACATGGAAGTCACCACCTATCTCGGCGCAGCGCTGAGTTCGGAAATTTCGGCGAACGTCATCGACCTGTGTCCGGTCGGCGCGCTGACCTCGAAGCCCTATGCCTTCACCGCGCGCCCGTGGGAGCTGCGCAAGGCCGAGAGCGTCGATGTCATGGACGCGCTGGGCAGCAACATCCGCATCGACTATCGCGGCCGCGAAGTGATGCGTGTTCTGCCGCGCCTGAACGAGGCCGTGAACGAGGAATGGCTGAGCGACAAGGGCCGCTTCTCGTGCGATGGCCTGAGCAAGCGCCGTCTCGACAAACCGTATGTCCGCAAGAACGGCAAGTTGCAGGCCGCAACGTGGCCCGAGGCGTTCGCAGCCATCGCCGCCAAGGTGCAGGGCCTGAACGGCGGCGAGATCGCGGCCATTGCCGGTGACCTTGCCTGCGCCGAGGGCATGACTGCGCTGAAGGACCTGATGTCGGGTCTCGGTTCCGCCAATATCGATTGCCGCCAGGACGGCGCCAAGCTGCCGGCCGGCAGCCGTGCGGGTTACGTGTTCAACAGCGGCGTTGCCGGCATCGACCAGGCCGACGCGATCCTGCTGATCGGCACCGATCCACGCAAGGAAGCGCCTGTCCTGAACGCGCGCATCCGCAAGCGCCTGCTGAAGGGCGGCCTGCGCATCGCCGCCATCGGTCCGAAGGTCGACCTGACCTATCCGGTCGAGTGGCTGGGCAATGACGCCACCGCCGTCGCCGGCATTTGCAACGGCGCGCATGCCTTTGCGGAGGTGCTGAAGTCGGCCAAGAACCCGATGCTGATCCTGGGGCAGGGCGCGCTGGCCCGTCTTGACGGCGCCGCGGTCTATTCCGCCGCCAAGGCCATCGCCGACAATTGCGGCCTGGTGAAGGACGGCTGGAACGGCTTCAACGTGCTGCATACTGCCGCCGGCCGCGTGGCTGGCCTCGATCTCGGCCTGGTGCCGGGGCAGGGCGGGCTCGACGTTGCCGGCATCCAGTCGGCGGCGCAGAGCGGCCAGGTGAAGTTCGTTTACCTGCTGCAGGCCGATGAACTGGATACCTCGAAATTCGGCTCGGCCTTTGTCGTTTACCAGGGCAGCCACGGCGATGCTGGCGCGCACCGCGCCGATGTCATCCTGCCGGCTGCAGCCTATACGGAAAAGGACGCAACCTGGGTCAACACCGAGGGCCGCGTGCAGTTGGCCCGCCGTGCCGTGGCGCCTCCGGGCGATGCACGCGAGGACTGGTCCATCATCCGCGCCCTGTCGGAGGCGCTCGGCAAGAAGTTGCCCTATGACTCTCTGGGCCAGCTGCGCCGCCGCATGCTGGAACTGGCGCCGCATTTCGCCGCCGTGGACCGGCTGACGCCGGCGGCGTGGAACGTGGCGACAGCGCCCGGCACCATCGACGGCAGCTGGGGCTTTGTCTACGCGGTGACCGATCACTACCGCACCAATCCGATTGCCCGTGCGTCCGGGACCATGGCTGAATGCGCCGAAGTGGCGCGTACCGGCTCGGTCAAGGCGCCGGAAAAGATGCTGGTGGCCACCAATGGCTGAGTTCTGGAACGGCTACCTGCTGCCGGGGATCCTGATCCTGGCTCAGATTCTTGTGCTCGTCGTGCCGTTACTGCTCGCTGTCGCCTACCTGACGCTGATGGAGCGCAAGGTGCTGGCCGCCATGCAGCTGCGCATGGGCCCCAACGTGGTCGGGCCGTTCGGCCTGTTCCAGCCCTGGGCCGACGCGGTCAAGCTGATGTTCAAGGAGCCGATCCTGCCGACCGGCGCCAACAAGGTGGTGTTCGTCATTGCGCCGATGATCACCTTCATCCTGGCGCTGATTGCCTGGGCGGTCATTCCTCTCGGTACCGGGCTGGTGATTGCCAACATCAATGTCGGCATCCTGTACCTGTTCGCCATTTCGTCGCTGGGCGTTTACGGCATCATCATGGCCGGCTGGGCGTCGAATTCGCGCTACGCCTTCCTTGGCGCGCTGCGCTCGTCGGCGCAGATGGTCTCGTATGAAGTCTCCATGGGCTTCGTCATCATCACGGTGCTGCTGCTGGTCGGCTCGCTGAACCTCGGCCACATCGTCGAGGCGCAGCATGGCGGCTTCTGGAAGTGGCACTGGGTGCCGCTGTTCCCGATGTTCATCGTGTTTTTCATTTCGGCGCTGGCGGAAACCAATCGCCATCCGTTCGATTTGCCCGAGGCCGAGGCCGAACTGGTCGCCGGCTACCAGGTCGAATATTCGTCCATGAGCTTCGCGCTGTTCTTCCTCGGCGAATACGCGAACATGATCCTGATGTCAGCCATGACTGCCATCCTGTTCATGGGTGGCTGGCTGCCGCCGTTCGAGTTCGGGCCGACCGCTGGCGTCCTTGGCGCGCTGTGGGGCTTCTTCTGGTTCTTCCTGAAGATCTTCGTTCTGCTGTTCGTATTCATCTGGATCCGCGCGACGCTGCCGCGCTACCGCTACGACCAGCTCATGCGCATTGGCTGGAAGGTGTTCCTGCCGCTGTCGCTGATCTACCTCGTGATCGTCGCCGGCTTCGTCACCTACTGGCCGCGCTGAAGGGAAAACGCAGATGGGTTTCCTCGACCGCACCGGACGCACGCTGTTCCTGGCCGAACTGGCCTCGGGAATGGCGCTGACGTTCCGCTACATGTTCAAGAAGCGCGCGACCGTGAACTACCCCTACCAGAAGGGGCCGCTGAGCCCGCGCTTCCGGGGCGAGCATGCGCTGCGCCGCTACCCATCCGGTGAGGAACGCTGCATCGCGTGCAAATTGTGCGAGGCGATCTGCCCGGCCCAGGCCATCACCATCGAGGCCGAGCCGCGCGATGATGGCAGCCGCCGCACCACGCGCTACGACATCGACATGACGAAGTGCATCTATTGCGGCTTCTGCCAGGAAGCCTGCCCGGTGGATGCCATCGTCGAGGGGCCGAACTTCGAATATTCCGCCGAGACGCGCGAGGAATTGTTCTACGACAAGAACAAGCTGCTCGCGAACGGCGACCGCTGGGAATACGAGATTGCCCGCAATCTCGAAGCCGACGCGCCGTACCGGTAAGCCGACATGATCGTACAGGCCATCGCATTCTATCTTTTCGCCGCCGTGACCGTCGGTTCGGCGTTCCTGGTCATCACGGCCAAGAACCCGGTCCACTCGGTGCTGTTCCTGATCCTCGCGTTCTTCAACGCGGCGGCCCTGTTCGTGCTGATGGGCGCCGAGTTCATCGCGATGATCCTGGTCATCGTCTATGTCGGCGCGGTCGCCGTCTTGTTCCTGTTTGTGGTGATGATGCTCGACATCAATTTCGTCGAGTTGCGCCAGGGCTTCCAGCAATACCTGCCGTTCGGTCTGCTGATTGGCGCCATCCTGCTGGTCGAGTTGATCCTGATCCTCGCGGGCTCGATTGCCGCGCCGGACGCGCTGGCCCCGGCCGCGTCGCCCGCGCCGTCGTTGGACCAGGTGACCAATACTCACGCGCTGGGGGCGGTCCTCTACACGAAGTACATCTACCTGTTCCAGGGCGCGGGCCTGGTGCTGCTGGTCGCCATGATCGGCGCCATCGTGCTGACCCACCGCAAGCGCGAGGGCGTCAAGAAGCAGGATTCGTTCGCGCAGTTCGCGCGCCGCCGCGAAGAAGCGGTGGAATTGAAAAAAGTCGAACCGGGCCAGGGCATCCAGTGACCGGCTCGCGGGAGAGGGAGCAAGTGGCGTGTTGACCATCGGCCTGGGCCATTACCTGTCGGTCGCCGCGATCCTGTTTACGCTCGGGATCCTCGGCATCTTCGTCAACCGCAAGAACGTGATCGTCATCCTGATGTCGATCGAGCTGATGCTGCTCGCGGTCAATATCAACCTCGTCGCCTTCTCGATCTTCCTGCACGACCTGGGCGGCCAGGTATTCGCGCTGCTGGTACTGACGGTTGCGGCGGGCGAGGCGGCCATCGGCCTGGCGATCCTGGTCATCTACTTCCGTAACCGCGGCACCATCGCGGTCGAAGACATCAACCTGATGAAGGGCTGAACCGGCGATGACGATTTTCCACCTCATCGTCTTCCTGCCGCTGCTGGGCGCCATCGTCGCCGGGCTGTTCGGCCGCGCCATCGGCGACCGCGCCGCAATGGCGGCGACCTGCGTTCCCATGGTCATCGCGGCGGTCCTGTCCTGGGTCGGCTTCTATCTCATCGTCCACGGCGGTCCCGTCCTGGTGCCGCTGTTCACATGGATCGATTCCGGCTCGTTCGAAGTCTCCTGGGCGCTCAAGGTCGATCAGCTCACCGCCGTCATGCTGGTGGTGGTCAACACCGTGTCGGCCGTGGTGCATGTCTATTCCATCGGCTACATGGCCGAGGACCCGCACAAGCCGCGCTTCTTCGCCTATCTCAGCCTGTTCACCTTTGCCATGCTGATGCTGGTGACGTCGGACAATTTCGTGCAGCTGTACTTCGGCTGGGAGGGTGTGGGCCTGTGCTCGTACCTGCTGATCGGCTTCTGGTACGAACGTCCCAGCGCCAATGCTGCGGCGATCAAGGCATTCGTCGTCAACCGCGTCGGCGATTTCGGCTTCGCGCTGGGCATCATGGGCATCTTCCTGGTGTTCGGCTCGGTCTCGTTCGACACCGTGTTCCAGGCGGCGCCGACGCAGGTTGGCAAGACCATCCATTTCCTGGGCTACGATTTTGATGTCCTGACGACGCTCTGCCTGCTGCTGTTCCTCGGCGCCATGGGCAAGTCGGCGCAGCTGGGCCTGCACACCTGGTTGCCGGACGCGATGGAAGGTCCGACGCCGGTCTCCGCGCTGATCCATGCCGCCACCATGGTGACGGCCGGTGTGTTCATGGTCGCGCGCTGTTCGCCGCTGTTCGAATATGCCCCCACCGCGCTTGCCGTGGTCGGCGTGGTCGGCGCCTCGACCGCCATTTTCGCGGCGACCGTCGGCCTGGTGCAGAACGATATCAAGCGCGTGATCGCCTACTCGACCTGCAGCCAGCTGGGCTACATGTTCTTCGCCGCCGGCATGTCGGCCTATCCGGCTGCGATCTTCCACCTGTTCACCCACGCCTTCTTCAAGGCGCTGCTGTTCCTCGGCGCCGGCTCGGTCATCCACGCGATGCACCACGAGCAGGACATGCGGAACATGGGCGGCCTGGCCAAGCACATCAAGATCACCTACGTCCTGATGTGGATCGGCAGCCTGGCGCTGGCCGGCCTGCCGTTCTTCTCCGGCTACTTCTCGAAGGACATGATCCTCGAGGCTGCGTTCGGCGCACACTCGACCGTCGGCGGCTACGCCTTCGTGCTGGGCATGCTGGCTGCGGTGCTGACTGCGTTCTATTCGTGGCGCCTGCTGTTCATGACCTTCCACGGTCCGCGCCACGAGGCGCACGGCCATGATGCACACGGTCACGACGCGCACCATGAGCCGCATGAGAGCCCGCAGGTCATGCTGATCCCGCTCTATGTCCTGGCTCTGGGCGCGCTGTTCGCTGGTGTCGTGTTCGCCCCGATGATGATCGGCGAGCACATGCACGAGTTCTGGGGCAAGTCGATCCTCATCCTCGAGAATCACACCGCCATGGAGGCGGCCCATCACGTGCCGCTATGGGTGAAGCTGCTGCCCATTGGCGCGGGCCTGCTCGGCATTTTCGTCGCTTTCCAGATGTACATCCGCAAGCCGGGGTCGGGCGCGGCGCTGGCGAAGGTCAATCCCGGCCTGTACCAGTTCCTGCTGCACAAGTGGTATTTCGACGAACTGTACGACCTCATCTTCGTGCGGCCAGCCAAGTGGCTTGGCTACAAGCTGTGGAAAGAGGGCGATGGCCGGGTCATCGACGGCATGGGGCCGGATAACATTGCGTTGCGCGTAGCCCAGTTGGCCAAGCGCGCCGCTGGCCTGCAGTCCGGCTACCTGTTCCACTACGCCTTTGCCATGCTGGCTGGCGTCGCCATCCTGGTGACGTACTACTTCACGACCATGATGGGGCATTGATCATGGGCGTTTCCTGGCCGGTTCTTTCACTCGTCACGTTCCTGCCGCTGGTCGGCGTGGCGCTTATTCTCATGACCCCGTCCGGCTCGCCCACCGCGGCGCGCAGCATCCGCTGGATCGCGCTGTGGACGACGCTGGTCACTTTTGTGGTCAGTCTGGTCCTGTGGATCAGGTTCGACACCGGCACGGCCGACTTCCAGTTCGTCGAGAAGGCGGCCTGGCTGGGCGGCAACATCAACTACCACATGGGCGTCGACGGCATTTCGATGCTGTTCGTCATCCTGACCACCTTCCTGATGCCGCTGTGCATCCTGGCCAGCTGGCAGGCAATCGATACCCGCGTCCGCGAGTACATGATCGCCTTCCTGGTCATGGAAACGCTGATGATCGGCGTGTTCTGCGCGCTCGATCTGGTGCTGTTCTACCTGTTCTTCGAGGCCGGCCTGATCCCGATGTTCCTGATCATCGGCGTCTGGGGCGGCAAGCGGCGCATCTACGCGACGTTCAAGTTCTTCCTCTACACGCTGCTGGGCAGCGTGCTGATGCTGCTGGCGCTGCTGTACATGTATTTCCAGGCCGGCACGTCCGACATTCCGACGCTCATGAACGCCAAGTTCGACCCTTCGGCGCAGAAGTGGCTGTGGCTTGCCTTCGCGGCCTCGTTCGCGGTCAAGGTGCCGATGTGGCCGGTGCATACCTGGCTGCCTGATGCCCACGTCGAGGCGCCGACGGCGGGCTCTGTCATCCTCGCCGGCGTGCTGCTGAAGATGGGCGGCTACGGTTTCCTCCGGTTCTCGATCCCGATGTTCCCGGATGCCAGCCTCTATTTCACGCCATTGATCTACACGCTCAGCGTCGTGGCAATCATCTACGCCTCCCTCGTCGCCCTGATGCAGGAGGACATGAAGAAGCTGATCGCCTATTCGTCCGTCGCGCATATGGGCTTCGTCACCATCGGGGCGTTCACGATGAACCAGCAGGGCATCCAGGGCTCGATCTTCCAGATGCTCAGCCATGGCGTGGTCTCTGGTGCGCTGTTCCTGTGCGTCGGCGTGGTTTACGACCGCCTGCATACGCGCGAGATCGCCCGCTATGGCGGCCTGGCCAGCAACATGCCGAAATACGCCGTGGTGTTCCTGCTGTTCACCATGGCCAATGTCGGCCTGCCGGGAACGTCGGGCTTCGTCGGTGAAATGCTGATCCTGGTAGGGGCGTTCCAGTCCAACACCTGGGTAGCGCTGCTGGCCACCACCGGCGTCATTCTCAGCGCCGCCTATGCGCTGTGGCTGTACCGCAAGGTAATCTTCGGCTCCCTGACCAAGGAAGACCTCAAGGCGCTGCTCGACCTCAGCCCGCGCGAAAAGCTGATCTTCGCGCCGCTCGTCGTCGCCACGCTGGTCATGGGTGTCTGGCCGACGCCGTTCTTCAATGTGATGGATGCGTCGGTGCAGGCGCTGATCAAGAACCACCAGGCGGCGATTGCCGCCGGCCGCGCCGTCGCGGCGCTGGCGCATTAGGGGACCGGACATGTTCGTCGCCAAGGATCTCGCGCCGCTCGTCCCTGAGCTGTTCGTCGCCGTCTCGGCGATGGTGCTGCTGCTGTATGGCGTGTTTGCCAAGGGAAATCCGACCCGCACGGTGGTCTGGGCCTCGGTCCTGGTC
Source organism: Alphaproteobacteria bacterium (assembly GCA_947473805.1). Lineage (GTDB taxonomy): Bacteria > Pseudomonadota > Alphaproteobacteria > Ferrovibrionales > Ferrovibrionaceae > CANJGB01. The sequence continues at coordinate 48,461 of CANJGB010000002.1, forward strand.
CTCGTCGTTGCGCTGGTGCTGGTCTGGCAGGTTCCCGCCGGCCGCCAGGCGGTGCTGTCAGGCATGTTTGTCACCGACAGTTTCACCGCGGTGATGAAGTCGCTGGTGCTGATCGGCAGCGCCGTGTCGCTGGTCCTCTCGGTCGGATTCATCCGGCAGGAGGAAATGGAGCGGTTCGAGTTCCCGGTCCTGCTGCTGCTCGCCACCGTCGGCATGATGATGATGGTGTCCGCCAACGACCTCATCTCTCTGTATGTCGGCCTGGAACTGCAGAGTCTGGCGCTCTACGTCGTTGCCGCCTTCCGGCGCGATTCCGAACGTTCGACCGAGGCAGGCCTGAAATATTTCGTCCTCGGCGCGCTGTCGTCTGGGATGCTGCTGTACGGCGCCTCGTTGATCTACGGCTTCGCCGGCAGCACCAACTTCACCGACCTTGCCAAGCTGTTCGCTGGTGGGCACGGGCACGTTTCGGTCGGCCTGGTCGTCGGCATCGTGTTCCTCGCCGCCGGCCTGGCGTTCAAGGTCTCGGCCGTGCCGTTCCACATGTGGACGCCGGACGTCTACGAGGGCGCGCCAACAGCCGTCACGGCGTTCTTCGCCTCGGCGCCCAAGGTCGCCGCCATGGCCCTGTTCGTGCGTGCGATCATCAGCCCGTTTGGCGCACTGGTTGCGGAGTGGCAGCAGATCATCATTCTGCTGGCCGGTGCCTCCATGCTGCTCGGCGCCTTCGCGGCGATCTGGCAGAAGAACATCAAGCGCCTGATGGCCTATTCGTCCATCGGCCATGTCGGCTTTGCGCTGGTCGGCCTTGCGGCGGGAACGTCCGAGGGTGTCCGTGGCGTGGTGGTCTATATGGCCGTCTACCTTGCCATGACGCTCGGCACGTTTGCCTGCATCCTGGCGATGCGGCAGAAGAACGGCCTGGTCGAGGGGATCGACGATCTCGCCGGCCTCGCCCGCACGCAGCCGGGCATGGCCTTCGCGCTCGCGGTGTTCATGTTCTCGCTGGCGGGTGTGCCGCCGCTGGCCGGCTTCTTCGGCAAGTTCTACGTCTTCATGGCCGCGATCAATGCCAAGCTCTATGTGCTGTCGGTGATCGGCGTCCTGTCCAGTGTGGTCGGCGCGTTCTATTACCTGCGCATCGTCAAGATCATGTACTTCGACGCGCCGGGCGAGCCGTTCCTGCATCCGATGCCGCGCGAACTGGGCGTGGTGGCCGCGGTGGCCAGCCTGTTCACGCTGCTCTTCGTGGTTTTCCCGATGCCGATCCTGAACGGCGCGGCGATGGCTGCCAAGGCGCTGTTCCCCTGATCCTTTGACCCTGCCTCCCGGCTATCGTCACAGGCGTTTCGCCGAAATCGGCAGCACCAACCAGGCTGCTGCCGAGGCGGGGCAGGCGGGCGAGCCCGAACTGCTGGTCATCACTGCCGGTGTGCAGACTGCCGGCCGCGGTCGTCGTGGGCGCGACTGGGTGTCGCCGGTCGGCAATCTCTATTCCTCGGTCCTGCTGCGCCCCGATGTGTCCCCCGCCGTGGGAGCGCAGCTGTCTTTCGTTGCCGCGCTTGCGGTCTCAGACCTCGTCGCGGAGGCCATTCCCGGCGCGCCGGTCGTCGCCTGCAAGTGGCCGAATGACGTGCTGGTCAACGGCGCCAAGATCGCCGGCATCCTGCTGGAATCGCAGACCGACGCTGCGGGCCACCTGGCCTGGCTCGTGATCGGCGCCGGTATCAATGTGGTCAGCCATCCGCCGAACACCGCCTATGCTGCCACATCGCTGGCCGCCTGCGGGGCAAGCGTCGCGGCGGAGGACTGCCTTGCGCTGTACCTGGCGCGGCTGGATCATTGGCGGCAGGTCTGGATGGGGCAGGGCTTCGCGCCCGTCCGCGCCGCCTGGCTGGCCCGGGCGTGGCGGCTGGGCGAGGTGATTACGGCGCGGCTCGGCGAGAAGTCGCTGGGCGGCATCTTCGAGGGGCTCGACGATGCCGGCGCGCTGCTGCTTGCCGGTCATGATGGCCGGCGCCATGTGATAGCCGCCGGCGAAGTCTTCGCCCCGGCCTGAAGGGCAGGAGAGGGAACATGCTGCTCGCCATCAATGCCAATAACACGAACACCAAGTTCGCCGTGTTCGACGGCGCGAAGATCGTCGGCGAATGGCGCAGCCAGACGGTCGCCGCCCGCACGTCTGACGAATACGCGGTGTGGCTGACCCATCTGATGGCCCTCAAGGGCGTCAAACCGGCGGATATCAATGGGGTGCTGATTGCCTCGGTCGTGCCGCAGGCAAACTTCAACCTGCGCCTGCTCAGCACTGGCCATTTCGGACAGGAGCCGCTGATCGTCGGCGACCCGTCCTGCAAGCTGGGCATCGAGATCAAGGCCGAGCCGCCGGTCGGCGCCGACCGCCTGGCCAATACGGTCGGCGGTCACCTGAAATATCCCGGCGCGCTGGTCGTTGTCGATTTCGGCACCGCCACCACGTTCGACGTCAAGGACGAGCAGGGCAATTATTGCGGCGGCGTCATTGCGCCGGGCATCAACCTCAGCCTGGAGGCCCTGCATGCCGCCACCGCCATGCTGCCGCGCATCGCGCTGGAGCCGACCAAGACCGTTATCGGCACGAATACGCTGGCGTGCATGCAGTCCGGGGTCTATTGGGGCTATATTGGCCTGATAGAGGGCATCGTTGCCCGCATCAAGGTCGAATGGGGCCGTCCGATGACGGTGATCGCCACCGGCGGCCTGGCCCCGGTATTTCACGGCGTCACCACTGTTATTGAGGCGCTGGAACCCGATATCACCATGATGGGCCTGCTTGAAATCTGGCGCCGGAACAGGGGCTAAACGCTTGGCAAGAATTCCACGGGACGGCCTCACCTACCTCTCGCTCGGCGGCGCCGGCGAGATCGGTATGAACCTCAGCCTGTACGGGCACGAGGGGAAATGGCTGATGGTCGACCTGGGCATGACCTTCGCCGACGAAACTCAACCCGGCATCGACATCCTGGTGCCCGACCCGGCCTGGATCGCCGACCGCGCCGAAGACCTGATCGCGCTCGTCGTGACCCACGCGCACGAAGACCATCTGGGCGCCATCGCCTATCTGTGGGAGCAGTTGCGCTGCCCGGTCTACGCCACTCCCTTCGCCGCTACTGTCCTTCGCCGCAAGCTGGAGGAATGGCACCTGCTGGAAGAGGTGCCGCTGCACATCTACCACCCCGGTGACCGCTTCACGCTGGGACCGTTCGACATCGAGGCGATCCCGCTGACGCACTCGATCCCGGAAATGCAGGCGCTGGCGATCCGCACCAAGGTCGGCATGGTGCTGCATACCGGCGACTGGAAGCTGGACCCCGATCCCGTCGTCGGCATGGTCAGTGACGAGGCGGCGCTGCGCCGCATCGGCGACGAGGGCGTGCTGGCGATGGTGTGCGATTCCACCAACGTCTTCAAATACGGCGAGAGCGGGTCCGAGGCGCTGGTACGCGACGAGCTGATCCAGATCTGCAAGGAGCGCAAGAAGCGCATCGCCATCACCACCTTCGCCTCCAACATCGCCCGCATCCAGACTGTGTCGGCAGTGGCGAAGGCAACGGGCCGCGACCTGTGCCTGGTCGGACGCTCGCTGTGGAACATGGCCAATGCGGCGCGCGACAACGGCTACCTGAAGGACGTGCCGGAATTCCGCACCGAATACGATTTCGGCTATCTCCCGCCCGAGCGCACGCTGCTGATGTGCACCGGCTGCCAGGGCGAGCCGCGCGGCGCCATGGCGCGCATCGCCAGTGGCACCCATCCCCAGGTCGAACTCTCGCGCGGCGACACGGTGATCTTTTCGTCGCGCATGATCCCTGGCAATGAACGCACCATCGGCAAGCTGCAGAACGACCTGACGCTGGCCGGTGTCGATGTCATCACCGAGAAGGACGGCTTTGTCCACGTGTCGGGCCATCCGGCGCGTGACGAACTGGCGCGCATGTATTCGCTGGTCCGTCCGCGCATCAGCGTGCCGGTGCACGGCGAGGCGCGCCACATTGCCGAGCATGCGAAACTGGCCAAGAGCCTGCAGGTGCCCTATGCCATCGAGGTGCAGAACGGCGACCTGATCCTGCTGGAGCCCAGGGGCGCGCGCCTGCTCGAGAAAGTGCCGGCCGGACGCCTGGCGGTCGACCAAGGCAATGGCGACTTGCTGCTGCTGCAGGGCGAGGTCATGCAGTCGCGCCGCCGGATGACCCATAACGGCGCCGTGTTCGTCAGCCTGGTTCTCGACGCCCGCGGTGGTTTTGCGGCGGAGCCGGCGGTGACCCTGCTGGGTGTGGCCGATGACGAGAAGGGTGAACTGGCGGCCGATATCGCCGACGCCATTGCCGAGGCGTTCGAGCGTCCCAAGGGCAAGCTGAGCGAGGATGAGGTGGCAGTTGAAACGGCCCGCAAGGCCACCCGCCGCGTCGTCAAGGATTATTGCGGGCGGCGTCCGCCTGTGGAAGTACATATAGCGCGAACGGCCACCGCAGCCGCCCGCGTACGACCCGGAAAGGTAAGCGTGCCATGATCGGAAAACTGAACCACATCGCCATCGCCGTGCCCGATTTGCAGGCGGCGTCGGCCCTGTACCGCGACACGCTGGGCGCGAAGGTTTCCGCCCCGGTCGAGCAGCCCGAACACGGTGTCTACACGGTGTTCGTCGAACTGCCGAATACCAAGATCGAACTGATCCACCCGCTGGGCGAAAAGTCGCCGATCGCCAATTTTCTTGCCCGCAACACCAGCGGCGGCGTCCATCACATCTGCTACGAAGTGGACGACATCCTGGCCGCTCGCGACCAGCTCAAGGCCAAGGGCGCCCGGGTGCTGGGCGATGGCGAACCGCGCATCGGTGCCCATGGCAAGCCGGTGCTGTTCCTGAATCCCAAGGATTTCACCGGCACGCTGGTCGAGATCGAGCAGAAATAGGGGATCAGTCGCCGTGACCTGGTACTCCGGCGTCATCGCGTTCGTCATCATCTGGTGGATGGTGCTGTTCATGGTCCTGCCGTTCGGCGTGCGGACGGCGGCGGAGGAGCATGTGGAACTGGTGCCGGGCAGCGCTCCGTCGGCACCCACGCGTCCCCGGCTATTGCTGAAGTTCGGGGTGACGACCGGCATTTCGGTCGTTCTGTTCGCCGTGTTTTGGGTCGTCGCCCACTACGATCTGCTGAATTTCCGCAACTATCTCAACAGCTAAGGCCGTAGCGGCATTTTTGCCACTATATGGGCCAAAAAAAGCAAGGCTCATATTCGGGCCTTGCCATGGTGCATTGCAGCATTATTATCTAACCTACGCAGCGCGCGATTTATTCGCCGTCTGCTACGCCTGATGGCGTTTCCTCCCAAGACTTGGGCCGCCACGCAAGTGCGGCCCCTTTTTTTTAGTGCGGCGATTTATATCGGAATTCCTTATTTCAGTCATCAGGAAAGTTCCGTGATTCGTCCGATGCAGGTCAATTATTTCGTGCGGTTCCGAAACACACTATTAATCGGTCGCGATTAGGTTTCGAGCTATGCATTTGTTACGCATTGTTCTCATTACGATCCTCCCAGGGACGGTTTTGGCGCAAGATCGCGTCGTGACCGTGCTGCCGCTCGGCGCCAACGACACCACGATCACCATCGACCGGCAGGATTGCGCCCGACTCGTCACGTCCAACGTGCCCAGTGCCGATTACAAACCGGGCGTCGATGTGAATGGCCGGCCCGTTGTGCCGGCGGACCTGCCGAGCAACGGCGCCAGCCTGCCGGAATCCTTCCTGATCGACATCAAGCGCGCCGGCGCATTGCCGGCGGGGCTCGGCGGCTCGGACCTCTATGTCGGCCGCGTCTCGGTCGATCCGCTGAGCGGCAAGGTCGAACTGAACGGCCGCCCGCTGCCCAACAGCGTCGAAACAGTCCTCGCGGCGGAGTGCGCCCGCCTTACGCGGCCCGGCGGCTGACCGGCCGCATTGCCTAAGGTGCGGGCTTTGCCTAAAAGGGGCCGTGTTTTTCCCCCAAAGGTAGATCCATGCGGCTCAGCGCTTATTTCCTGCCGGTGCTCAAGGAGAATCCCTCCGAGGCACAGATCGTCAGCCACCGGCTGATGCTGCGCGCCGGCATGGTGCGCCAGTCCGCCGCCGGCATCTATTCGTGGCTTCCTCTGGGACTGCGCGTCCTGCGCAACATCGAGCGCGTGGTGCGCGAGGAGCAGGACCGGGCCGGCGCCCAGGAAATCCTGATGCCGACGATCCAGGCCGCCGACCTGTGGCGCGAAAGCGGCCGCTATGACGACTACGGCAAGGAGATGCTGCGCATCAAGGACCGGCACGACCGCGACATCCTGTTCGGGCCGACGGCGGAGGAGGTGGTCACCGACATCTTCCGCAACAATGTGAAGTCGTACCGCGACCTGCCGAAGAATCTGTACAACATCCAGTGGAAGTTCCGCGACGAGGTGCGCCCGCGCTTCGGCGTGATGCGCGGGCGCGAGTTCCTGATGAAGGACGCCTATTCCTTCGACATCGACAAGGCATCGGCGCGCCGCTCGTACAACCGCATGTTCGTGGCCTATCTGCGCACCTTCGCGCGGCTGGGCCTGCAGGCGGTGCCGATGGCGGCCGATACCGGCCCGATTGGCGGCGACCTCAGCCACGAGTTCATCATCCTGGCCGACACGGGCGAAAGCGCCGTGTTCTGTCACCGTGACCTGATCGAACGGGACGTGCTGGCGGATAGCGTGGACTATGCCGGCGACCTGCAGCCGGTCGTGGACCGCTGGACCAGCCTGTATGCAGCGACCGACGAGAAGCACGATGCCGCGGCCTTCGACGCGATCCCCGAGGACCGCCGCATCGCGGCGCGCGGTATCGAGGTCGGCCACATCTTCTATTTCGGGACCAAATATTCCGCCAAGATGGGCGCGCAGGTTGCGGGCCCCGGCGGCGAAAGCGTGACGGTAGAAATGGGCTCGTATGGCATCGGCGTGTCGCGCCTGGCCGGCGCCATCATCGAGGCCAGCCACGACGATGCCGGCATCATCTGGCCCGACAGCGTTGCCCCGTTCAAGGTGGGCCTGATCAACCTGAAGTCTGGCGACGCCGACTGCGACCGCGTCTGCGCCGAACTTTACGGCAAGCTGAACACCGCCGGTGTCGAGACGCTGTACGACGACCGCGACGAGCGGGCAGGGGCCAAGTTCGCCACCATGGACCTGATCGGCCTGCCCTGGCAGTTGACCGTCGGCCCGCGCGGCGCCAAGGCCGGCACGGTAGAGCTGAAGCATCGCCGCACCGGCGAGAAGCACGAACTGTCGGCGGACGCGGCGCTGGCGAAAGTCGCCGGCTAGTGGCCTTCGCCCCGTTCGAGTGGATGCTGGCGGCGCGTTACCTGCGCGCGCGCCGGGCCGAGGGTTTCATCTCGGTCATCGCGGCCTTTTCGCTGCTCGGTATCGGGCTGGGTGTGGCCACGCTGATCATCGTCATGTCGGTGATGAACGGCTTCCGTGCCGAACTGCTGGGCCGCATCATTGGTCTGAACGGGCATCTCAGCGTGCAGGGGCCGCAGGGCCAGCCGCTCAGCGATTTCGACGCTGTTGCCCAGCGGCTGCGCGCGATTCCCGGCGTGGTCAGCGTCGCGCCGACCGTCGAGGGCCAGGTCATGGCCACGGCGAACAATGTGGCCGCCGGCGCGCAGGTACGCGGCATTCGCCCTGAAGACCTCGCGGCCGACAGCCTCGTTGCGAAAAGCCTGGTTGGCGGCAGCATGGCCGATTTTGCGGGCGACGATGCCGTCATCATGGGGGGGCGCCTGGCCACGCGGCTTGGCCTCAATACCGGTGACAGCATCACGCTGATCTCGCCGCAGACGACCTCGACGCCCTTTGGCGGCGTACCCCGGACGAAATCGTACCGCGTCGCCGGCCTGTTCGACGTCGGCATGTTTGAATACGACTCAACCTTCATCTTCATGCCGCTTGATGCGGCGCAGGTCTATTTCCGCCTGCCGAATGCGGCGACCGGCATCGAGGTCAAGCTGAATGCTGCCGAGAACGCGCCGCAGATGCGCGCGGCGATCTTCGGCCTCTATGGCAACGGCGTGCGCATCTACGACTGGCAGCAGGCCAATGCGCAGTTCTTCAACGCTATCCAGGTCGAACGCAACGTGATGTTCCTGATCCTGACGCTGATCATCGTGGTGGCGGCGTTCAACATCATCTCGTCGCTGATCATGCTGGTGAAGGACAAGGGGCGCGACATCGCCATCCTGCGCACCATGGGCGCCACGCGCGGTGCCATCATGCGCATCTTCGTCATCGCCGGCGCCAGCATCGGTGTGCTGGGCACGCTCTTCGGCTTCCTGCTGGGCCTCGGCTTCGTCGCGAACATCGAGACCATCCGCCAGTTCCTGGAGCGCATCTCGGGCACCAAACTGTTCGCCGCCGAGATCTACTTCCTGTCCAAGCTGCCGGCCAAGGTCGACCCGGTCGAGGTCGTCATCGTTGTCGGCATGTCGCTGGTGCTGTGCTTCCTCGCGACGCTCTATCCGTCGTGGCGAGCCGCCCGGCTCGATCCGGTCGAGGCGCTGCGTTATGAGTGAGGCGGCGCTGGTTCTCGATGCGGTGGTCCGGACCTACGTCCAGGCCGGCGCGAAGATCGACGTGCTGCGCGGCGCGTCGCTGACAGTCATGCCGGGCGAGGTCGTGGCGCTGCTCGGCCCCTCGGGATCGGGCAAGTCGACGCTGCTGCACGCCGCCGGCCTGCTGGAACGCCCCGATGGCGGCGACGTGCTGGTGGGCGGCAAGAGCTGCGGCAAGATGAACGACGACCAGCGCACCGCCATGCGCCGCCAGGCGCTCGGCTTCGTCTACCAGTTCCACCACCTGCTGCCGGAATTCACGGCGGAAGAAAACGTGATCATGCCGCAGATGATCGCCGGCCGGACCCGTGCCGAAGCGCGCGTCCGTGCCTGCGAACTGCTGTCGTCCCTCGGCCTCGGCCACCGGCTCGACCATCGCCCGGCGCGGCTCTCGGGCGGCGAGCAGCAGCGCGTCGCCATCGCCCGCGCCGTGGCCAATAACCCCAAGGTGCTGATGGCCGACGAGCCGACCGGCAACCTGGACGGCACCACCGCCGACAAGGTGTTCGGCGAGCTGATGTCGCTGATCCGCACCCAGCGTGTCGGCGCCCTGATCGCCACCCACAATGCCGAACTGGCCCGTCGAATGGACCGCGTCGTCACCCTGCACGAAGGCAACCTCGTCGCCGGCTAGGGCCGTCCCGGTTTGAATCGACACTATAGGTCGAGTCAGGGGCTCGTTCCGTTCGCCCAAATCGTGGATTCGGACTCTCTCCGTTCCGGTTTTTTGGGTGCCAGCCTAGATTTGCTCGACCCGGTTCGGAGGCGGGGCAGGGGCTGACCCGGTGTGAATCACCGCCGGTGCGGCTAAGGCGGCACGCAGGCCGAAAACGGCTAATCCAGCGACTCGCTGGATTCTGCCGAGTCGCACATCTTGAGCGCCAGACTCCTTTCGTTCGCCTAAATCGAGGATTCGGACTCTCTTTGTTCCGGAATGACCCCGATACGGACCGTGGTAAAGTGCCGGAATGAGTCACGCGGATTTCGTTCACCTCACCGTCCACACCGCCTATTCCCTGTCCGAGGGGGCGATCCAGGTCAAGAAACTGGTCGGGCTCTGCGACAAGTACCGCATGCCCGCCGTGGCCATTACCGACATCAACAACCTGTTTGGCGCCCTGGAGTTCAGCCAGGCCATGGCCGGCGCCGGGGTGCAGCCGATTATCGGCTGCCGCCTCGCGGTCACCCGGAACGATACCGCGACGCCCACCGGTTTCGGGGCCGGCAAGCAGCTGAAGCGACCCGACCCCGATCCGCTGGTCCTGCTGGTGCAGGACGAGACCGGCTACGGCAATCTGATGAAACTCAGCTCGATGGCCTATCTCGACACGCCTTCGGGCGAGACGGCCCAGGTGCCGTGGAGCGCGGTCGCCGCCCATTCGGCTGGCCTTATCGCACTGACCGGCGGCGCCGATGGCGCGCTGGGCCGGCTCCTGGCCGAGGGGCAGAAGGATGCCGCCGAGGCCTGGCTGGGCCAGTTGAAGCTTGCGTTCGCCGGCCGCCTCTACATCGAACTGCGCCGACATGGCCTGCCGCGCGAGAAGCAGGTCGAACCGGGCCTGATCGACATCGCCTATGGCCACGATCTGCCGCTGGTCGCCACGAACGATTGCTACTTTGCTGACGCGCAGATGTACGAGGCGCATGACGCGCTGCTGTGCATCGCCGATGGCCGCTATGTCGGCGAGAGCGACCGTCGCCGCGTGACGCCGGAACACCGCTTCAAGTCTGCCGTCGAGATGCGCAAGCTGTTCGAGGACTTGCCCGAGGCGGCCGACAACACGCTGGTCATCGCGCGCCGCTGTGCCTTCATGGCGCAGGAGCGCAAGCCGATCCTGCCGCGCTATCCCAGCACCCAGGCCGGCGAGACCGAGGAGGCCGCACTGCGCCGCATGGCGGCCGAGGGGCTGGCCGCGCGGCTCGCCATCCTCAAAGTCGAGGGCGATGCGGTGAAGCCTTATCACGACCGCCTTGAGTTCGAGCTCGACGTCATCGCCAAGATGGGCTTCCCCGGCTACTTTCTCATCGTCGCCGATTTCATCCAGTGGTCGAAGGCGCAAGGCATTCCGGTCGGGCCGGGGCGTGGTTCTGGCGCGGGTTCGGTCGTCGCCTGGTCGCTGACCATCACCGACCTCGACCCGTTGCGGTTCGGCCTGCTGTTCGAGCGCTTCCTGAATCCCGAGCGCGTGTCGATGCCCGACTTCGATATCGACTTCTGCCAGGATCGCCGCGACGAAGTCATTCGCTACGTCCAGCAGAAATATGGCCGCGACCAGGTCGCGCAGATCATCACCTTCGGCAAGCTGCAGGCGCGCGCGGCGTTGCGCGACGTGGGCCGCGTGCTGCAAATGCCGCTGGGACAGGTCGACCGCATCTGCAAGATGGTGCCGAACAATCCGGCCAAGCCTGTCACGCTGAAAGAGGCCATTGACGGCGAGCCGCGCCTGCAGGCCGAGCGCGATGGTGACGAGAATGTCGCGCGCATGATGGAAGTGGCCCTGAAGCTGGAGGGGCTGTACCGCAACGCCTCGACCCACGCCGCCGGCGTCGTCATCGGCGACCGTCCGCTGGTCGATCTGGTGCCGCTGTACCGCGACCCCGGTGCCGACATTCCGGCGACGCAGTTCTCGATGAAATATGCCGAGGCTGCCGGCCTCGTGAAGTTCGACTTCCTCGGCCTCAAGACGCTGACCGTGCTGGATCGCGCGGTGAAGCTGCTGAAGCAGCGCGGCATCGAGGTGGATATCGCCAACCTGCCGCTTGATGACCGCGGCGCCTATGAGATGATGAGCCGCGGCGAAACGGTGGGCATCTTCCAGCTGGAAAGTTCTGGCATGCGCGACGTGCTGCGCCAGATGAAGCCCGACACGTTCGAGGACATCATCGCGCTTGTTGCGCTCTATCGCCCGGGCCCGATGGACAACATTCCGAAGTTCATCGCCTGCAAGCACGGCATCGAACAGCCGGACTATCTGCACGAGTGGCTCGAGCCGGTGCTGAAGGAAACCTACGGCGTCATCATCTACCAGGAGCAGGTGATGGAAATCGCCAAGGTCCTGGCCGGCTACAGCCTGGGTGAGGCCGATCTCTTGCGCCGCGCCATGGGCAAGAAGATCAAGGCCGAGATGGATGCGCAGAAGGACCGCTTCGTCCAGGGCGCGGTCGACAAGGGCGTGCCGCAGGATCGCGCCGCCTACATCTTCGAACTGGTCGAGAAGTTCGCGGGCTACGGTTTCAACAAGAGCCACGCCGCCGCCTATGCGCTGGTCGCGTGGCAGACCGCTTGGCTGAAGGCCAACCATCCGGTCGAGTTCCTTGCCGCATCGATGACGCTCGACTTGTCGAACACCGACAAGCTGAACGTGTTCCGCCAGGATGCGCAGCGCCAGGGCATTGCGCTCCGCCAGCCCGACGTGAACAAATCAGGTGTCGAGTTCGCGGTCGAGATCGACGGCGACGGCAAGGGCGCTATTCGCTATGCGCTGGCAGCGGTGAAGAATGTCGGTGCGGCGCAGATGCGTGGCCTGGTGGCCGAGCGTGCCAAGGGAGGCCCGTTCCGCGACCTGTTCGATTTCGCCTCGCGGCTCGATCCCGCCTGCCTGAACAAGCGCATCGTCGAGAACCTGGCCAAGGCCGGCGCCTTCGACAAGCTGGATGCCAACCGGCACCGCGTGTTTGCCGCTGCCGAAACACTGAACCGCCACGCTGTAGCCGCTGCCGGCGAGCGCACCTCTGCCCAGGTATCGCTGTTCGGCGAGGCGGTTGGCGCGCCGGTGCCGCGCCCATCGTTGCCCGACCTTGAGCCCTGGACCTCAATGGACCAGTTGAACCGCGAGTTCGAGGCGATCGGCTTCTATCTCTCGGCCCATCCACTCGACGCCTATGTGGTCACGCTGCGCCGGGCCCGCATCACCTCCTATGGCGAGATGGTGCGCGGCCTCAGCCTGTCAGTGCAGCGGCACCAGATCGCCGGCACGGTGATCGGCAAGCAGGAGCGCACGTCGGCGCGCGGCAACCGTTTCGCCTTCGTGCAATGCTCGGACCCGTCCGGCATGTTCGAGGTCACGGTATTCTCGGAAATCCTGGGCGCGTACCGCGAGCAGCTGGAACCCGGCACCAGCCTGATCTTCCATGTCGATGCCAAGATGCAGGACGATCAGCCGCGCCTGACCGTGATGAACATTGAATCGCTGGAAAAGGTCGCGGCGCGCTCTGCTGCCGGCGTGCGCATCTTCCTGGCCGACGACAAGCCGCTCAGCGGCATGCAGGCCGTGCTTGGCAAGGCGGGACAGGGCAGGGGCAGCGTGCTGGTCAACTTGCGCCTGAACGGCAGCGCGCGCGAGGCGGAAATCCGACTTCCCGGCGGCTATGCCGTGTCACCGCAGGTGCGCGCGGCGCTAAAGGCCGTGCGCGGCGTGGTGGACGTGCACGACCTGTAAGGGGCCTCAGCCCTTCGCCGTCATGTCTTGCGCGGCCTTCTGCATCCGTTTTTCCATTTCCTCCGGCAGCACGTCCTCCACATGGGTGGCGATATGCCAGGTATGGCCGAACGGGTCTTCCAGCCCGCCGCTGCGGTCGCCGTAGAACTGGTCCTGCACCGGGCGTATGACCTTGGCGCCGGCGGCGAACGCCTGTTTCACCACGGCGTCCACGTCCGTCACGTAAAGGTGGACCGAAACCGGCGACCCGCAATAGGCCTGGGCGACTTGCAGTTCATGTCGGGAAATTCGTCGGCCAGCATGATGACCGAGCCGCCAATCTCGATTTCCGCGTGGCCAACCTTGTCGCCCGGCATTGGCAGGCGGAACCGTTCCCTGGCGCCAAAGGCCCTGGCGTAGAAGTCGAGCGCCTTGGCCGCGCCATCGACGATCAGGTAGGGGGTGACGGCGTTATAGCCATCGGGAACGGGCTTTACGGTGCCGGCCATAGAATCCTCCCGCGATGGATTTGGGTGCTTCTAAAATTAAGGGGCCGCCGGAGAGGCCCCGGCGGCCCTTGGTTGCGTAACCTGTAGCCGGTGCCCATGGTTCCCTGCGGGATGGGCGCCGAGCCGTTCGGCCCGCGTGCGTATGAAAAGAACATAATAGGAACATCTGAGTTCGTCAACCCTGTTTGGCCCTTATTTTCCTTGCGTTGGAGCCCTCCGCCCCCTACAACCCGCCCACTTAAACCCTCACGCGGGCTTTCGCACTGACGGGGAGAAATCCTGTCAGTTCGTTCCGGTGTCCGGTCCAGCATGTGCTGAGCCGGGCGCGCCCGCGGCGGACCAACCGGAGAAGGACCACCCGCATGACCATGCCAGTATTTAGCATGCGCCAGCTCATCGAAGCCGGCGTGCATTTCGGCCACCAGACTCACCGCTGGAACCCGAAGATGAAGTCGTACCTGTTCGGGGTGCGCAACAACGTTCACATCATCGACCTGCAGCAGACCGTGCCGATGCTGCACCGCGCGCTCCAGGCCGTGCGCGACGTCGTCGCCGCCCGCGGCCGCGTGTTGTTCGTCGGCACCAAGCGCCAGGCGTCCGACCCGGTCGCCGCCGCTGCCAAGCGCTGTGGCCAGTACTACGTCAACCACCGCTGGCTCGGCGGCATGCTGACCAACTGGAAGACCATCTCGGTCTCGATCAAGCGTCTCAAGACCCTCGACGAGCAGCTCTCGGGCGATCTCTCGACGCTGGGCCTGACCAAGAAGGAGCTGCTGCAGCTCACCCGCGAGCGCGACAAGCTGGAGCGCGCGCTGGGCGGCATCAAGGACATGGGCGGCGTTCCCGACATCCTCGTCGTGATCGACACCCTCAAGGAAGACATCGCGCTGGCCGAGGCCAAGTCGCTGAAGCTGCCGGTCGTCGCCGTTGTCGACTCCAACTCGAACCCGGATGGCATCGCCTATCCGGTGCCGGGCAATGACGACGCGCTGCGCGCCATCAACATGTACTGCGACCTGTTCGCCGGTGCGGTGCTCGACGGTCTGCAGGAAGAGGTTTCGGTCTCGGGTGGCGACCTCGGTGCGGCCCCGGAACTGCCGGTCGAACAGCCTGCGGCGTAACTTTCGTCGGCCCCGGTTCGCCGGAACGTCAATTTTTCCCGCACCCCGGCTTGTCCGGGGTGCGTCATTTGTGGGAGCCCAGACATGGCTGAAATCACTGCTGCCCTGGTGAAGGACCTGCGCGAGAAGACCGGCGCAGGCATGATGGATTGCAAGAAGGCGCTGAACGAGAACGGCGGCGACGTGGAGGCCGCGATCGACTGGCTGCGCACCAAGGGCCTTGCTGCGGCCGCCAAGAAGGCCGGCCGCGTGGCCGCCGAGGGCCTGGTCGGCGTGGCGCTGGCCGGCACGACCGGCGCGCTGGTCGAGGTGAATGCCGAGACCGACTTCGTTGCGCGCAATGACCAGTTCCAGAAGCTGGTGCGCGGCATTGCGACCGAGGCGCTGAAGGCCGGTGGCGACACCGTCAAGCTGGCCGCCACGCCGTTCCCCGGCAGCGGCCGTTCGGTGCAGGAGGAAATCACCCACGCCATCGCCACCATCGGCGAGAACATGACGCTGCGCCGCACCGCGTCGCTGTCGGTGCCCGAGGGCGTCGTCGTGGGCTATGTCCACAATGCGCTGGCGGACGGCATCGGCAAGATCGGCGTACTGGTCGCGCTGCAGTCCAGCGGCAAGAAGGAAGCGCTGCAGGCGTTCGGCAAGCAGGTCGCCATGCACGTCGCGGCGGTCAATCCCGCCTCGCTGTCGGTCAGCGACCTTGACCCCAAGCTGATCGAGCGCGAGCGCCAGGTGCTGGTCGAGCAGGCTGCGGCTTCCGGCAAGAAGCCCGAGATCATCGAGAAGATGATCGAAGGCCGCATCCGCAAGTACTACCAGGAGGTCGTGCTTCTCGAGCAGACCTTCGTCATCGATGGCGAGACTCAGGTCGGCAAGGCGGTGAAGAACGCGGAGAAGGACGCGGGCGCCGCGATCCAGCTGACCGGCTTCATCCGCTTCGCCCTGGGCGAAGGCATCGAGAAGCAGGCCGACGATTTCGCCGCCGAAGTGGCCAAGATGTCGAAATAGTCGGTTTCCAGATTTCGGAAGAAGCCGCCCCGGCACTGCCGGGGCGGTTTTTTAATTTAATAAGGCGTCCTTCTTGGCCACGAACGTGCCGCTGGCCTGGTAGCCGGTGCCGATGAAGGTGAAATTGCCGGCGGCGCCGGCGACCGGGTCGGTCCCACCCTTGTAGAACGAGCCCGTGAGCGAGCCGCCGGTTACGAAACTGGGGTTGGGCGGAAAGGCGAAGGTGCCGGTGAAATCGCGGCCGTTGGCGCTGCTAGTGTTGTAGCTGACCGTCCGGTTGTCGAAGTTGCTGATCTGCGCCGTGCCGGTCCTGGTGCCGAAGTCCCAGCTCTTGGTGAAGTTGCCCGCCGCCACATAGCGGCTGCCGTCGTTGTTCACGTTGCCGATGGCATGGCCCGAGTACGACGCAGTGCCGGCCGTGGGTATTTCGGCGAGCGTCGGCAGCACGCCCGCCACCCAGGTGGCCAGGTGGACGCGGTCGGCCGCGCCCGACGCGTACTGGACATCTGACGCCCACCAGCCCCACTGGATGAACGAACAGTCGCAAAAGGCGCTGCTGGAGAAACTGGTCGGATCTATGGGCGCCACATCATGGCTGATCATTATGAGGCTGACCGACGCGACGGTACCTCCGGGGCCCGACGTGCCCGAACCGCTGGGCGATTCCGTCGCGCCGAACAGCGCGTCGTTGATGAAAGCCGAGTGCGTTTGGGGCGTGCCGCCGAGCGAGCCGAACTCGAATATGTAGGCGCTCGTATCGCTGCCGGCAAGATCGAACCGTGCCTGCATCCGGTTGGTGGTCGGGTCGGTCTGGATCACCACCGTGGCAGGGCCGATATTGTCCAGGCTGATGTCGGCTGACGGGAGGACGCCGTTGAATAAGCGCCGCTCCATCAGGCCGGCGGCGTAGCCGTTGAGCTGGGTGCTGGACGTGCTGAGGTGGCTCGTCCGAGCCGGGTTGGTCAACACATAGGGACTTTCGACCCTCCGCGCGACCTCGATCGGGTAGTAGTCGTAGCCCGCCGAAAAGCTGTCCAGCGGTTGCTCCAACGACGCCTGCGAGGTCCGCGTCACTACGCCGGTCATGGGATCGACCAGTATGTTGTCGGGGCCGAACACCATGAACTCGCCGCCGGCGCCAAAGATGGCGCTGCTGTTATTGCCAACATCCATGGTGGAGATCGAGCTGGCGACGCGGATGGTAGGGGTTTCGGAACCTGTGCGAATGGACCCCCGCAAGCGGCCGGAGAACACCAGGCCGCCATCGGTTGCCGAATTTGGCGCGCCCGGGTCGTCGATGTAGGTGCCGGTCAGGCCGACCAGGTAGGACGTCTGCAACGTTTCTGGGCCGGCAATGCCGAGCGACGCCTGCAGGCTGACCGAGCGGGCGTTGTTGGCCATCAGTTCGCTTGGGCTCAGGTTCGGGCTGTAGGCCGAGAAGAGCGGCGAGTTTGTGAGGTGGAAGAAGCTGCTGAGAAAGGGTCCGCTGAAAGGCACGACGCCGACCGTGAACGCGAAGTCGTGCGCCGCCAGCTGACCCTGGCTCTGGTTGAAGGTGCTGCGCGCGGTCGGCGTGCCGCCGAAAAGTGCCAGGTGCGCGGGGTAGATATCGTCAGTCCCATCGAAGTGGAGATTATAGAAGTAGAAGGTCTGCAGGCCGCCGGCCTGGAGGCCGAGACCATTGACCAGGCCGTACGACGACTCCAGATTGTGGATGGAAAAGCTCGACAGCTGACCCGAACTCAAATTGGAGTAATCATTGGGATAATCTCCGGGGTAGGCGGTGGTTGGCAGGGTGAACGGTTCAGTAAACTGGAATCGCGCGGTGGTAAGGCCGTTTTCGGTAACGGTGGTCAGGCCGGCGATGGTTAAGTTGGGGGAATGCGGCGTGACGGCGAGCGTCTGGTTGTTGAAGTTGGTGTAGCTCCGAAGGCCATCGCCCTCGCCGAATAGTTCCGCGCGGCCGAGGACCCCGGGAAACGTGTTCGTCACATTCGAATTGGTCGGCGTTGGTGGCGGCGGGTTTTGGGCCTGCGTCTGGTCGCTGGTATCCGGCGTTATGGGCGGCGGCGGCGGACTGTTCGTGGGGCTCGTGCCGCCACGGCCGCCGCTCGGCGGCGGCGTGAAACTGCTGCTGCTTCCCGAATTGGTGTTCGAGACGCCGGAGGACTCCATCTTTATCTCGATACTCGCCGACGAGGTTCCGCCGCCACCGCCTGACGTCGGTCCGCCGGTGGAGGCCGTGCTCTGGCCGCCGCCCGACTGCTGTCCGCCACCGGAGTCCGCGCCACCCGCGGGGGCGGGGGCCGGGGCCGGGGACTCCATCTTCGTCTCGATACTCGCCGACGAGGTTTCGCCGCCACCGCCTGGCGTCGGTCCGCCGCCTGGTGCGGATCCGCCAGTGGAGGCCGTACTCTGGCCGCCGCCCGACTGCTGTCCGCCACCGGAGTCCGCGCCACCCGCGGGGGCGGGGGCCGGGGCCGGGGCCGGGGCCGGGGCCGGGGCCTCCAGCTGCGTCATCGTCTGCTTCAGTTCGGCCGGCGAGACGGGGCGTGGTGCCGCCGGCGGCTGGCCGGGGGCCGCCTCGATCACCGTGCCGGGCCGCGTCGTCACCTGGGTGACGCCGTTCTGCGACATGGTCATTTCGCGGCCGAACAGGAATCTTGCCTTCACAGACTCGCATTTTACCGTCGAAGACTGGCATGACACGACGTTCAGGATCACGATGCCACCGCGGATACCTATGGTCGCGGTGCCGATCTTCACCTCGATCGGATTCTGCTTGGAAATCTTGCCGCCGACGAAGCGAAACACGCCTTTGCCGACCGACACCGACATCTTCCCGTTGCCGGTTGCCGGATCGTAGACAAACTTGTCCAGCGTCAGGTCGCTGTCCGGGCCGATCGAGAAGCTGGAGCCGTCGTTGAATACGATCTGCGTCTGGCCGACCGACGAGGTCACAATGCGCTCGTTCTCGACCATGTTGGTGCCGACTTCGATGATGCGCTTCTGCGCCTCTGGTGGAGTACCCTCGATGGTCGGCTTGCTGATCATCGCCTTGCCGATTTCGGTAGCAGCGCACGCGGGCAGGGCTGTCACCAGCGCCGACGCCGCCGTGGTGCCGAGGATAAGGCCGACGAGCAGTTTGGTTCGATTGGGAAACATGGCAAGCCTCTCAGAATCTCAGGTTGGCGCCAATCAAGATGCTATCGTTGCGGTACACGAAGTTGGGCAGGGTGGATGAGCGGATGGTCCGGGCCAGCGTGGTGACCAGCGACCATTCGTCGGACAGCGGCACCGCCTCGGTCAGTGATAGGCGCCAGTCCTTGTCCTGGCGCCGCTCGGCGGCGGAGATCGTCGGGTCGGGCGTGTCGTATTTCGAATAGGCCCGCGTCGCGCTACCGACCGTCGCCCACGGCGATCGCAGGAAGGGCATCGGAGAGGGGTGGCTCAGCGTGAAGCCGACGGTCCACGAGTACTCGGTATTGGCCTCCGTCTCCTCGCGGGTGTTCTGCACGGTCATGCCGACGCCGGCATTGAAGCTCATGAAGTCCAGCGCTGCGTAGGTGAGGCGCGCACGATGCGTCAGCTCGGGGCCGTCCTTGCGCGACTTGTTCGGATTGTCGTTGTCGTCCTTGTAGCGCTTGTCACGAAATTCGCTGTTCAGTTCGCTCTGGATTTGCGGCGCCAGCACGGCGGTAAACGACAACCCCACGCCGGGGGCGAAATAATCGCGGACGTCGTTGACCTCGACATACGACAAGATGGCGTATGGGCGCAGGCGCGGCTCGAGGTCGGAACCCGGCGCCAGCACCAAGGTCGGTCCCGTTGTCACTTCGATCAGCGACACGTCGACCTGTTTCTGGGCCGCTTGGCGCGAGATGTAGTTCGACACCGTGGTGTCCCACGTGTCGGCCTGTGACGGGTCGATCTCGTAGGTGTGTTTCAGGTTCAGCGCGAGGAAGATGTTGTTGTCGTGCTTCTGCGTGAACTGGCTGTCGAGATTGGCGTCGATGCCGCCGATCAAGACCGCGCCCGTCGCGCTCGCGGTATTCGCGTTCGACTGCGTGCGCGCACCGAAGAACAGTGACCCGGAAAGTGAATGGCGCGATTGCCTTTTGGCGATCTCGGCCTGGTAAGTGGCGACCCGCTCGCGTACCGGTTCGGGCACGTCCTTCAATTCGCTGACGCTGTTGAAATAGGTCTGTGCCGCCGCGTACGACCCGAGCCGGAAATACAGGACGCCGAGTTCGAGCCGGACCCGCGGCAATTCAGGATTGATGAACAGCATGCGCTCAAGCGTCGAGATCGCACCCTCGAGGTTGCCGACCAGGATTGCGGCTTGCGCGTAGCCGAAGGCCTTCTCGAGGTTGGCGGGGTCCGACAGCATCGACTTGAAGGCGTCGTCGTATGCCTTCTCGGCCTCGGGGGGCGTGCCCGTGGTCACGCCTTGGGCAAAGGCGGGGTCTATCAACAGCGCACAAGCGAACAGGACGCCGAGAAATACCCTATGGAAACGCATGACCCAGTGCGTACCGGAACAATTCCTACGAAACCTGACTAGTCCCGACACGACTCTCACCTTACGGCTAGCTTTAACGGCTAGCTTTACCATACCCTACGGAGTTGGCGGCTAATCAGCGACGGTAACTCAGTCTTTATTTACCCAAAGTGGAATTATTACCCGTTGATTTTCAGGGTTTTTGTTTTTTACCAAGTTTATGCGAATCGTTATTAGGCAAATGCTTCGTCCCAGGTGCCGCGGGTGGCCGCCTTGGAATATTCGGTTGCGCGGTTCTCGAAGAAGTTCACGTGCTCGACGGCGTTCAACATGTTGTCCAGCCACGGCAGCGGGCTTTTCTCGATCCGAAAAATCGGCTGCAGGCCCAGCTGCATCAGGCGGCGGTCGGCGGTGAAGCGGATGTAGGTCTTCACGTCTTCCGGCGCCAGTCCTTCGACGGCGCCCATCTCGAACGCCAGGTCGACGAACGCATCCTCGTGGTCGACGATGGTCGAGCAGGCGACATAGAGGTCGCGCTGGAAGTCCTCCGTCCATACCTCGGGGTTTTCCTCGATGAAGGCGTGGAACAGCTTGATGATCGAGTTGGTGTGCAGCGTTTCGTCGCGCACCGACCATGTCACGATCTGCCCCATGCCCTTCATCTTGTTGAAGCGCGGGAAGTTCAGCAGGATCGCGAAGCTGGCGAACAGCTGCAGCCCCTCGGTGAAGGCGCCAAACACGGCCAGCGTGCGCGCGATCTCGCGCTTCGTGTCGGTATTGAAAGTCTGCATGTAGTCGTACTTGTTCTTCATCTCCTTGTAGCGGAGGAAGGCCGAGTACTCGAGTTCCGGCATGCCGACAGTGTCGAGCAGGTGGGAATAGGCGGCGATGTGCACCGTCTCCATCGAGGAGAAGGCCGAGAGCATCATCTGCACCTCGGTCGGTTTGAACACCCGCGCATAGTGCTTCATGTAGCAATTGTTCACTTCGACGTCGGACTGGACGAAGAAGCGGAAAATCTGCGTCAGCAGGTTCTTCTCGCCGGGCGTGAGCTTGCGCTGCCAGTCGCGCACGTCGTCGGCCAGCGGCACTTCCTCGGGCAGCCAGTGGAGGCGCTGCTGGGTCAGCCAGGAATCGTACGCCCAAGGATAGGCAAAGGGCTTGTAGACCGGCTTGGCATCGAGCAGGGACATACGAAGCTCTCCACTACATCTTGTGTCTCGGCCGGCGATTTTAGCAATATATCGGGTGTGGGCAAGAAGACTCCCGTTTAAGCACAAAGAAAGTTGTCCACAACCCCGGCACCGCCTATCACCGGGGCATGACCGATGGATTTCTGACCCTGCGCGACTACTTCCGCTTCGCCGTCAGCCGCTTCAACGCGGCGGGACTCGCCTATGGCCACGGCACGACCAATGCGCTGGACGAGGCGGCCTTCCTGGTGCTGGAAGCGCTGCACCTGCCGGTAGACCAGCTGGAGCCGTTCCTGGATGCCCGCCTGACCGCGCCGGAGCGGAGCAGGCTCGCCGAGCTGATCGAGGCGCGGATAACGACGCGCACACCGGCGCCCTATCTGCTGGGCAAGGCCTATATCCAGGGCATTCCCTTCATCGTGGACGAGCGAGTCCTCATCCCGCGCTCGTTCATCGGCGAACTGCTGGTGTCCGATCAGCTGGTGGGCGGCGAGGCGGGGCTGATTGCCGATGCCGAATCAGTCGAATCCGTGCTCGACCTCTGCACCGGGTCCGGTTGCCTGGCGATTATGGCCGCCATGGTTTTTCCGAATGCCAAGGTCGATGGGGTCGATCTCTCGACCGGTGCCCTCGAAGTGGCGCAAAAGAATATCGATCTGCACGAAATGCAGGGCCGGGTAAGCCTGCACAAGGGCGACCTGTTCGCGCCGCTCAAGGGCCGCCGCTACGATCTCATCATTACCAATCCGCCGTATGTCGATGCCGACGCGATGGCAGCCCTGCCGCCGGAATACCGGCATGAGCCGAACATGGCCTTGGCCGCGGGTGAAGACGGGCTGGATATCGTGCACCGGATCATCGCCGCGGCGCCGGACCACCTGACAAAAGGCGGCGGCCTGCTGTGCGAGATCGGCACTGGCCGCGCGCGCCTGGAAGTAGCGCGCCCCGACCTCGATTTCTACTGGGTCGACACCGAGGAGAGCAGCGGCGAGGTCTTCTGGCTGGCGGCTCCGCAATTGAAGCGGAGCCGCCGCAAGTCCTGAACGCCTATTGGCAGGCGAGGCATTCCTCGAAGTCGGTGCTGTTCGCCACCGGCGCTGCCGCCAGCGGAATGACGTTGAGCGGCATTTCCTCGCCGTTGATGCGGCCGGCGAGGGGGATCGACACCACCTTCTGCTCGGCCTTGGTCGAGGCCTTGTCGGCGCGCTGCAGCGACATTGAGCGGCAGTAGTACAGGCTCTTCACGCCCTTCTTCCATGCCTGGAAGTGCAGCTGGTGCAGCTCGCGCTTGTGCACGTCGGCCGGCAGGAAGATGTTGACGCTCTGCGACTGGCAGACCGACGGCGCGCGGTCGGCCGCGAGGTCGATGATCCAGCGCTGGTCGATCTCGATCGCCGTGCGGAAGATCATCTTCTCGTCATCGGTGAGGAAGGAGAGGTGCGCGACGGAGCCCTCGTTCAGCGTGATCGTCGACCAGGTTTCCTCGTCGTTGTGGCCGCGCTCTTCCAGCAGCTTGGCCAGGTACTTGTTGCGGACGTTGAAGCTGCCCGACAGGGTCTTGTGGTTGTAGCTGTTGGCCGCGTTCGGCTCGATGCCCGGGCTGGCGCCGCCAGCAATGATCGAGATCGAGGCGGTCGGCGCGATTGCCGTCTTGTTCGAGAAGCGCTCCTTGATGCCGTAATCGGCGGCATCGGGGCAGGCGCCGCGTTCCTCGGCCAGCTTGACCGAGGCAGCATCGACCTGCGCCTTGATGTGCTTGAAGATGGTCTTGTTCCAGACCTTGGCCATGACCGATTCCATCGGCACGGCATTGGCCTGCAGGAACGAGTGGAAGCCCATCACGCCGAGGCCGACCGAGCGCTCGCGCGTCGCGGCATAACGCGCCTTCTCCATGGAGTCCGGCGCATTGTTGATGAAGTCCTGCAGCACGTTGTCGAGGAAGCGCATGCTGTCCTCGATGAATACCGGGTGATCGCGCCACTCGTGGAAATATTCCAGGTTCAGCGACGACAGGCAGCACACCGCGGTGCGCATCTTGCCCAGGTGGTCGATGCCCGTGGGCAGGGTGATCTCGGCGCACAGGTTCGACGTCTTGACGCGCAGGCCCGCCAGCTTCTGGTGTTCCGGCAGGTTGCGGTTCACGTGATCGATGAAGATGCAGTACGGCTCGCCGGTTTCCACCCGCGCGGTCAGCAGGCGGATCCACAGCGCCCGCGCCGAGATCGTGCGCTGCACGGCGCCGTCCAGCGGGCTGACCAGCGCCCATTCCTCATCGGCCTCGACTGCGCGCATGAACGCATCCGACAAAAGCACGCCGTGGTGCAGGTTCTGCGCCTTGCGGTTCGGGTCGCCGCCGGTCGGGCGGCGGATTTCGATGAACTCCTCGATCTCGGGATGGTCGATGGGCAGGTACACTGCCGCCGAGCCGCGCCGCAGGCTGCCCTGGCTGATCGCCAGCGTCAGCGAATCCATCACGCGGATGAAGGGGATGACGCCCGAGGTCTTGCCGTTCAGGCCGACCTTTTCGCCGATCGAGCGCAGATTGCCCCAGTACGACCCGATGCCGCCGCCCTTGGCGGCCAGCCAGACGTTCTCGTTCCACAGGTCCAGAATGCCGTTCAGGCTGTCGGTCGCCTCGTTCAGGAAGCACGAAATGGGCAGGCCGCGCTCGCTGCCGCCGTTTGACAGGACCGGCGTCGAGGGCATGAACCACAGCTTCGAGATATAGTTGTACATGCGCTGGGCGTGGGCCGTGTCGTCCGCATAGGCGCTGGCCACCCGCGCGAACATGTCCTGGTAGCTTTCGCCAGGCAGCAAATAGCGGTCATCCAGGGTGGCTTTGCCGAAGTCGGTCAACAAACGGTCACGCGACCGGTCAATCTCGACGCGAATGCCTTTTTCGGTCTGAAGCGTGTTGAGCACGGTGGCCCCCTCCAACAAAACTGCCGCAAATTTCTATGACTAGCGACGCCGTAGGTCGCTTCTACTAGATATGGTATCCCGTACAGGGACGGGGTCAATCACTGGGCGTCACGAAAAGTTAAATAATCAGCTTGACGGTCGGGCAGCGCGCAATCCGCACACTGTTGAAGCGGATTGCTGCACTGCAACATGAGTTTTCGGGGGCTGGTATTCTTCCTCCGGTAGCGGGCAAATACGGGGCGATGGGCTGGATCTGGCAAATTCTGGGACGCGACCGCGACGTGCATCCGCGCGAACGCGATCGGATTCTCCACGAGCGCGCCCAGCAGATCGCCACGATGTACCGCCTGAGTCGGACGACGCGGTATTTCCCCTTCGGCCTGCTGTTTGTTTTGTTAGCGGTGTTCTGGGACGACCGGCCGGTCTTGGTGCCGGCGCAGCGCCTCGCGCACCAGTACCAGTCGGTCATTGCCGAAATACATGTCGTCGCCATCGACGAACCAGGTCGGTGCGCCGAAGCCGCCGCGGCGCACCAGTTCGTCGCCGTTGTCGCGCAACTTCTGCCTTGCCTCGGGCGTGTCCGCCTTGGCCAGCACCGCAGTACCATCGAGCCCGACGTCCTTGCACAAAGCGGCCAGCACGTCGTCGGCGGCAATGTCGCGATCCTCGGACCAATAGGCTTCGAACACCTGCGTGGCGAACGGCACGATCTTGCCGGACTCTCCGGCAATGATGCAGGCGCGCATGGCCTTCGCCGAGTTGATCGGGAAAATCCTGGGCGGCATGACGATCTTCAGGCCCGCGACGCGGGCCCAGTCGGCGATGTCCTTGCGGTTGTAGCGGTACTTCGGCCCGTCCCAGCTGGACTCGCGGCTCTTCAGCACCTCGGAATCCACCGCCTTGAACACGCCGCCGACCAGGATTGGCCGCCACGAAATCTCGATGCCGAACTCCTTGGCAAGGGCTTGCGCGTTGTGGAAGCCGATATAGGACCAGGGGCTTGAACAATCGAAGAAGCATTCTAGGCGCGACATGAAATTCTCCAAAAAGCTATTTGCGGCCGGCGATACTGAGCGCTACCTGGCCAGCGATGTTGCTGGCCACCAGGACAACCGCCACCGGCAGCGCCGAATTGTCATGCCACAGGCTGACGATCAACGTGCAGATCGCCGCGAAGCAGAATTGCAGGAAACCGTACAGGCCCGAGGCCGAGCCGATCATCGCCGGGTCGGCGCTGATGGCGCCCGAGATGGTGTTGGGGCCGGCCACGCCGGTCGCCGCGCCATAGACCACCATGGGTCCGATAAGCGTGAAGACACTGAGATTGCCGGTGACGTCGGCCAGCAGCATTGCGCCCGAACAGGCGATCTGCACGCCATTGGCCAGGCGTGAGGCGCGGTTGATGCTGATGCGGCTGGCCAGGCGGTTGGCCAGCAGGCTGCCGAACGACACGCCACCGACCAGCAGCAGGTAGTACAGGCCGGTCTGCTCCGCCGGCTGCTTCAGCACGTCGATCAGCAGGAACGGCGAGGCCGAGAAGAAGGCGTAGATGCTGGTGGTCGAACAGGCGCCGCCAATGGCGTAGGTATAGAATTGCCGCTGTTGCAGCAGCCGGGCGTAGTTGCGCACCATGCCGCCGATGCCGACCAGGCTGGTCCGCGTGCGGTTGGTCTCGGGCAGCAGCAATACGCTGGCGACAAGCACGGCGGCGCCGAGCGCAAACAGGAACCAGAAGATCGAGCGCCAGCCGAACCACACCGTCAGGTAACCGCCGATCGCCGGCGCCACGGCCGGCGCAATCGACATGGCGAGGTTGAGCAGCGCCAGCTTGGCCGCCGCCTGGTCGGGCTCGGACGTGTCGCGGATCATCGCACGTCCCAGCACCAGGCCGCCGCAGCCGCCCAGTGCCTGCGACACGCGGATCGCGATCAGCAGGTCCGCTGTCGGCGCCAGCGCACCGATCAGCATCGACAGCGCATACAGCGTCAGACCGATCAGCAGCAGCGGCCGCCGGCCGAAGCGATCCGACAGCGGGCCATAGACCAGCTGCCCCAGCGCCATGCCGACGATGTACAGCGTAATGGCCAGCTGGATATGGCCGGCCGAGGTGCCGAGTTCATGCGCGATGATGGGCAGCGCCGGTACCATGACATGCATGCCCAGCGCGCCGCTGCAGGTCGTGAAGGCCAGCAGGACCGGGTTCGGTTCTGGCCGGCGCGACAGGGGCGGGGAGGTGAACCAGTTCACGAAGTGGCCTGTGGCCCCGCCCGCCGCGCGGCGACGCGCTGCCGCGCCTCGCCCAGGTCGCGGTCGGTGACGTGCAGCAGGCCGCCCAGCCGGCGCATCAGGCTGGCCTCGTACTGGTGCACCTGGCCATCGGCCAGGATCACTTCCCACAAGGCCTCGACGATCCTCAGGCGCTCGTCTGGCGTCGCGTCGGAGTTGATGACACGAGTGAATCCATGCAGGTCCACCGCCTGATGCAGGCGGTGTTCGGCGTCGCCGAGGGCAGCGGCCGCCGCTGCGGGCGTGAGGCCGAAGCTGCGCGCCAGTACGCCGCCAATGGTGCGGTGCTCGTCGTCCGACACGCTGCCATCCAGGGTCGCCGCCTCGACCAGCAGGCCGGCAATGGCGCCGAGGCGCCCATCGGCTGCGACACTTTGCGCCGGCTTCGTCAGCGACTTCAGCCAGTCGAGCATCAGCGAACGCCCGCCTGCCACGCCGCGGCAAACAGCAGGGCCCAGCCGATGAGGAAGGCGATGCCGCCGACCGGCGTCAGGAACGCGACCCCGCGAAAGCCGGTGAACGCCATCAGGTACAGCGAGCCCGAGAACAGCACGATGCCCAGCATGAACGCCCAGCTGGACCACACCACCAGGGACGGTGCGCCGTACAGCAGCCACATGGCGGCGGCCAGCAGCGCCGCGGTATGGAAGAACTGGTAGCGCACGCCTGTCTCCACCCAGCCGAGCGCCGCTTCCGGCAGCCGCGCCTTCAGCGCGTGCGCGGCAAAAGCGCCAAGGGCGGTGGCGGTAAAGCCGCTGGCAGCGGCAAACAAAAAGGCGAGGCGGGCAGCAGCGGAAATCGACATGCGCTTTAGGTACGAGCCTCCGCCTGCGATGGCCAGCCCTTTTCATCGGCTGTCCAGGCGGTATATAACCATGGGTATCGGGTTTTGATAAAAATCACATGACTTGGAGGTAAAAATGGCCCTGCAACTTGGTGACATCACTCCGAATTTCCAGGCGGACTCAACCGAGGGGAAGATCGACTTCCACTCCTGGCTCGGCAATGGCTGGGGCGTGCTGTTCTCGCACCCGAAGGATTTCACGCCCGTCTGCACAACGGAACTGGGCGAAGTAGCGCGGCTGAAGCCGGAGTTCGACAAGCGCGGCGTCAAGGTCGCGGGCCTCAGCGTCGACGGGCTGAAGGAACACGCAGCCTGGGCCGGCGACATCAAGGAAACCCAGGGCCACGCGCTCAACTTCCCGCTGATCGCCGATACCGACCGCAAGGTCTCTGACCTTTACGGGATGATCCACCCGAACGCCAACGACACCCTGACCGTGCGCTCGGTGTTCGTCGTCGGCCCGGACAAGAAGATCAAGCTGACGATCACCTATCCGGCGTCCACGGGGCGTAATTTCGAGGAAATCCTGCGCGTGATCGACAGCCTGCAGCTCACCGCCAAGCACAGCGTGGCGACGCCGGTGAACTGGAAGCACGGCCAGGACGTCATCATCGTCCCGTCGCTGTCCGACGATGCCGCCAAGGAGAAATTTCCTGGCGGCTGGAAGACCCTGAAGCCGTACCTGCGCGTGGTGAAACAGCCAGGCTGAGGCGGGCTGAAGACAGAAAAGGCCCGGGGGCGACCCCGGGCCTTTTTTCGTTCGGGTCGCTTGCTCAACTAAATACCAGGTGCTCGATGCCGCTCAGGGTGTCGATCCCGTCAATGCCGGACACGATGGTAAACGCACCGTCAGCCGTGATCGTGTAGCTTTCGATCGCGCCGTTGAAATACGCCGTGTCGTCGCCATCTCCCCCCTCCAGCCAGTCGTTGCCGGAGCCGCCGTTGAGAGAGTCGTTACCTTCCTTGCCGAGAAGAACGTCGTCTCCGGCGCCACCTTCGACAGTGTCGCTGCCCTCAGCGCCAATGAGCTGATCGACGCCGTCGCCGCCCTGCAGCAGGTCGTTTCCCGCGTTGCTGTACAGCGTGTCGTTGCCATCGCCGCCGAGCAGGATGTCGTCGCCTTCGCCGCCCTGCATCACGTCGTTACCGGCATCACCCGCGACACTGTCATTGCCACTGCCGCCTTCGACATAGTCGTCATCATCGCCGCCGTAAATGACGTCGGCATCGTTCTGGCCGTAGAGCGCGTCGCTGCCGGCGCTGCCATACAGCGTGTCATTGCCGTCCGCACCGATTACCTCGTCATTGCCGAGTCCACCATCCAGCCAGTCGTTGTCGTCGGAGCCGTACAGGGAGTCGTTACCGTCGCCACCGTCGATGGAGTCCACGCCGTAACCGCCATGGACATAGTCCGCCCCCGCGCCTGCTTGAACGGTATCGTTGCCTGAACCGCCCTCGACATAGTCGTTGCCGTCGCCACCACTAATCAGGTCGTCGTCTTCGCGGCCGTACAGATAGTCGTCGCCGCCGTCGCCGTTCAGCGTGTCCATCCCCTCGAGGCCCAGCAGCAGGTCGCTGCCGTCGCCACCGTTCAGGGTGTCGTTGCCGTCGGCGCCATAGAGAGTGTCGTTGCCCGCGTCGCCGCTGATGCTGTCGTCGCCGGCGCCGCCCTCGGCATAGTCGTCGCCCACGCCGCCGTCGATCAGGTCGTTGTCCGCCTGGCCGTAGAGATAGTCGTTGCCATCGCCGCCGCTCAGCGTGTCGTCGCCATCGTAGCCGACGACGACGTCCGAGCCGGCATCGCCATACACCGCGTCGGCGACATAGGCGCCGTACAGGTTGTCGTCACCGTCGTCACCATGCAGCACGCCGGTGCCGGCGACATAGTCATTGCCGGCGCCGCCATAAATGCTGTCCGCGCCATTGCCAATCAGCGTGTCGGCATCGTTGCCGCCATAGATCAGGTTGATGCCAGCGCCGCCATAGAGCAGGTCCTGGCCGTCATCGCCGAAGACTGCATCGTCGCCCAGGCCGCCGATAACGAGGTCGTGTCCGGTCCCGCCGTACACCGTGTCGTTGCCGTCGCCGCCGTCGAGGTTGATGTCGTTGTCCGCGCCGCCGTCGAGGGAGTCGTTCCCGGTGCCGCCATAGGCCACGTCGCTCCCGTCACCGCCATAAATGGCATCGCCGCCGCCGCCGCCCAAAAGGGTATCCACCCCAGTGTCGCCAGCCAGTGAATCCGCATCCGCACCGCCCTCGGCGTAGTCGTCGCCATCGCCGCCATTAACAACGTCTGACCCAGCCTGGCCGTACAACTGATCCGCTCCGGCGCCACCGACTAGCGTGTCGTTACCGTCGCCGCCAACGATAATGTCGTTGTCGCCACGACCGTCAATGATGTCATTGCCGTCGCCGCCGT
The DNA here is from genome assembly GCA_947473805.1 of Alphaproteobacteria bacterium. GTDB lineage: Bacteria > Pseudomonadota > Alphaproteobacteria > Ferrovibrionales > Ferrovibrionaceae > CANJGB01. Next base: position 78,322 of record CANJGB010000002.1, read on the forward strand.
ATAGCGTGTCCGCGCCGCCGAACGCGCCTGAAGGGCCTTCACTGCCCTGGATGGTGTCGTCGCCGGCATCGCCGTAGATTTCGTCGTTGCCTACTTCCGCTCCGCCGATGGAATCGTTGCCGTCCCCGCCATATATGAGATCGTCGGGACCGAAGCCCCCGTATTGCATAAAGCCCGCAGCATAGATTGTATCGTCACCGGCATCGCCGAAGATCGTGTCGTGGCCGGCGCTGGCATAGAGGGCGTCATTGCCATCGCCGCCATAGGTAAGCCACGGGCCGTAGTCGAAAGCACTATAGCTCACCGCATCATCACCGGCCCGCCGTAAAACGTTGCCGACCAGAAGGAGAACAGCACGTCGTTTCGGTCGCCTCCATACAGAATGTTGGTTCCGCCATCCCCAAATAAACGATCGTTGCCGTCGCCACCGAACAGCGTGTCGTCACCGTTGTAACCTTGAACGGTGTCGTCGCCGCCATTGCCTTCCAGGACATTGCCATTGGCATCGCCGGTCAAACTGTCGGCTAAAGCTCCCCCAGCAAGATTCTCAAAATTGGCGATTGCATCGGCGGTACCAAATCCGTCATTCGTGACCACTTGCGACGTGCCGGTGCCGCCGAGTGAAACGACGGCGCCTTGAGTTGCGTCATATGCGGACCACCAGTCGGACCCGCTGCCGCCATCAAGGCTGTCGTTGCCAGCGCCGCCGCGGATAGTGTCGTTGCCGTCACCGCCGAGAACTGTGTCGTTGCCGCTGTATGCACGCAGCCGATTGGCGTTGTTGTCCCCGGTCAGGCTGTCGTCAAAACTGCCGCTGTTGACGTACTGAAAGTTGACCAAGGATTCCGCGTTGCCATAACCGTCGTTGCCCACCACGCCGGTGGCAAGGTTCAGGACTACGCCCTCTATGGCGCCGGGACCGCCCGAACTCCATACGTTGGTGCCCGCGCCGCCATCGAGGATATCGACGCCGGCGCCGCCCATGATGACGTCGTTGCCGTCGCCGCCGCGGCCCATCAGGAAGTCGTTGTGCGCCGTGCCTGTGAGGCTGTTCGGGCTGTCGTCGTTGACGTTGCCGACGGCATTGTCGCCGACCAGCCAGACCGAGCCATCGGCGAATACCGTATTGGTCGTTGTGACGTCGCGAATAGTGAAGCCTGTGAGGGTGAACGTCTTCGTCGTGTTGGCTAGCGAGACCGTTACGTCCATCTGGGTGAAGGTCGACGAATAGGTAATCGACCAGCCCGAAACTGCCGGATCATCGAACGACAGCACGTCCATCGCCGCGTTGAACGCAATCGTTGCGCCGTTGGCGATGGCTGAATAGAGGAACGTGGTCATGAGACACGGCACCGTAAAACGCGGCCGGTTGTTCACCTGCCGCCTGCCCAACTGCTCAAATACTGACGCCGCGTCGAGCCGTATCCGGCTTTCGACCCTTAATGGAATTAGTATATGTAAGCTATGCAACCCGTAAAAGTAGTACGGGTGTGCCCTATTTCGGCAGGCGCAGGCCGCCGATGATACAGGCCAGGGCCAAAATCGCCCCACCGGTCAGATAAGGGGCATTGTGCCCCAGCGCGCCGAACAGCCCGCCGGCCATGCCGGGGCCGATCACCTGGGCCAGGGAGCCAATCCCCTGTGCGGCACCCATCACCGTCCCCTGGCGGTCCGGCCCGGCGGCGCGCGACAGCAGGGCGTAGGAGGAGGGACCGATCAGCCCGATCGCCGCCGCCGTCAGCCCGCCGAACAGCAGGTACAGGGGCAGGGAGGTGGCCAGCGGCGTGGCCAGCATGGCGCAGGCCATCAGGCCGACGCCCCCCAGCAGCACCCGGCGCTCGCCGAACAGCCGCACGGCCGGGCCGATGCCGGCCGCCTGCACCACCAGAAGGACCAGGCCGATGAAACCGAAGACCGCCCCGGTCTCGCGCGGTCCGTAGGCGAAGGCCGCCTGCAGCCAGAGCGGGTTGATGGCGATCACTTGGGCGAACACGAAGTTGAACGCGAACAGGAAACCGATCAGCGGGATCAGCCGCGTATCGCCCAGGGTCGCGCGAACATTCGCGAGGAAGCCGCCCCGGGCAGCGCGTGCGTGGCGGGCGGCGGGCGGCAGGCTTTCCTTCACCAGCAGGAAGCCCAGCACGGCCGCGATGGCCGACAGGCTGGCGGCGGCAAACATCGGGCTGTGGAAATCGGGATTGGCCGCGTCACCGCTCAGCAGGCCGCCGATCACCGGCCCCAGGATCATGCCGATGCCGAAGGCTGATGCCAGCAGGCCCAGGCGTTTCGCCCGCGTCTCGGGCGGCGTGATGTCGGCGACGATGGCATTGGCCACAGCGATCTTGCCGGCGCCGACGCCGTTGATGGCGCGCGCAATGAAAATGGGCAGCAGCGAGTCCGCGAAGGCCAGGCTGAGATAGGCCAGGCACGACAGCATGACGCAGCCGAGAAACACCGGCCGGCGGCCGATCCGGTCCGACAGCCGGCCCAGCAGTGGCGCCGACAGGAACTGGGTTAGCGAAAATATCGCGTAGAGCAGCGACACGGTCAGCGGGCTGGCGCCGAACGCCTGGGCGTAGAAGGGCAGCAGCGGCACGATGATGCCGATGCCGATCAGGTCCACGACGACGGAGAGATAAAGTACGGGCACGGGCACCACGGGCGAGAAGGTGGCCGTGTTTTACAGGCGTGCGGCGCCGAACGCGACCACCAAGCAGCCCGTATAGCGCCGATCTTTCGCGCTGCAATATCGCAGGTGCGTAAGAGTTTACGACTCCTTGACTCTTCGCGGATTCGCTTGGCAGTGATAAACTGTCTTTTTAAGGAACAGTTGGGGAGGGGAGCAATGACCGGCGAAGACTGGAAGTTCCCGATTTCGTCAGACCGTCTTGTCGCCATCCTGAAATATCGCGGCATGGATGCCGAGGCCTTGATCGTCGCGCAGCAGCGCAACATCCGCTCGTTCGTCGAGGCGCAGGAAAGTTTCGCCAAAGGCATCGAGCAACTGGTCGATGCGCAGAGTGGCATGCTGCGTGGCTCGGTCGACCGCGTCAGCGAGGTGCTGCCGGAACTGGCGAAGCAGCGCAGCCTGCAGGACATGGCCGAGGTTCAGCTCGACTACCAGCGCAAGGCGGCCGAGGCGGCGTTGACCAACCTGCAGCAGATGACGCAGATGATCTGGCGCCAGCAGCGCAGCGCGTTCGAACTGATGAACCAGACGCTGATGGACAGCCTGCAGAACCTGGTGAAGCGCACCAACGGTGTGGCTGGCCCCGGCTCGGGCAACGGCCACGACAAGGGCGAGTAGGCAGCGCCGCTTTGGCGGTGCGGGTGCGCCTCACCCTTCGACCAGCTCAGGATGAGGCTGTCCATCGGCTGTTGGATTACCCACGAGCCTCATGCTGAGCTGGTCGAAGCGTGGGGCGGGCCAAAAACATTTCCGCCGCAATTTCGCCGCCGATTGATGGAACCTTGATCGACTGTCCACGCCGGCAAGGTCCAATTTGAATCTGCTGTCCCGATCTTTCATCCGACGCACCACGCTGACGATCATCGCTGCCCCCTTTGTTGCGGTGGTGCTCTGGCTCGCGGCGGCATTCGCGCTGGGCCTGGTGCGCGGCCCTGGCGATCTCGGTGCGGCCGAAGGCATCCCCGTTGGCATCGTGTCCAATGGCTATCACGTCAGCCTGGTCCTGCCGGTTGTTGCTGCGGGCGTGGACTGGCGTAACCGCTTCGATCCCGCCGACACCATGAACGGCGCTGCTGCCGACTGGCTCCTGCTGGGGTGGGGCGACCGCGACTTCTACATGCAGACGCGCCGGCTGATTGACGTACGTCCCGGCGTGCTGTTCGGCGCACTGCTCGGCCTTGGCGAGACCACGGTGCAGGTCGCCTGGCTGCCGGGCGGGATACAGGGCGTGCGCTTCGTCCGCCTGTCGCCGGAGCGCTATCGCGCGCTCGTCCGCGTGGTGGACAACCGCCTCATGCTCGACGCTTCCGGCCGTGCCCAGGCCTATGCCGGCACCGGTTACGGTCCATTCGACCTGTTCTACCGCGCCCATGGCCGTTATTCGCCGGTCTATACGTGCAACGAATGGGTCGCCGATGCGCTGCGCGCGGCTGGCATCGCGGTGCCGGTCTGGGCGCCGCTGCCGCAGACGCTGCTGTGGTCGCTGCCGCCGGCCTGAATCGGTCTTGCGCGTGGCAGGACCTTCGCGCAAGGTGCGCGCAAATCAAGATGATGGGGATGAAATGCAGGACGTGAAGGGCAAGACCGCTTTCGTAACCGGCGGCGCCAGCGGCATCGGCCTCGGCATGGTGAAGGCGTTTCTCAACGCCGGCATGAACGTCGTGATCGCCGATGTGAACGACCAGGCACTGGCCGACGCCAAGGCGCTCGGGCCGAAGGTTCTCCCGCTCAAGATGAACGTGGCTGATCCGGTCGCCTGGGAAGCCACTGCCGACAAGGCCGAGGCCGCGTTCGGTCCCGTCAATCTGCTGTGCAACAATGCTGGCGTGGTGCAGGGCAGGGGCGGCGGCGCCGAGGGCGCCACGATCCTCGACGTGTCGAACGACATGTGGAAGTTCGTCACCTCGATCAATCTCGATGGCGTGTTTTACGGCGTGAAGACCTTTGCGGCGCGCATGATCGCGCGGAAGCAGGGCGGCCACATCGTCAACACCGCCTCCATCGCCGGCCTGCTGGCGACGCCCGGCCTCGGTGCCTATATCGCGTCGAAGTTCGGCGTGGTCGGCCTGTCCGAGGCGCTGCGCGCCGAACTGGCGCCGCACAAGATCGGCGTGTCGATCCTGTGCCCCGGCTCGGTGGCGTCGAACCTGAACGCCAATACCGACGCCATCCGCACGACCATGATCGGCGCCACCAATGCGCCGTCGCAGGCGGCGCTCGGTTCCGCCTCGCGCAAGCACATGGAACCCGACGCGGTGGGCGAGTTCGTGCTGCGCGCCGTGCGCTCAAACGACTTCTACATCCTGACCCATCCGGCCTACCGCGACCTGCTGGAGAAGCGCTTCGCGACCATCCGCTCGGCCCTTGGCGAGCCGGCCCAGGCCGGCTATGTGGACGAACCCGGCAATCTGACCAACATGACCAATCCCGCCTATACCGGCCGCAACAGCGGCTAGCGTTAAAATTGGCCCTCCCGATTGTTGGGGGGGCCACTTATTGCCCCCGCCATTTATTGCCTGGCGCCAACCGGTATTTTCCCCTCAACGGCATCAAAATCTGAGGGGCTTCCGATGAGCAACCTGCTGAACTACCGCGCCGAGATCGACGCGCTCGACGACCAGATCATCGATCTGCTGGTCCAGCGCATCGGTGTCTGCCACAAGGTGGCGGTGTGGAAGATGGCGAACGGCGTCGCTGCCCGCCTGCAGGGCCGCATCGATGCGGTCCGCGAAAGCCGCGCCGAGAAGGCTGCGGCCAAGGGCCTGCGCGCCGATTACGTGCGCAAGCTGTACGAAATCATAATCGAGGAAACCTGCGCCACCGAAGAGCGCGACATGGCCGCCAAGGGCTTCACCCCCGCCGGCCTCGCCCGCGACAAGGTCGCCGCCTGAAGGCGATATGAACCTGGCCGTGCGACATGGCCACGTGACGTACGCGCCCCGGTTGCGCTAGGCTCCCCAAGGGAACCAGCCGCCGGGGTATCTTTTTGTTCGATTTGGTCCAATGGATACTTGCCGGCATCGTCGTCTGGCTGGTGTTCGAGCGCAGAGCGTTCATCCGCCGTCTCGTCGAACTTGAGCAGCGTTTGACTCAAGCCATTGCGGAACTGCGCGTTCCCCCGCCCGTGGCGCCAACGCAAGACACGGCGGCTGTCGATGAGGGGCTCGCGCCAGCATATCCATTCCCGCCGACATTCCGTCAGCCGGCTGCCTCGCCGCCGATAGCTGTGCTTCCGCCGCCGCGGCCACCCGTCGAATCGCAGCCTGCCACCACCGCACCCGTGCCTGCCGCACCGAAGTGGGAATGGCTTGAGCAGTTGCTGGGCGCGCGTCTTTCGGTTTGGGTGGGCGCCGCAGCGATCGCACTGGGTGGCGGATACCTGGTGAAATATTCGATCGACAACAACCTCGTCGATCCTGCGGTGCGTGTCAGCCTAAGCGGTGCGCTCGGCCTCGCACTGCTCGGTGCGACCGAATGGGTGCGCAAGCGTGCTCCCTGGCCTGCCGCCGGCGTCGCCGCGGCCGGCGTTGCAGTGCTGTACGGCACTCTGTTCGCAGCGAATGTCTTGTACGCACTCTTGCCGTCGTGGCTTGGGTTTGTATTGCTCGACACGGTGACCGCCGCTGCCGTGGCACTATCGTTGCGGCACGGCCAGATCGTGGCCTTCATCGGCTTGGCCGGCGGCCTGCTGACGCCTGTGATGGTACCATCGACTGATCCGTCGCCTTGGATATTGTGCTCCTATCTTGCCACCCTGCAGATTGGCGTTGCTGCTGTGGCGCGGCATCGCGACTGGCCTTATCTGCTGGGAAGCAGTGCAGCAGGCGGATTGCTGTGGGCCGTCGCGGTCATTCTGATGGTGCACTTGCCGCAGATGGGCACGCCGCAATGGCTTTATCTCGCCGCGCTGTTTGCCACCTACGTCGCCGCGACTGGCCTACCGGGCTGGCGACGCTGGCCGACGGCGTCGCTGCGCCTGCGTTCTCTGGCGAGCGCGGTGGTGGTAATCGTGATTTTGCTCGGCGGCTGGCTGCTCGACCGCGAAGGTCATCGCCTGTTCGGGTGGGTAATGCTGCTTGTCCTCGTGGTGACGGCGGGCGCGCTGGATCGCTTCGATAACCGCTACAAATGGCTTTCTATCCCTGTTGTGGCGGTGCCGCTGTTGGTCCTGCTAGCTTGGGGCCTGGATCAACCGACGGCCATGAACTGGCTGCACTTTGCTCGCGTGGGCCTTGGGGTCGGAGGCGTGTTGGCGGTTGCCGCCACCGCGGCGGCGCACGGCACGACAGACCGTTGGCGCTGGTTCGCGCTTTCTGGACTGATCTCCACCGCTACGTTACTGGCTCTCTGGTATTGCCTGCCGGCGAGTGACCTGCCGTGGGGTTATTTCTGTGTCGGCATCGCCGCGCTGTACCTGTTGCTGCTGGTCCTTGAAATCCAGGCTGGTCGCGCCGGACCAGGCGAACGTGTCACGCTCGCGGCCATCGTTACTTTTCTGCTGGCGCTTGCCATTCCGTTTGAGTTGTCGAAGCCTTGGATGCCAATCGCCTGGTCGCTTCAGGTTCTCGCCATGGCGTGGCTTGAGCGGCGCTTCAGTCTGCCGCCGCTGAGCCAACGCTGGGGTCTCGTTGCCAGTATTCCTGTCCTGCGGGTCCTCGCTGCACCGCTGTTTATCATCGCAATAATGCAGCTTCTTTCGGTTGCTGCGACCGGCGCTCCGTCGCTCGACGGTGAAATGAAACTCGCACTATGGCTATTCATCGGTCACGGCTTGCCGATTGCAGCTTTCGTTGCGACCGCCGCGATGTATGCCGACCGACATGACGATCTCGCGACCCGCATGCTGGAGTGGGGTGCGGTTATCACCGGAGGCTGGCTGACATTGCTGGTGGTGCGTCTGGGCTTTCACGGCAATTTGAGTTGGCAGGAGAAGGCGAGCTTTCTTGAAGTCGCTACTTTGGCCAATCTCTGGTTCATGTATGCACTGGCGCTGGGGTGGGTCACTCGACACTGGCCCCGTACCGTACTTGTCGTTGGCCGGCTTGGATTCGCCGTACTGGCGATATTCGCTTCGCTGGTGGTCGCCCATGTTGGGTTCAGCCCGCTGCTCGAAGCGGAGTCGCTGGGCGCTCTCCCCGTACTGAACGGCCTGTTGTGGACCAGCGTGCTGCCCGCGCTGCTTGCGCTCGCTCTTTTTTGGCAGCAGCGGCTCTTGCCCGGCGATCCGAATACAGCTCAATTGCCAATGTTGCTACAGGGCTTCGCGCTGGTGATGGCCATTGTCGCGACGACGCTCATGGTCCGTCACGGGTTTCATCCCGACAACATGAGTGAACGCGGTATTGGCGTCGCGGAAAACTATGCCTATTCCGTTGCGTGGCTGGGCTTTGGCATTGCCCTGCTATTGCCGGGTGTGCTGCTGCGGCTGGCGCTTTTGCGCTACGCCGGGCTTGGCGTCGTGGTCGTCGCGGTGGCGAAGGTATTTCTGTACGACGCGGCGAATCTCGAAGGCCTATATCGTGCGGCGTCGTTTGTCGGGCAGGGCCTGAGCCTGCTGGGCCTTGGCTACGTGTATCAGCGGTACGTCAGGACCACGCCGGCGATCTGATCACCCGCGTTTCGGCACCGGCAGGCTGTCGGCCCCGGCTGGGCGCAGGCCGCTGCCAGCAGAGCCAGCAGCGGGATCAGAAACCGTGCGCTCAGGCGGTGGCGGACTGGCGCGAGAATCGCTTGCGCTCGTTCGGGTCGAGGTAGCGCTTGCGCAGGCGGATCGACTTCGGCGTCACTTCCACCAACTCGTCGTCCTCGATATACGCAATCGCCTGTTCCAGCGTCATCTTGCGTGGCGGGGTCAGGCGGACCGCCTCGTCCTTCGACGTGGTACGGATGTTGGTGAGCTGCTTGCCCTTGAGCGGGTTCACTTCAAGGTCGTTGTCGCGGCTGTGTTCGCCGATGATCATGCCGGCATAGACCTGCACGCCACCTTCGATGAACAGATGGCCGCGCTCTTCCAGGTTCCACAGCGCATAGGTCACGGCTTCGCCCGCGTCGGTCGAGATCAGCACGCCGTTGCGCCGGCCCTGGATCGGGCCGCGGTACGGACCGTAAGAATGGAACATGCGGTTCATCATGCCGGTGCCGCGCGTGTCGGTCAGGAACTCGCCGTGATAGCCGATCATGCCACGGCTGGGGGCATGGAAGGTCACACGGGTCTTGCCGCCGCCGGACGGGCGCATGTCGCGCAGTTCCGCCTTGCGCAGCGACAGCTTCTCGACGACCACGCCGGTATAGGCGTCGTCGACGTCGACCTGGATTTCCTCGATCGGCTCCAGCTGCTGGCCGGTCACCGGGTCGGGCTTGAACAGCACGCGCGGGCGGCTGATCGACAGTTCGAAACCTTCGCGGCGCATCGTCTCGATCAGCACGCCCAGCTGCAATTCGCCCCGGCCGGCGACTTCGAACGCGTCCTTGTCCTCGGTCTCGCGGATGTGGATGGCGACGTTGCCTTCGGCCTCGCGCATCAGGCGCGCACCGATGACGCGGCTGGTCACCTTGTTGTTGCCCTCGCGGCCGGCCAGCGGGCTGGTATTGACCGAGAAGGTCATGGCCAGCGTTGGCGGATCGACCGGTGTCGCCTGGATGGGTTCTTCGACCGCAATGTCGCACAGCGTGTCGGCAACGGTCGCCTGGCTCAGGCCCGCAATGGCGACGATGTCGCCGGCAAAGGCCTCTTCGACGCCGTCGCGGCTGAGGCCGCGGAACGCCAGCAGCTTGGTGACGCGGCCCTGTTCGATCTGGCCGCCGGTGTGGTTCAGCGCCTTGATCGCCATGTTGGCCTTGGCGGTGCCCGAGAAGATGCGCCCGGTCAGCACGCGGCCCAGATACGGATCGGCCTCCAGCGTGGTTACCAGCATGCGGAACGGCTTGTCCGGCTCCGCCGTCGGCGGCGGCACGTGCTTCAGCACCAAGTCGAACAGCGGTGCCATGGTCTCGCGCGGCGCTTCCAGCGACTCTGCGGCCCAACCCTGCTTGGCCGAGGCGAACAGGGTGGGGAAGTCGAGCTGCTCGTCATTGGCGTCCAGCACCGAGAACAGGTCGAAAATCTCGTCGTGCACTTCGTGCGCGCGCGCGTCGGGGCGGTCGCACTTGTTGATCAGCACGATCGGGCGCAGGCCCAAGGCCAGCGCCTTGGTGGTGACGAACTTGGTCTGGGGCAGGGGGCCTTCGGCCGCATCCACCAGCACGACGACGCCATCGACCATCGACAGGATGCGTTCGACCTCGCCGCCAAAATCGGCGTGGCCCGGCGTGTCGACGATGTTGATGCGCGTGTTCTTCCACACGACCGACGTGCACTTGGCCAGGATGGTGATGCCGCGCTCGCGCTCGAGATCGTTGGAGTCCATGGCACGCTCGGCAACCTGCTGGTTGTCGCGGAATGAGCCCGACTGGCGGAGCAGCACGTCGACCAGCGTGGTCTTGCCGTGGTCGACGTGGGCGATAATCGCGATGTTGCGGATTTCCATGTTCGGCAATTTCGGAATCAGGGCGGCCGGGCCGCGGAAGGGCTGGCTTATACCCGGCGGTTCGCGTTTCGTCCAGTTGCCTTGTTGCACTGCAAAAGGGCAGGCCGCCCGATGGTGAAAGGCCGATTAGCGCATGGGCGGCGGCGGGCCATCGCCGCGGGGGTGGCGGTCTCGCTCCCGGTCGCGCGGCGGGCCCATTCCGGGCATCAGGCGCGACAGCTTTTCGCGGTCGTCGTGCGACACCTGGCCGGCCAGGTCGATGAACCCAACCTGGATGTGTTTCTGCAGGCTTTTGTTCGCCACGCGAAGCTGGTCCATGGCCCGGGCCAGCCGTGCGGCGTCGAACGGCTTGGCAATCAGGGCGGCCTGGGCATCGCCGCGCGCCTCGCGGATGGCAGTGAACAGCTCCATCGCCTCGGGCCGGCGGCTGCGCATCAGCGTACGCGCCTTCTCGGCGCCGGTGGGGGAAAGCTGCCGCGCCAGGCCTTCAGGCCCGCGGCCCTCCATGCGCATCCCTTCACGCATGCGCCAGGCCTGCGCGGCCAGTGCGCCGGCAAGGGCCAGGTTCAGCGCCACCGAGACGAACAGGGCAATCGACAGCCAGCGGGTCTTGTTCATCGCTCTACCTCAAAACGCATCGTCGAGCGTGGCCGGCCCGAACAGCGAGGCGACCGTCTGCGCGTCGCCATCGTCGCCCGCTGTCGTCGTGCCAAGGTCGGCCAGGCCGATGCCGATGCCGATCACCGCCGCCGCCGCGAGTCCGGCAACGTTCGGCCATAGCGGCCGCACCGGCAGGAAGTCGCCCAGCACATCCCGCCACGACAGCTTGCGCGGCGCCTCGGCCTGGCGGGCCCGGCGCAGGATCGCATCGTGTAGCGTCATGGGGGCGGGGGCCACGGAAAAGCTGTCCAGCTCGCGGTCCAGTTTGCGCGCGTCCGCTACCAGCCGCGCCGCCGCCGGCTCTGCCGCGATCAGCGCTTCCGCGCTGGCGCGCTCGGTCGCGGGCCAGCGGTTCGCATCGGCGCCATAGGCGTCGAGCAGGTGTTGCAACCGCTCCAGTTTCATCACATTCCTCCTGCGGCCATGCCCAGCCGGCCGCCACCCAGATCCGATTCAAGCTTTTCCTTCAGCGTCCGCCGCGCGCGAACCAGAAGGCTTTCCAGTGCGCCGATGCTGATGCCCAGCACCGCCGCCGCCTCGATATTTCCCATTTCATCCCAGTAGCAGAGCGCCACGGCCGCGCGCTGCCGTTCCGGCAATTCCGCCATGGCGGCACGGATGCGCGCGCTTTCCTCGGCGTTCGACAGCGCGTCGAACGCGCCGATGCGGTTGTCCTCCGGGTCGCCCGCCGCTTCCAGCGGTACGGGCACGGGCTTGCGCTTCCGGTCGATGCAAAGATTGACCAGGATGCGGCCGAACCACGTACGGAACTTCGCCCCGTCGGTTCGCCAGCGTGCTGCATTGACCCATACCCGCAAGAACGCCTCCTGCACCACTTCCTCGGCGTCCGCGCGGTTGCCGCTGATCCGCACCGCCAGGCCGACGGACCGATTGAGGTGCCGTTCGACCAGCAGGGCATAGGCCGCCCGATCGCCCTGCCCGGTACGGCGCATCAGTTCTTCGTCGTCAGTTTCCGCGTCGCGGGTCATATGTTCTTGGCTATCCATGCCCGCGCGAAGTACTGCCGCCCACCGGACATGGACACTTACGGCCGACCGGCCGAATTCCTGCGCAGAGCATGGATTTAGTAGGACTTCGGGGGTTTCAGGTAGGCGTAGCGGCTGCCTGACTTGATTTTCACGCTGGCGGGCCCGCCGTCGCGTCTGATGCGCAACTCCACCTCGGCACCTGCCGTGCGGCCTGCCCACAATGCGTCGTAGAAATCGATCATGGTCCTCACCGGTTTGTCGCCCAGCGCGGTGATGATATCGCCGCGCCGCAGCCCCGCCTGCTCGGCCGGGCCGCGCGGCAGCACCTGGGTAACGACCAGCCGCCCGTCCAGTTTGGTCGTATAGACGCCCAGCCAGGGCTTTTCCGGCGCGCCCGAACGTCCCTCGGCCAGCAGGTCGGCGAAGATTGGCCGCAGCAGGTCGATGGGCACGAACATGTTGCCGGGGTTCGGCTCGGCCACCGTGGCGTCGGCCTGGCCGACCTGCAGTGAGCCGACGCCGTACAGCTTGCCGTCAGGGCCGATCAGCGCCGCGCCCGACCAGCCAGGGTGGTGCGGCGTGGTGAAGATGGCCTGGTCGATCATGTATTCCCACGCGCCGGCGAAGGGACGCCGCGTCACGACCAGTGCTGGCTGCGGCCCGCCGGCGCCTGCATGCGCCACGGCCAGGACAGGATCCTTGGCCTTCAAACCCTCCGAGCGGCCGAAGGCGATGGGCTTCGCATTCAGCGGCGTCAGTGCGCGCACCAGCCCGAACCCGGACTCGTAGTCATAGGCGACGGTCTGCGCCGGCACCGGTTTGTCCTTGGCCGAATACAGCGTCACCGCCATGGCATCGACGATGAGGTACCCGATGGTCAGGACCAGCCCCTTGCCATCGATGACGACGCCGTTGCCTTCGCGCTTCACGCCCAGCGACTGCGCGCTGCGCGCATCCGGCGGCACTTCGGCGGTCAGCCGCACCACGCTGCTGATCGCTGTGCGTAGCTGTTCGGGCGTGGCGTTTTGCGCGCGGGCAGGGGCGGCGAGGACAATCGCTACGCCCATCAGGTACATCAGCCCCCGAACCGCCATGATCATACCCTCGAAGACATCGGTATCCGACTCTAGGGTCACGTTTGCCGCACGCAAGGAAATGCACCAAGGCCAGGCGGATAACACCGTGGCGCTAGGAATAATTACTTGAAAAATTCCGGCTACTTACCAAATCAGTCAGGCGTTCTTTGACAGGTGAATATGGCGGTTTGGCAGCCTCCCAATCAGAAGGGCGGCTTGAGATGCGCAAGGCGGCGCAGGCCTGCGCCGGATAGCGAGTAATAAGGACCAGTAAGCCCCAATAAGGACTGCTAAGGACCAATAAGCTCCAGCGCCTTTTCACGGCCCAACAATTTCAATGGCTTGGCGGGTGTTCTTCGCAGATCTGAAATTTTTTTCGCGTCACATACCCAGGATCATCTTGGCGATGATGTTGTGCTGAATCTCGGCGCTGCCGCCAAAGATCGACGCGGCGCGGCGGTACATCAGTTCGGCCATGACGCCGGGCGCATAATCCGGGCCGGGCAGGGCGATGTTCTGGCCGCGATGCTCGTACGGGTCGGGATAGAAGGCGGCGGCATAGGTGCCCAGCGCCTCGGCCAGCAGGTCGCAGCAGCGCTGCTGCAATTCCGTGCCGCGCACCTTCAGGACCGAGCCGATGGCCCAGCCGCCGGTGCTGGTGCCGGAATCCTCGTGGATGACGCGCAGCACTGACATTTCCAGCGCCAGGACCTCGACCTCGAGCTGCGCCAGCCGATAGGCGAAGCCGGCATCCTGCAGCAACGGCTTGCCGTCTAGCTCCTGCGCCGTGGCGACGCGTTTGATGCGTTGCAGGTAGCGCTTGATGGTCGGGATGCTGGCGCCCGAGAACGCGCGCTCGTTGCCCAGCAGGAACTTGGTGTAGCCCCAACCCTTGTTCTCCTCGCCGACCAGGTTGGTCACCGGCACGCGCACGTCGTCGTAGAAGGTCTCGGTCAGGTGGGTCGAGCCATCGATGCTGACGATGGGGCGCACGGTGATGCCCGGCGTCTTCATGTCGACCAGCAGGAACGAGATACCACGTTGTGCCTGCGCCTCGGGGTCGGTGCGTACCAGCAGGAACAGCCAGTCGGCCCATTGCGCCTGGCTGGTCCAGATCTTCTGGCCGTTGACCACGTAGTGGTCGCCGTCACGGATCGCCTTGGTGCGCAGGTTCGCAAGGTCCGAACCCGCATTGGGTTCCGAGAAGCCCTGGCACCAATAGTCCTTGCCATTGCGGATGCCGGGCAGGAAGCGCTGCTTCTGCTCGTCGTTGCCGAAACTGTAGATGACGGGGCCAACCAGTTCTGTGCCCTGCAGGTTGCAGGTCGGCGCGCCTGCGGCGAAGCACTCTTCCTCGAACAGGTAGCGCTGCATGACGGTCCAGCCGGGGCCGCCATGTTCCTTTGGCCACATCGGCACCGACCAGCCGGGGCGCTGGCTGAGAATCTTCTGCCAGCCCAGCGAGGCCTCGCGGTCGGGCTGAAATCCCATGGCGCCCAGCTTCGCCATTTCGGGTGGCAGGTTGTCGCGCAGAAAGGCGCGGACCTCGTCGCGGAACTCCAAGTCTCCCGCCGTAAGGGCGAAGTCCACCGCCATCTCCTAACTAGGTAAACTATGTTGGCCGGCGATCTTACAGCGGCGAGGCGCGGAAACAAGCGTGAGGCGGCCAAAAGTCGGGGTGTCAGCCGGCCGCCTTCGCCTCGCGGCGGCGGCGGTGCAGGATGAACTCGGTATAGCCGTTCGGCTGTTCGCGGCCCAGGAACACCAGGTCGCTGGCGGCCTGGAAGGCGATGCTCTTGGCGAAGTCCGGAGCCATCGGGCGATAGACCGGGTCGCCGGCATTCTGCGCATCGACCACTGCGGCCATGCGCTTCAGCGTCGCCGCTACTTGCGCCTCGGTGCAGATGCCCTGGTGCAGCCAGTTGGCGATGTGCTGGCTGGAAATGCGCAAGGTGGCGCGGTCTTCCATCAGGCCGACATTGTCGATGTCCGGCACCTTGGAACAACCGACGCCCTGGTCGATCCAGCGCACGACATAGCCCAGGATGCCCTGCGCATTGTTGTCCAGTTCCTGCTGCACCGCGTCGGGCTGCCAGTTATGGCCCTCGGCGACGGGGACAGTGAGTATGGCGTCGAGGCTGGCGCGCGGGCGGCTGGCCAGTTCCGCCTGACGCGCCGCCACATCAACCTCGTGGTAGTGCAGCGCATGCAACGTGGCGGCGGTGGGCGAGGGAACCCAGGCCGTGTTCGCGCCGGCCTTGGGGTGCGCGATCTTGGCCTCCAGCATGGCGGCCATGCGGTCTGGCATCGCCCACATGCCCTTGCCGATCTGCGCCTTGCCCTTCAGGCCGCAGGCGAGGCCGATGTCGACGTTCCAGTCCTCGTACGCCTTGATCCAGGCGGCGTTCTTCATTTCGCCCTTGCGGATCATCGGGCCCGCTTCCATCGATGTGTGGATCTCGTCGCCGGTGCGGTCGAGGAAGCCGGTATTGATGAAGGCCACGCGGTTGCGCGCGGCATGGATGCAGGCCTTGAGGTTGACGGTGGTGCGTCGCTCCTCGTCCATAATGCCGATCTTTATCGTGTAGCGCGGCAGGCCGAGAACCTCCTCGACGCGGCGGAACAGTTCGGTGGCGAAGGTGACTTCCTTCGGCCCGTGCATCTTCGGCTTGACGATGTACATCGAGCCGGTGCGGCTGTTGCCGCCCTTGTTCGCGCCACGCAGGTCATGCAGCGCGCATAGTGCGGTGACCATGGCGTCCAGCATGCCTTCCGGCACTTCCTGGCCGTCGGCGCCCAGCACTGCGTCGGTGTACATGTGGTGGCCGACATTGCGAACCAGCATCAGGCTGCGCCCGTGCAGGGCCAGCGTCCCGCCGTCCGGTGTCGTATAGGTTCGGTCCGGGTTCAGACCGCGCTGCACCGACTTGCCGCCCTTGTCGAAACTGGTGGTCAGGTCGCCCTTCATCAGGCCCAGCCAGTTGCGGTAGGCGACGACCTTGTCGGCGGCATCGACGGCGGCGACGGAGTCTTCGCAGTCCATGATGGTGCTCAGCGCGGATTCCAGCACCACGTCGCTGACATGCGCCGGGTCGTCGCGGCCGATCGGATGGCTGGAATCGATCCGGATTTCGATGTGCAGGCCGTGGTGGCGCAACAGGATGGCGGTCGGCTGCGATGCGCTGCCCTGGTAGCCGATAAACTGCTCGGGCTTGGCCAGCAGGGACAGGCCGCCGGTCCTGGGCACGGCCACGAGGCGGCCATGCTCGACCGTGTAGCGCACGACGTCCTTGTGGGACCCGCTGGCGAGCGGCGCCGCGCGGTCGAGGACGTCACGGGCAAAGGCGATGACCTTGGCGCCGCGTTCGGCGTCATAGCCCGGCTTGTGCTCGCCAGGAATGGCATCGGTGCCGTACAGCGCGTCGTACAAACTGTCCCAGCGCGCATTGGCGGCATTCAGCGCGTAGCGCGCGTTCATGACCGGCACGACAAGCTGCGGCCCGGCAATAGTGGCGATTTCGGCATCCACGTTGGCGGTGGCCACGCTGAAGTCGGTCGGCTCTGGCAGCAGGTAGCCGACCTGCTCCAGGAAGGCGCGGTAGGCGGCCGGGTCGTGCGGCCGTCCGCGATGATCGCGGTGCCAGGTGTCGATCTGCAACTGCAGGTCATCGCGTGACGCCAGCAGGGCGCGGTTGCGCGGTGCAAGGTCGGCGAGGATCGCGGCGAGGCCGGACCAGAAGGTTTCCGCTGTCACTCCGGTGCCGTGCAGCGCCTCGGCGATGAAGGCATGAAGTTCAGTGGCGACGGAGAGGCCGGCGATACTCGTACGTGCGGTCATGGTGCTACTTCGAAGTGGCGACGTACACGCCGGTCCAGCCTTCGCCGGGCGGATTGATGCGGTACTCGGCAATACGCTCCTCATAGAGGTCGTGGTTGCCGTAAAGGTCGGGCCGCATGACGCGCAGTTCCTTGAGCAGCGCCTCGGCGTCATCCCATTTCTGCGCGCGGTATAGCGCCAGCATCTCGTGGTGCTTGGTGGCATAGGCCTGGAACTCGGCGCTCTCCTTGAATGCCTTGTCGCCCAGCAGCGCGTGGATGCGCACCGCTTCCTTCTTGCCCTTCACCGCGATGAGATCCATCTCGATGGTGGCGTAGTCGTCCTTCGCGCCCTCATACGTCGAGTCGCCGATGACGACGTTGACCCCGTAGGTCTTGGACTGGCCTTCCAGGCGCGAAGCCAGGTTCACGGCGTCGCCCAGCACCGAGTAGTCGAACCGCTGGTCCGACCCCATATTGCCGACGACGACATCGCCCGAGTTCAGGCCGATGCCGATGTTGATGGCGAAGAACGGGCGGTTCTCGGCTTCGGCCTCGGCCTTCAGGTTCACGTTCAGCTTGTCGATTTCCCGGAACATTTCCAGCGCGCTTTCGCAGGCGTGCTTCGGATGGGCTGGCACATCCAGCGGGGCGTTCCAGAACGCCATGATGCAATCGCCCATGTATTTGTCGATCGTGCCCTGGCGCGCCATGATGACGTTGGTCAGTGGCGTCAGGAACCGGTTCATCAGCCGGGTCAGCCCCTGCGGGTTGGTCTTGAACTGCTCCGAGATGGTGGTGAAGCCGCGCACGTCGCAGAACAGGAACGTCATGTTCCGCGTCTCGCCGCCCAGCTTCAGCAGGCTGGGATTCTCGGCGATCTGGTCCACCAGCGCCGGCGACAGGTACTGCCCCATGGCGCCGCGCACGAACTTCTTCTCCGCCTCGGTCTGCAGGAAGTTGACCAGCGATCCCGATAGGTAAATGGCGAGAACCGTCATCGCCGGCGTCACGGCGTCGGTCAGATAGCGGAAATTGGCATAGGCGAACCACGATGCGCCGAGCGCGCCGCCGATCGCCACAATGGCGATCACCGCGCACCATGCGGCGCCGACGATGCGCAGCAGGAATACCAGCGCGATGCCGACAATGGCCATGTAGATGATTTCTGCGCCATCGGCCCAGTCCGGGCGGTCGAGGAAGTGCTTGAGCAGCACCTGTTCCGTCACCTGGACGTGGGCCTCGACGCCGGCCATGGCCGGGTTCAGCGGACTGACACGCAGATCCTTGAGGCCCGACGCGCTGGTGCCGATATAGACGATGTTGCCCTCGATCATCTCCTGATCGAATTCGCCCTTCAGGACTTTCCACGCGGGGACGTACCGCTCGGGAACTTCGCGGGTGTAGTGCACCCAGACCTGGCCCTTCTCATCGGTCGGGACTTCGAAATTTCCGATCTTGACGGTGTTGATGCCCGCATGGCCGCTACCGAGGCTCGTTTCGCCGCTGGCCGTCGATGTCCGGATGATGCTCGTCCGCGCGCCCTGGGCAACACGCAATGCTTCTGCGGCAAGACTGGGATAAAGCCGGTCGACGGGGCAGGGCTCGGGGCCTTCGCTCTTGAACAGGCACATGACCATTGGAACGCGTCGGACGACCTGGTCGCGCTCGGCAACCAGATTAAAGCTGCCATTGCCGGCGGCGGCTTCTTCGAGGATCGCAAGGTCTGCGACGGAGCCGGTGAACACCGGGACGAAGTCGGCAGGGTTGTCATTGCCGGATTTCGCAAAGGTCCCCTTGCGGCGTGGCGTTCTCGACGGCGGATCGCCCGTCAGTACAAAACCGGTAACGACATTGGCCTGCTTGATGACGTCGGCAAAGGCGGCGTCATGGTCGGGCAGGGCGCCAACGGCCTTCTTGATTTCCTCAAGTTCGGGCGTGGCGGGCCATAGCGGAATGACCTGCTTCGGCGAGGTGCGGTCCGGCTCCGAGAAGACGATATCGAACGCCACCACGGCGGCGCCGGCATTGGCCAGATTGGCAACGAGGTCAGCGACCAGGGTTCGCGGCCAGGGCCATTGGCCAAACTGCGCCAGCGATTCATCGTCGAGGTCGACGATACGTACCGGTACCGGTTCGTAGGTTCGGGGCTCGAAGCGCTGGTAATAGTCGAAAACCTTGAGGCGAAGGTCTTCGAGGACCTGCCCGGGATCTTGCATGCGCAGGAACAGCATAGCCCCAAGGATAAGCAGAGGCACAATGGTCCCGAAATAGCCGCTCAGCCGCTTCAGCATGGCGTCAGCTCCGGGCCGGGCCGTCGGCCCGCAAGACGCTGGACAACGTGCCCGCCAGGCAGGCGGTCAGTACGGCGATCATGGGAGCCCCCGGGTCGATCAGATAGTGCCATCCTGTATAGCCGTACCATGCGGTAACCGCCACGGTCGCGAGCGCACAGGCGGCCACAAGCGTGCAGCCGACCGCGTCCAGGCGGTGCATCGGTACGACCAGGGCGCCGAAGATCATGGCCATCAGTATGACCTTGGCGCCGTCCACCCAGTCGGAACGATGCAGGAACTGGCTGCCCATGATCTGTTCGGTGGCCTGGGCATGGATCTCGACGCCCGGGATAGTGGGATTGATGGCAACGATTTTTCGATCGACCAGTCCAGCGGCGCTCGTGCCGATAAAGACGATGCCCCCGCCAGGGATCAGCACCAGAAGCAGCATCGGGACGACCAGGCCAGCAAGGCGGCGCAGTCGGCGCATGTGAAATCCGTCCCTCCGGAGCGTCAGTCGTGCAGCCGTTGCCAGATATCCGCCAGGCCCTGGTGGTTGGTGCGCAGCAGGTCAAGCAGGGCGGGGTCGAAGTGGGCCGCAGGGTCGATCCGGTCGTCCCCGTTCAGCATGATGTCCATTGTCTTGTCATGGTCAAACGGCGGCTTGTAAGGCCGCTCGGCGCGCAGGGCGTCATACACGTCGGCCAGGGCCACGATGCGGGCGGCCAGTGGAATATCCTCGCCCTTCAGCCGGTTCGGGTAGCCGGTGCCGTCCCACTTTTCGTGATGCGCGGCGGCAATCTCGGCAGCCATGCGCAGACGCGGCGACCGTTCCAGTATCTGCTTGCCGTAGATCACGTGGTTATCCATCTCCACGCGCTCGTCTTGGGTCAGCCGGCCAGGTTTCTTCAATACCGCGGCGTCCACGCTCAACTTGCCAACGTCGTGCAATTGCGCGCTGTAGCGAATTTCGGTGCAAAACACCTCGGGCAGGCCGGCAAGCTGGGCGACGTAGTGACTGTACTCATTCACCCGGACGATATGATTGCCAGTGCCTTCGTCATGAATCTCCGCTGCTCGCGCCAGCAGCGTGATCGACATCATGAAGGCTTCCTCGGTCTCGTCCTGCAGGGCGGCGATGCGTGCCTGCTGGGTGGCAAGGGCACGGTTACGCCTGGCCAGTTCGACATTCTTCTTGCGGATCTGATCCAGCATCATCGTGCGTTCCAGCACACCGGCGACGACGCGGGCGACCGGAGCCACCAGTTGCGTCTGGTCGGGGCCGAACGGCACCGGTTTCACCCGGCGCCTGGCCTTGCGGTTGATCAGCTGAACGACACCCAGAACTTTGCCGTTATGGTTCTTTAGCGGGAAGCACAGCATCGATACGGTTCGATAGCCATCGCGCTCGAACGCCGGGTTGAAATGGTACCGCTTGCTGGCGGGTATGGCGTAGACGTCATCGACGATGACGGCGCGGCCAGCCTCGGCAGTGTAGCCGGCGATGGTTGGCGAGGGCAGGGGAACGACGAAACCGCGGCTGGCGACGGGGACGCTGTCGTTCTGCGCCCGCACCGCCTCGAGCCAGCGTTTGCCGCCGCCCTGGCGCATCATGAAAATGGTGCCGGCTTCGGCGCCGGTCAGCTTGCGACTTTGGGAGAGAATTCGGTCAAGTAGCCCGCGAACCGATTGGCGCGGTTGGGAATCGACATACGCCAGGAACTCGACAATCGCGTCCATGTACCATTACCGGCCAGTTAGCCACGCCTAGCGTAGCGCATAACCGGCGCGCGACCAATTGTGCCTATTTTTTGGTCTTCAGGAACGCGAGCAGGTTGTCGATCTCGCTTTGTTTCTTCAGGCCCAGGAACACCATCTTGTTGCCGGGCACGAAGCCACGCGGGTCGGTCAGGTAGCCGGCCAAGGTCTTCTCGTCCCAGACCAAAGCCTTTTCGACCATGGCCTTGGAATAGGTGAAGCCTGGGAGGGTGCCAGATTTACGCCCGAATACACCGGCCAGGCTGGGGCCGACGCCGTTCTTGCCGGGTTCGGCCGAATGGCAGGCACGGCACTTGGCGAAGACCTTTTCGCCTTCCGCCGCGTCACCATCGGCCCAGGCAGGCCCGGTCAGCACAAGCATGCCCAGGAGCAAACCAGCAAATCGCCGCACCATCTTCGCCTCCAAACTGCTTGAACCGTATCTAGCACGAGAAGACGGTGGAGCAAGCATCGCGTCATTGCCCGTTCCATTGGCCGGACCTATGCTCCGCCGGCATGGAATCGGTCGATCCGCTCAGCGCCTACGGTCCGGTGCGCCTCGGCGCGATGCTTGAGGCCGGCCGGGCTTTGCAGTCGATTGCCGCTGACCTGGCCGGCCGCGGATCGCATCCCGTGGCCGAGGCGCTGCAGGGCGCGGACGCCTTCGTTGAGGCCCAGCACTATCCGCCTGGCGACGTGTTCGACGCCGGCAGCCATGCGCAGTTCTACTATCACGCCCACGATGCCGGCAGCGGTGCACGCGGACAGGAACACGGCCATTTCCACGCCTTCCTGCGCCGCCCCGGCATCGCACCAGCCTTGTTGGCCGGCACCCGGACGGCTGGCGAGCCGGCAGCCCATCTGGTTGCGGTGGGCATGGATGCCTGGGGCGCGCCGCTCCGGCTGTTCGCGGTCAATCGTTGGGTAACTGACGAAATCTGGCTGCCCGAGCGAGCGGTCCTGGCCTCGCTCGACCGCTTCCACTTCGCTCCCGGCGCGCCGCCGCTAGCACATTGGCTGGCGGCGCTGCTGGTGCTGTTCCGCCCCGAGATCGCCGGCCTGTTGCGCAAACGCGACGAGGTCATCGCCAATCAGGGCAGCGACATTTTCGAGGATCGTCGACTGGAGGTACTGGCATCGGTCGACATCTCGATCGACCGCCAGATGCGGCGCGTCCGCCGGGCGCTTTCGCGGGCCAAATAGGAGGAGCGTCATGGAGCGCGACCATAATTATACGCTGCGGGTGACATGGACCGGCGCTGCCGTCGGGCCGACGACCAACTACCGGAGCTATTCGCGTGACCACGAAATCGTCTTTGAGGGTAAGCCGGCACTGCCGGGATCAGCCGACCCGCATTTTCGCGGCAATCCGGAACGCTACAATCCCGAGGAGATGCTGGTCGCCGCGCTCACTACCTGCCACATGATGAGCTATCTCGCCGAGGCCGCGTTTGCCGGCCTCCAAGTGGTCGCCTATGAGGACGATGCCGCGGGCACCATGCGCCAGAAGGATCGCGGTGGTCAGTTCGTTGAAGTGGTGCTGCGGCCGAAGGTTGTGGTGGCGCCCGGTAGCGACCTAGACCTCGCCGAGCGGCTGCACCATGTCGCGCACGACCACTGCTTTATCGCGCAGTCGGTAAATTTCCCGGTACGGTGCGTGGCAGAAACCCGCGTTGCCTGAGCGCTACTCGACGTATCCCATCTTGCGCCACATGGCGTAGCTGTCGCGGAAAGCGGAGTAGGATTCATAGGCTTTCTTGAACGCCGGGTTGCTTTGGCTTTCATCAGCCGCGACGTTCTGCCAAGCCTTGTCCAGCGCTGCCATTACCGCGGGCGGAAAGCGGCGTATCTCGACGCCTTTCGCTTTTAATTCGTTCAAGGCAGCGATCTGGAGGCTACCCGCTTCGGCCAGGCCTTCGCGAATATTGTCGCCGCAGGCCAGTTCGATCACGCTGCGCTGCGTGTCGGACAGGGTGTCCCACTTCTTCTGTGCGATCATCAGATCTACCAGCGTCGATTGCTGGTGCCAGCCGGGGAAGTAGTAGTTCTTCACCACCTGGAACAGGCCGAGACGCAGGTCGATAGCGGGCTGCGAGAATTCCGTGGCGTCGATGTTGCCGGCCTGTAGTTGCTGGTAGATGTCGCCACCGGGGATCTGCAACACATTGACGCCCAGTTTGGCGATGACTTTTGCGCCGAGGCCCATGAAGCGCATGTTCAGCCCCTTGAGATCGGCCGGCCCGCGGATTTCGTCGCGAAACCAGCCGCCGGCTTCAGGCGCCGTAACCGCGCAAGGGATGGCCACGACATTGTACGGGGCAAAAAGTTCCTGCTGCAGGTCGCGCCCGCCGCCGTAATAGATCCAGCCAAGGAACTCGGCCGCGCGGGGTCCAAAGGGCGCGCCGCCAAAAAAAGCGAACGCGGAATCCTTGTCCACCAGCATGGCTGGGCTGGACCACAGGGCGTCAAGATCGCCATTGGCCAAGGCATCGAATGCCTGGTCGACCGGCAGGATCGCGCCCGGTTCGTTTATGGCAATGTCGACGGAGCCGGCCGACGCGCGCGCCACCTTGGCCGTCAGATTCACGCCAAGGGTACCAAATTGCGGTGCAGATGTTGGGTAGCTGCTGGCCATGTTGAGGTGAACGGGCTGGTCAATTGGCGCAGGCGCAACAATCGCCGGCACCGGTGCCGGTGACGTCTTCACCTTGACCCGCGGCTTGCCGCCCAGGACGAGGGCGCCGAACATCATGCCCGCGAGGGCCGCAACGAGCGCAATCAGAATGGTACGTGAAACGACAAGGTTCATGGTCCGGGGCGCTTCCTTCTTGTGGTTTGGTCTATACCGGCGGCCTGTCCCGCTCAAGTCTCACCGCCGCCTTGCCCCTGTGCGGCGCACCATGGCAAGGTGACCTGGATGCAGGCTGATGGACTATTGCGGGTGTCCCGGGAAGGCGGCGCCACCGTACTGGCGGCGGCCGGCCGCTGGGACATCAACGCGGCAACTTTTCTTGATGCTGCATTGCGGCAGATTCACGGCGAAAGCGGCAGCGTTGTCCGGCTGGACCTGTCCAAGATCGAGCGTCTGGACACAACAGGTGCCTGGCTGATCTTCCGGGTGCGGGAACGCCTGCGGGGCGAGGGCATGGCGGTCGAATTAACCGGCCTCGGGCCCAACCATCAGGTGCTTTTCGACCAGGTCGAGGCAAACCATAAGCCGGTACAGATCGAGCCGCACAAGCGCCGCGGCTTGGCGCGCATCGCCGAGCGGGCCGGCAAGAATGTCGTCTACGTCGTTCGCAAGGCGGGCAATTTCGTCGCCTTTCTGGGGCTGATCACCGAGGCGATGGCGCGCACCGCCATGAATCCTGCCCGCCTGCGCTTCATCTCTACCGTCTACCATATCGAGCGCGTGGGGTTCAGCGCCCTCCCCATCGTCGGGCTGATCTCGTTCCTGATCGGCGTGGTCATGGCGTACCAGGGCGCCGCCCAACTCACCCAGTTCGGGGCCGAAGTGTTCGTGGTCAATTTGATCGCCGTATCGGTGCTGCGCGAACTCGGCGTGTTGCTCACCGCCATTGTCGTGGCCGGCCGTTCCGGTAGTGCCTTCACTGCCCAGATCGGCGCCATGAAGGTGAATGAGGAGGTTGATGCCATGCGAGCCCTTGGCCTCGACCCCATCGAAGTACTGGTCCTGCCACGGACTATCGCGCTGATGGTCTCATTGCCACTGCTGGCCTTTTTCGCCGACATCATGGGGTTGCTGGGCGGCGGCCTGATGGCGTGGATTTCGCTGGGCGTATCACCGGCTCAGTTCATCACCCGGCTGCACGAGATCGCGGGTTTCTGGACGGTGATGACGGGCCTGATCAAGGCTCCGGTTTTCGCGCTGCTGATCGCCCTGGTCGGATGCTACGAGGGACTGCGCGTCGAGGGCAGTGCAGAGAGTGTCGGCAAGTTGACGACGCGCGCGGTGGTCGAATCCATTTTCCTTGTTATCGTCGTCGATGCGATCTTCTCGATCTTCTTCAACCTGATCGGCATATGAACAGCGATAGCGATCCGATCATCCGCATAAGCGGCCTGCGCAACCAGTTTGGCGCGCAGATCGTGCATGATGATCTTGACCTTGAGGTTCGTCGGGGCGAGGTCATGGGCATCGTCGGCGGGTCGGGCACCGGCAAGTCGGTACTGCTGCGGACCATTGTCGGGCTGAACCAACCCAGCGCCGGCACCATTGAAGTGTTCGGAAAGAACCTGGCCGAGCTGCCGCCCGAAGAGCGCCGTATGCAGGAGCGGCGCTGGGGCGTGCTGTTCCAGAGCGGCGCGCTGTTCTCATCGCTGACAGTCGCGCAAAATGTCCAGGTGCCGTTGCGTGAAAGCCTCGATTTGCCGCAGCGTCTGATGGACGAGATTGCGGCAGTGAAGATCGGCATGGTCGGCCTGCCGCCGGAAGCCGCCTCGAAATATCCATCCGAACTTTCCGGCGGCATGAAGAAACGCGCCGGCCTTGCCCGTGCCATCGCTCTCGACCCTGAACTGTTGTTCCTGGATGAGCCGACGGCCGGCCTCGATCCCATCGGTGCGGCGGCATTCGACCAGTTGATCCTCGACTTGCAAAAGGCGCTGGGCCTTACGGTGTTTATGGTCACCCACGACCTCGATAGCCTGCACGCGATCTGTGACCGCATCGCCGTGCTGGCCGAGAAGAAGGTGCTCTGCGTAGGCGATATCCCGTTCATGTTGTCCCAGGACCAACCTTGGATTCGCGAGTATTTTCATGGACCCCGCGGCCGCGCCGCCGGGGTGGCCGGTTCCCAACCGGCCGGGGCATAGGAAGAGCGCATGGAAACCAGGGCCAACCACGTCATCATCGGTAGTTTCGTGCTGCTGTTCGTCGCGGCAATTTTCGTCTTCGTCTTCTGGCTGGCGAAGCTGCAGGTCGACCGCGAGTTCGCCTATTACGACATCGTATTCGCCGATGCCGTGTCCGGACTGGGCGAAGGCGGCGATGTGCGCTTTAACGGCATCAAGGTCGGCGCCGTTGACAAGATTCTCATCGACCGCGACGACCCGACGAAGGTGCGCGTGACCATCGCCATCGGTAGCGATACGCCGGTCCGCAAGGACTCAGCTGCCCAGCTGGAGCTTCAGGGCATTACCGGAGTGTCCTATGTCCAGATCACCGGAGGTACCAGGGAGGCTGAGTTTCTGCCCGGCGGCTATAACCGGTCCGGCGATCATCCGGTGATCCGCGCGCGCCCATCGAAGATCGCCGAACTGTTCCAGGCCGCGCCTGAACTGCTGACCCGGGCGCTTGATGTGCTGAACCGCGTCAACGAGGTCTTGGGCGACGACAACCAAAAGGCCCTGGCCGGGGTGCTCGCCGATGTCCGCACCGTTACATCAAGCATGGCGAGGCGCGAGGCGGCCATTGGGCGGATAATCGACTCCTTCGACCGGAGTAGCGGTGACATAGGGGCCGCGGCCAAGACGATGCGCGACGTGACGCAGAAGGTAGACAAGCTGGCGAACGAGGCGACCGAAACCATGGCGGCGGCACGCAGTTCGATTGCCAGCGTAGACCTGCTGGTGAAAAACGATGCGGGTCCGCTGATCGCCGACAGCCGCAAGACCGCCGCCGCGCTGGCCGCGCTCGCCGACGAGATGCAGGGCATTCTGGCGGAGAACCGCGAACCGTTGCGCAACTTCGCCGGCGACGGTCTGGGAGAGTTCCGCCAGTTCCTCAACGAAGCGCGGATACTGGTGGCCAGTCTCGCGCGGGTCGCCAATCGCTTGGAAGAAGATCCCAGCCAGATCCTGTTCGGCGCCAAGGAATCTGAATTCCGTCCGGAGAAAAAGTAATGCACGCCTCCCGTCGCATCATCCTCACCGGCATGGCCTCGTCGCTGCTCGCGGCCTGCGGCAGCATTCTGCCGAACAGCGGTCCCGCGCCGGATGTCTACACGCTTACGCCGAAAAACACGTTCCGCACCGACCTGCCATCTGTGTCATGGCAGTTGGTGGTCGAGGAGCCGGTCTCGGCGGGCGGCCTCGACAACAACCGGGTGGTGATCCAGCCGACACCGTATGAAGTCAAATACCTCGCCGACGCCCGGTGGTCCGAGCGCACGCCGAAAATGATCCAGACCCTGCTGGTCGAGAGTTTCGAGAATTCGGGCAAGATATTATCGGTGGCGCGCCAATCCGTCGGCCTGAGGTCGGATTACAACCTGAAAAGCGAGCTGCGCGAGTTTCAGGTTGAAATGCCGACGGGGCAGAGTTCGCCGCTGGTCCGTGTCAAACTGAACGTGAAGATCGTGCGTCAGCCCAAGCAGGAGATCGTCGCTTCGCGCAATTTCGAGGAAAGCATCCCCGCGCGCAGCGTTGCGATGAAAGACCTCGTGGTGGCGTTCGACGATGCGCTGGGCAAGGTGCTGCGCCGGACGGTCGAGTGGACAATCGCGTTGGGCAAGGAATAGAGCGCCTCAGGCGACCGTCAGGTACGACACCGAAAACTGGCCGGCGTCGTCCACCCAGGTCTTCTCCAGTGTAAAGCCGCCGTCACGCGCCAGCGCGGCGATGCCTTCAACGTCGTACTTGTAGGAATATTCGACATGAATGCGCTCACCGGCCGTAAAGCCGATGCGGCGGCCGGCGACGGTGGCGGTCTGGTCCTGCAGGCTGCGGAGATAGATTTCGATACGCCCGGCGACCGGGTTGTAACGCGCGTCGTGAACAAAGCCGGCGAGGTCGAAATTGGCCTCAAGTTCGCGGTTCATCCGCGCCATCAGGTTCAGCGTAAACGCCGCGGTGATGCCCTCGCTGTCGTTATAGGCGGCGTGCAGCAGCGCGGGATCCTTCTTGAGATCGACGCCCAGCAGCAGACCGCCGCCCTTGCCCAGCAGGGCAGCCGCGCCGGCCATGAAGCTGCGCGCCTCGTCCGGCATCAGGTTGCCGATGGTCGATCCGGGGAAGAAGCCGAGACGCCGGCGCGTGCCGGCGGAGGGAAAGGCGGGCAGGGCGGCGAGGCCCATGAAGTCGGCGCAAAGGGGGTACACGCCAAGTGCGGGATATTGCGTGGCCAAGGCCGCGGCGCTGGCACGCAGATGGTCGCACGACACGTCGATCGGCACATAGGTCGTCGGACTGTCGAGGTGGTCCAGCAGGATGCGGGTCTTGGT
Organism: Alphaproteobacteria bacterium; assembly: GCA_947473805.1. GTDB lineage: Bacteria > Pseudomonadota > Alphaproteobacteria > Ferrovibrionales > Ferrovibrionaceae > CANJGB01. Next base: position 106,296 of record CANJGB010000002.1, read on the forward strand.
GCTGGACCCGCTGCCGAATTCGACCACCATGCAGGCCGGGCCGGCCAGGTCAGCAATCTCGTCAGCGTGACGGCGCAACAGGGCCGTTTCTGTCCGGGTTGGGTAATATTCCGGCAGGTCGCAAATACGGTCGAACAGCACCGAACCGGGCTCGTCGTACAGGTATTTGCACGGGATGGCCTTCCTGGCCCGGGTCAGGCCCTCGTGCACAGCATCGGCGAACGTGTCGCCACCGCGGAGATTGTCGAGGGCGAAAAGCACGTTTGATCTCATGTCACGTCCATCGCAAGTCGGATGCCAGCGAACACCCAACGTGCGACGGGGGGGAAGAAGTTCCGGTAGGTGATGCGAATATGGTCTGGAGGCGTTACGGCGCACCCGCCACGCAATACCATCTGGTTTGACATGAATTTGCCATTGTACTCGCCCAGCGCGCCGGGAGCCTCGCGGAAGCCTGGATAGGGGGCGTAGGCGCTGGCGGTCCATTCCCAGACATCGCCCAGCATCCGCTGCATGCCGGGGCCTGTCGGGGCGGGGCGGGGATGAAGCCACCCGTTCTGCGCACCATAGCCTGCGAGGACGGCCGCCAATGCCGCCTGTTCCCATTCCGCTTCCGTGGGCAGACGGGCGCCGGCCCATTTGGCGAAGGCCGACGCCTCGTAGTGGCTGACATGGCAAACCGGCTCGGACGGGTTGACCGGCTGCATCCCCGACAACGTAAAAACTTCCCAGTTATTGCCGTTCTTTTCCCAGTATTGCGGGGCGTCCCAGCCCTGCTCCTTGACGGCCGCCCAGCCATCCGACAGCCAGAACTCAGGCTTGCGATAGCCGCCACTCTCTATGAATTCGAAATACTCGGCGCAGGTGATTGGCCGGGTCGCCAGCGCGTACGGGTCCAGCCACACCTTGTGGCGCGGGCCTTCATTGTCGAATGCAAATGCCTCTCCGGCATGGCCCACGGTGCTGAGCCCACCCTCGAAGCGCTTCCATTCCATGGGGGCGGTCTGGCCAGCTGACGGGCGGCTGGACGCCGCATAGGCGGGGCGCAGCGGATTCAGCCAGAACAGATGCTTGATATCCATCAGCATCAGTTCCTGGTGCTGCTGCTCATGGTGCAGGCCCAACTCGACCAGCGCCAGCATCTCAGGCTCGCTTGAGCGTTCCAGCAGCTTCTCGATTGCCGCATCTACATGGCGGCGATAGGCCATGACCTCCGTCACGCCGGGCCGCGAGATCAGGCCACGCTGCGGGCGCGGATGCCGTTGCCCCACGGCCTCGTAATAGGAATTGAACAGGTAATTGAAACGCGGGTGGTAGACGCTGTAGCCCTTCTCGAATTTCTGCAGCACGAAGGTTTCGAAGAACCAGGTCGTGTGCGCCATGTGCCACTTGGTGGGGCTGGCGTCGGGCATGGATTGCAGGCACTGGTCTTCGGGAGTCAGCGGCGCGGCCAGGATTTCCGATGCGAACCTGATGTCAGCATATCTTTCGCACCGCCGGCTGGCGACCTCGGCCGGCTGGCTGGAAATTGCTGCTGGCACCTCGACTCCTGCGTCTGCGACGCCGGGAAAACGATTTGTCGGGGGCCAGGTTCCCACCCCTATTTCCGCGCCTGCAGCCGTTCGACCAACGGCTTCGACATGGTCGGTTCCTGGTCCCAGGGGAACAGGATCCAGGTGTCCTGGCTAACCTCGGTTATGAACGTATCGACCTGCGGCCGGCCCGACGGTTTCGCATAGATCGTGGCAAAATGCGCCTTGGGCAGCAATTCGCGCACCACCCGGGCAGTCACACCCGTATCCACCAGGTCGTCGATGATAAGCCATCCTTCGCCGCTGTTCGTCACTGTGTCGGCGTTCTTGAGTACGTTCACTTTCGAGCCGCGGACCAGTCCCTCGTACGTCGAGCAACAAATAGTGTCGATCAGCCGCAGGTCCAGTTCGCGCGCCACGATGGCGGCCGGGACCAGACCCCCCCGGGTGATGGCGACGATGCCCTGGAACGGGCCTTTTTCGATCAGCCGCCATGCAAGGGCCTTGCAGTGGCGCTGCAGCTCTTCCCACGAAACCGGAAACATCTTGGTATAGGCATCGGTCTCGCTCATAGGGTCCCCCCGCAGGCCGTGATGTAGCGTTCGAACGGTGTCCTGACATCGGCCGGAATCGGCACCGGTCGGAATGTGCTGAAGTCTATCATTACCGACGTCAGCAGCGCGGTGAAGCACAACGTCCCGTCCGACTTGCGGGTGGTGACACGGTAGCTGGTCGAGCTGCGCCCCAGCTTGTCGATCGTGACGGTGAGATCGACCTCGTCATACGTGCGCAGCGGGCTGGAGAATTCCAGGCTGATCTGCTTCATCGGGGCGGCAAGGCCGAACCGTTCCTGCATGTCGGGCCAGTGGATGCCAACCACGGCGCGGAAGGTGGATTCGACGGCCTCCACGCTCCAGTCCAGGAAGCGGGGCGTATAGACGATTCCGGCCGGGTCGCACTCGCCCCACTTGACCGTGCGGCGCTGGGTAAAGGGAATGTTCATCATCTTCCGTGCACTATAGCGGCCAGTGCTTCCACCGGTCATCCGTCTCAGCTACAGTGAAAGGGCATGGGGGATACTCAGGCTGTCATACTAAGGCTGGAGATGCGGCCCAGCGACGCACAACGGCGTTACCTGCTCCGCGGCATCGGTCAGCCGGGCGGGAAGCTGCCTTTGTTCGACGAGGACGGCCAGCGCGTCTCGACCGACACCATCCGCGCCTGCATCAAGGCCGGCTGGGCGGAGCCGTGGTACCGAAACCCCATCAAGCCCGACTGGCTGGTCTGCAAGCTGACCGATTCGGGCCGCGCCGTCCTCCGCGCCAACGACTGACGCCGGACCGTTCGCACCGCGGCGGGGCCACCCTGCTGACGGCCAAAACAGTGCCCGATTTTCCCTAGCCGCCGCTTCCCCGTCTGGTTAACGTGTCGCGCCTGAACAAAGGCGCGCGTGGGAGGAACAATGATGAAGTGGCAGGCAAGCCCCGGCCAGATGGCCGACGAATGGGAAATCAAGCGTCTGGCGTTGCTCTATGCACGTGCCATGGATCGCAACCAGCCGGAAATCCTCGACGAGATTTTCACCGAGGACGGCGTCATCGACCGGGCTGGCCAGTTGCGCAATGGCCGTGCGGTGGTTCGCACGACCCCGGCCATGCTCAGCGAGCGCTATCTCTCGACCTTCCATTCGGTGCACAACCAGCTGGTCACCGTCACCGGCCCCGATACGGCCGAGGGCGAGACCTATTGTCATGCCGAGCATCTGGAACGTGACCGTGGCGGCGGCAACACCGTCTATACGATGGCGATCCGCTACAGCGATCAGTATGTGCGCGACGGCGGCAAGTGGCGCTTCAAGCGCCGGACGCTGACGGTCGAATGGACCGATGTGCGGACGGTGCAATGGTCCAAGGCGAAGGTGCTGGCTGCGCTGGCCGCCGAGAAGCGGGACTAGTTTGAGATGAGAATCTGCATCAGCACGCTCGACATGGAGCGGTGGACCGGCGGTGACATAGCCGCCGTCACCGACATGGTGGCCCTGGCAGATAAAAAGGGCATCGACCAGATCTCCGTTGTCGAGCACGTGGTCATGAGCGAGAACGTCGAGCCGTATCCGTTCGGCAAATTCCAGGGCAAGCCCGACGCGCTCTGGCCCGACCCGATGATGCAGCTGGCCACCTATGCCGGCGTGACGAAAAATATGACGCTGTCCAGCGGCATCATCATCTCGCCGTTGCGTCCGGCGGTCGTCCTGGCCAAACAGCTCGCCACCCTCGATGCCATGTCGCGCGGCCGGGTCGAGATCGGCCTCGGCACCGGCTGGCAGAAGGAGGAGTACGAGGCCTGCGGCGTGCCGTTCGAAGGCCGCTTCGCGCACCTCGAGGAACAGGTGCGTGTCTGCAAACTATTGTGGCGCGAGGCGCCGGCAAGTTTTCACGGCAAGCACACCAACTTCGACCGCATCTGGTGCATGCCTTTTCCGGTGAAGAAGAACATCCCGGTCTATCTGGGTGTTGCGCCGACGGACAAGAATGTCGCCCGTATCGCCGAACTGTGCGAGGGCTGGCTGCCGATGGAGCAGGACCCGGCCAAGCTGGTCGAGCCCATCGCCAAGATCAAGGCGGCGTTCAAGGCGCGGGGGCGCGACCCAGAGTCGCTTGAGGTGCGCGCCAGTGTCAGGGCCGTGTTCAACGGCGGCAAGCGTGGTGATTGGGATATGACGCTTGCGCAATGGCCGGAGTACAAAAAGGCCGGCGTCACCATCGCCCGCTTTCCGGTGACGTTGTTCTGCCGCACGCCAGACGATTACGAGAAGTTCCTGGACCGGCTGATCGAGTTCAAACACACCGAAAAATAAACAACAGCTGGGGGAGATTACGATGCGCAAGCCGTTGGTCAGCGTCGATGACGCCCAGGAGCGTGCAAAGCGTAAGCTGCCGAAAAGTGTCTACGACTTCATCGTCGGCGGCTCCGAGGAGGCGTTGACCCTCCAGCACAATCGCGATGCCTTCCGCGAGATTACGTTCCGGCCGCGCAACGGTGTGTCGTTTCCCAGCCGCCGCCTGGAAACCACCGTGCTCGGCTCGAAACTGTCCATGCCGGTGGCGATTGCGCCGGCAGGTTTCATCCGCCTGGCGCATTGGGATGCGGAACTTGCCGCCGCGCGGGCCGCCAATGCGCTCGGCACGGCTGTCGGTGTCAGCACCATGGTCAGCCGCAATATCGAGGAGATACGCGCCGCGACCTCCGGCCCGATCTGGTATCAGATCTATTTCTCCGGCGAGCGTCAGGCGGTCGAGGTCGCCATCGACCGCGCGAAGCGGGCGGGCTGCACGGCCCTGCTCATCACCATGGACAGCCCGCGCAAGGGTTATCGCGAGCCTTCGCTGCGCGGCCGCGGCATGCCGATGAAGATCGACCTGCCGACGATGATCAAGTTTGCGCCGGAAATGATCACCCGTCCGCGCTGGGTAATGAACCACTTGCGCCGCGGTCTGCAGATGCAGGTGCCGAACGTGCGGCTCTCGATGGATGGCCCGCCGCTGTCGCTGATGGAGGCGGATCTTGACGCGGTGCAAAAGCCCGCGACCTGGGCCGACTTCCAGTGGATCAAGGAACGCTTTGGCGGCCCGGTTGCCGCCAAGGGCATCCTCACGGCCGAGGATGCCCGCCGCGCCGTGGATGCAGGGGCTGATGCCGTCATCGTGTCGAACCATGGCGGTTACATGCTCGATTCCGCGCCCGGCACCATGCGCGTTCTGCCCGAGGTGGTGGATGCCGTCGGCGGCAAGACCGAAATCCTGCTCGACAGCGGTGTGCGCCGCGGTGTCGATGTGGTCAAGGCGCTGGCGCTCGGCGCCAAGGCGGTGCTGATCGGACGGGCCTATGTCTGGTCGCTTGCGGCTGATGGCGAGGCCGGCGTACGCGACATTCTGGGCGTCTTCCGCGACGGCATCGACCGCACCCTGGCCCTGATCGGCTGCGAAGGTGTCGATGCGCTGGATCGTTCGTACCTCAACTTGCCCGATGACCGGCAGGGGTATCGCCGGTACTGACGCTTAGCTCTCAAACGGCAGCGGCCGCTTCTCCGTCACCGGCACCGCGCCAGTGCCGGTGTAGTAGTCCGGCGCCATTTCCTTCACCACGGGACTGTCCGATTGCCAGGCGTGGCAGAAATTCACCGGCGGCTTCATGTTCTTCTTCTGGTGTGCCAAGACGTCTTCGCGCGTCTGCTCGTGCTGGCGGCGGCCATTGCCGGTCGCCTGGATCACCATGCTGGGCAGCGGCAGCAGCATTTCCATCATGTGGTTGCAGCCGTTGACACCACCCAGCCGTTCCAGCACCGCCCGGCGCCAGCCTTTTGACAGCTTCACGCCGATCAGGCGCTGGAAGTTCGGCTGGATTGCCGGGCACAGGTCGAAGGGGCGCGCATCCATCGCCGTTTCGACCGCGACGATCACGAGGTCCGCGTCGGTCGTCAGCCGTACCCACATGTCGTGATAGGCCTGTTCCGGCGCGCGTGCCTGGCCATGCATGCCGAATGTGGCGAAGGGCTTGCGGTCGCTGACCCGGGCCTCGAATTCCCACAACCCGTCGTCGCGCAGGAAGCCGTCATAGCTGATGGCGCGGCGGTGGTAATGGCGGCGCGGCTCGGGAGCGGACAAGGGCATGGTAAATACCGGGGCTGGGGCAATCCAGCCTCGGTAGCACCGCGCCGGCCGGCGATCAACGTGGCGGTTCGGCGGGGCGGTAGTCGTTGGGGCGAAAGGTCCGGACCATTTCGCCATCGATGCGCCAGATATGGCACTCGTTCAGGCCCATGGGCATGAATGCCCGCCGGCGCTGCAATTCCTCGAACGACACGCGGTCCTGGTCCAGCCCGTCTGCAACGGTCTGCAACAGGGTCGTGGCGATCGGTCCCAGCAACTCCACGACATGGGCACAGCCCGCCGTGCCGCCGACCCGCTCTTTCACCGCCCTGCGTCAGCCGCCGCCGATGCGGAGGCCGACCAGTTTCTGGAATGCGGGCAGAATTGCAGGGCAGGTATCGAAGGGCGTCGTGTCCATCGACGTCGCCACCGCGACGACGGTCAACTGCGCGTCCACCGTGAGGCGGATCGAGATGTCGTGGTACGGCTCACCGACCGGAATTATGTGGCCCATCAACTGCTGACAAGGAAACGGCTTGGCGTCAGTGATGCGCCCCTCGACATCCCATAGTCCGTCGTCGCGCTGGTAGCCATGGCAGTGGACGGCACGGTGGTGCAGCAAGCGGCGCGGTGCGGCATCGGGCAGTGGCATGAACTGGCTTTCGGCTCGGGAGAGTGGCTGCGTGGTCCTAGCACCCGTGTCCGGCACCCGCAATCGGCGCTGTGGCGGGCCGCCATCGGGCCATGCTAAGGACGAAGTCCCGCCTAGGACGTTTCGCCATTTATGTGGTTCCCCCTCGTTGAGACGCTGGTGCTGTTTGTCAAGGGCATGGGCATTGGCTTCGTGATCGCCGCGCCGGTTGGCCCGGTGGGCGTCCTGTGCGTGCACCGGACGCTGCGTCATGGCCGGCTGGCCGGCCTGGTCGCCGGCCTGGGGGCGGCGGCGGGCGATGCCGTCTATGGTTTTATCGCCGCCTACGGCCTGACCCTGGTGTCCGACTGGCTGCTGGCACACGAAGAGCCGGTCCGGCTGGTGGGGGGCGTTTTCCTGGTGGTCCTTGCCGCCAAGATGCTGCTGGTCCGGCAGAAACAGCCCAGCGCGGGCGAGGCGGCTGCGGTGGAACGAGCCGAGAATGCCGGGCTGGTCCGGGCGTTTTTTGCCACCTTCGTTCTGACAATGACCAACCCTATCACCATCATTGCCTTCCTCGGCATTTTCGCCGCGGCCGGCGCGGGCGACCTGTCGCAGCACCGCGAACTCGCGGCGGCGCTGGTGGCGGGGGTGTTTGTCGGTTCGGCCATGTGGTGGATCATCCTGGCCGGCGGTGCCGGCCTGATCCGCAACAGGCTGGAATCCGGCGGCATGCGCTGGGTCGGCATCGGGTCGGGCGTGATGATCCTCTGTTTTGCGCTGTACCTGCTGCGGACGCTTTTCATTTAGGCCGTCAAACCCGCTAGAGTGGCCGCATGATCGCGTTCGTGCTGCGCCGGCTGCTGCAATCCGTCCTCGTCCTTGGCGTGGTGGCGCTGGTCGCGTTCGGCCTGTTCCAGTTCATTGGCGACCCGGTCAACAACATGCTGGGCCAGGATGCCAGCGTGGCCGAACGTGCCCGCTTGCGCGCCAGCCTCGGCCTGGACGACCCCGTCGTCCTGCAGTTCCTTCGGTTCATCGGCCATGCCGTGCAGGGTGAATTCGGCATGTCGCTGCGCAACGCCCGCCCGGTCAGCGTGCTGATCGCAGAACGCCTGCCGGCGACCGTCGAACTGGCGTTCTCCGCTGCTTTTGTGGCGCTCGCCCTCGGCATTCCGCTCGGCATTTTCACAGCGTTGCGCAGACGCTCGCCGGTGGCGCAGGGCGTGCTGGCACTATCGCTGCTCGGCGTATCTCTGCCGACATTCGTCACGGGCATCCTGCTGGTCATGGTGTTCGGGGTGTACTGGGACCTGCTGCCGACGTTCGGCCGCGGTGACGTGGTCGATCTCGGTTTCTGGCAGACCGGCTTCCTGACTTTGAGCGGCCTGCAGTCGCTGGTCCTGCCAGCCTTCACCCTTGGCCTTTTCCAGCTGGCGCTGATCATGCGCCTGGTGCGCGCGGAAATGCTCGATGTGCTGCGTGCCGATTTCATCCGCTTCGCCCGCGCGCGCGGCTTGCCGGAACGGAAGATCAATTATGGTCACGCGCTGCGCAACGCGCTGGTGCCCGTGGTGACAATCACCGGCCTGCAATTGGGCACGCTGATCGCCTTCGCCGTCATCACCGAAACCGTGTTCCAGTGGCCGGGCCTTGGCCTGCTGTTCATCCAGGCGGTGCAGTTTGCCGACGTGCCGGTGATGGCGGCGTACCTGCTGCTGGTCGCCTTGATGTTCGTCGGCCTCAACCTCGCGGTTGATCTGCTCTACTACGCCATCGACCCGCGCCTGCGCGTCGGCGGCTTCCGGGGCCGCGCATGAGCGCGTGGACCGGCTGGCGCGACAGCGACCTGTGGCACGGATTCGTCGGTTCGAGGCTGACGGTTGTTGCGGCCGTCGTTGCCGCTGTGCTGATCCTCGGCGCCTTGTTCGCCGGTCTGATCGCGCCGCAGAACCCGTTCGATCCGCTCAGCGTGAATCTGATCGACGCCCTGACTCCGCCGGCCTGGCAGGCGGGCGGCGAGGGGCGCTTCCTGCTCGGCACCGACGACCAGGGCCGCGACCTGTTCTCTGCCATCCTTTATGGCTCACGCCTGTCGCTTCTGGTCGGCGTGGCGTCGCTCGTCCTGGCCCTCGTACTGGGTGTCGGCCTGGGTCTGCTGGCCGGCTATGTCGGCGGCGTGGTCGATGCAGCCATCATGCGCGTCGCCGAAGTGCAGCTGACCTTCCCCGCCATCCTCATCGCCCTGCTGATCAGTGGCGTTGCGCGGGCCGTCCTGCCGGCCGAGGAGCATGGCCGTATAGCGATCCCGGTTCTGGTCCTGTCCATTGGGCTCAGCACGTGGGTGCAGTTCGCCCGCACCGTGCGCGGTTCGGCGATGGTCGAGCGCGGCAAGGAATATGTCCAGGCGGCGCGCGTCACCGGCCTTGGGCCGGGGCGGATCATGCTGCGCCACGTTCTGCCCAACGTGTTGAACCCGGTGCTAGTCATCGCCACCATCAGCCTCGGCAACGCGATCCTGACCGAGGCGACGCTGTCATTCCTCGGCGTCGGTGCGCCGCCGACCGAACCGTCCCTGGGCACCTTGATCAACAAGGGCAGCGCCTATCTGCTGTCCGGTGAATGGTGGATCGTGCTGTTTCCTGCACTGGTCCTGTCGTTGCTCGTCCTGGCGGTGAACCTGCTGGGTGACTGGCTGCGCGACGCCTTGAATCCCCGGTTGCGATGACGGAGCCGGTTCTTTTCGTCCGCAATCTGCGGGTCGAATTCACGTCACGGCGCGGCACGCTGGTCGCGGTAGATGACGTGTCGTTCGATCTTGCACCGGGTGAGCTGCTGGGCGTCGTCGGCGAATCCGGCGCCGGCAAGACGATGACCGGCGCGGCGGTGCTTGGCCTCGTCGAGCCGCCGGGACGCATAGCGGGCGGCGAGGTGCTGCTCTCGGGCCGGCGTATCGACAATCTGCCGCCGGCGGAACTGCGCCGCATCCGCGGGCGCGAGATTGGCGCCATCTTCCAGGATCCGTTGACCAGCCTCGACCCGCTGCAACGCATCGGCGACCAACTGGTCGAAACCATCCGCACACACATGCCCCTCAGCGCAGCGCATGCGAAGCAGCGCGCGCTGGACCTGCTGCGCGAGGTTGGCATTCCCGGCGCTGCCGAACGGTTCGGCAACTACCCGCACCAGTTCTCCGGCGGCATGCGCCAGCGGGTGGTCATTGCACTGGCGTTGGCCGCCGAGCCGCGCGTCATCATCGCCGACGAGCCGACGACCGCGCTCGATGTATCCGTGCAGGCGCAGATCATCGCCCTGCTGCGCCGGCTGGCGCGCGATCACGGCACAGCCATCGTGTTGGTCACCCACGATATCGGCGTCATCGCCGAGATTGCCGACCGTATGGTTGTCATGCGCGCCGGCCGCATTGTCGAGACCGGCGTGACCCGCGACGTTATACACGCGCCGACGCACCCTTATACCCAGGCGCTGATGGCAGCGATTCCGGTCATGGGTCGCCGCGACGTAGCGGTGAAACCGCAGGCCGAGACGCTGCTGGAATTCCGGGGCGTGCAAAAGAGCTTCGATCTGTCCCCACCGCTGCTGGAGCGACTGTTCGCGGGCGCCTCGCGGCGCATCGTCCGTGCCGTGGACCGGGTGAGCTTCCACATTGGGCGCGGCGAGACGTATGGCCTGGTAGGTGAGTCCGGCTGTGGAAAATCTACGGTCGCGCGCCTCGTCGCCGGCCTGTACCGGCCCGAGCGTGGCGAAGTTCGCTATGCGGGCAGGCGCCTCCAGATGATTTTTCAGGACCCCTACGCCTCGCTCGATCCACGCTGGTGCGCCGGCGACATCATCGCGGAGCCGATCCGTTTCCATGGCCTGTTGAGCGGCGAGGCCGCCATAAGCCGTCGCGTCGATGAACTGCTGGGGCAGGTTGGCCTGTCGCCGGCCGATGCCGCGAAATATCCACACGAGTTTTCCGGCGGTCAGCGGCAGCGCATCTCCATCGCCCGCGCGCTCGCCGGCGAGCCGGACCTACTGGTTTGCGACGAGCCGACGTCGGCGCTCGATGTGTCGGTCCAGGCGCAGGTCATCGAGCTGATGCGCGAGTTGCAGCAGCGCCTTGGCCTGACCTACCTGTTCATCAGCCACAATCTGGCCGTCGTCAGCAACATCGCCGACCGCGTCGGCGTCATGTATCTCGGCCGGCTGGTGGAGGAGGGGCCTGTCGAACGCGTGTTCACAGCGCCGCGCCATCCCTACACGCGCATGCTGCTGGCTGCCGTGCCCGACCTTGCCATGTTGGGCATCGAGCGGCCGCCGCCGGCAGGCGAGATCGCCGATCCACTTGCCGTTCCGCCGGGCTGTGCCTTCCACCCTCGGTGCCCGCTGGCATTCGACCGTTGCCGGGCCGAAACGCCGGCACTGCGCGCCGACGCGGCGGGTGCGGTCGCCTGCCACGCGGCGGATATGGACCTATAGCTTCTTCACGAAGCCATCGACCAGCTTCAGGAAGCTGGTCTGAACCGTTCCCTGGTAGCGTGCCTTGCGAATGATCGCATAGTAGCTGCGCGTCAGGCGGAAGTCCGCCACGTCCAGTTTCACCAGTTCGCCGCTCTTTAGCTCACGGTCGATGGCGCTGTGCGCCAGGCAGCCGATGGCATCGCCCAAAGCCGCGGTCTTCTTGATCGCCTCGAGGCTGTCGGTTTCCAGCCCGATATTGATGGTCGAGAGGCTATCCAGCACAAACGGCAGCAGAGCATTGCGTGTCGTCGAGCCGCGCCGCTGTACCAGCCATGTCTCGTCCTTCAGGTCGGCCAGGCGCAGCTTGCGCTTTTTCGTCAAGCGGTGGCCGCGCCTCGCAAACACGACCAGCCGGTCTTCGAACCAGGCGCGGGAGTCGATGGTCGGCCGGGTATTGGGACTTTCGACGAAGCCGAGGTCGAGGTTGATGTTGTCCACCTCTTCGAGAATCCGGACCGAGGGCGCCACCACCAGCTCGATCCGCACCTCGGGGTGCGCGGCGATGAAAGAGGCGCACACAGCCGGCATGATGTAATTGCCGATGGTTGTTGCCGCGCCGACCTTGAGTGTGCCTTGCAGCGGCTGGTTGCGAGCCGTGGCCTGCATCTCCTCGCTCATGGTCAGGATCGACTTCACCCGCGCATGCAGGCGGCGCCCGTCCTCGTTTGGGGCCAGCCGGCCCTGGCGACGATGGAACAGTTCAAGGCCCATGGTCGCCTCGAACGCCTGAATGGCGATGGTGACGGCCGGCTGGGTCAGGCGCATTTCGTCCGCCGCCTGTTGCACGCTGCCCGCGCGCACCACAGCATCGAAGGCGCGCATCTGCTTAATGGTGACGTCGTTCGGCATTCGCCGGCTCCTCTCATTGGACTTTATTATTCAATCATAAAAATAAATAAATTTTCACTATGTATCCATGCCGCTAGGCTGTCGCCCAACGACAACACCAACGGGGAGGAAGCCATGGATCTCACTGGCGTGAAGATCATCTCGTCCGACGACCACCTGCAGGAACCGGCCGACCTCTGGGCAAGGCGCATGCCCAAGAACCTGCGTGATCGCGCGCCTCAGGTGGTGCGCCTGCCCGATGGTGGCGATGCCTGGGTGATGGACAACAATCCGCCGCGCGCGTTCGGCGTGCTTGTCTCCGCCGGCCGCCGCCCCGATCAGCTAAAGGATGGCGGCCTGACCTGGGCCGATGTGCCGCGCGGATCGTATGACCCCGACGAGCGCCTGAAGGCCATGGATCTGGACGGCATATCCGTCACGGTCCTCTATCCGAACGTAACCCTCGATCCGTTCATGTGCCTGGTGAAACTCGGACCCGATGTCGAGCAGCCGATCCTGCGCGCGTACAACGATCACCTCGCCGAATTCTGCTCGACGGACCGCAAGCGCCTGATCGGCATTGGCGTGGTGCCAACGCAGGACATCGCGCAGGCCGTGGCCGAATTGCAGCACATCGCGAAGCTGGGTCTCAAGGGCGCGCTGATCCCCGTCGCGCCGCCCAAGGCCGACTGGAATGATCCGATGTATGAGCCGATCTGGACCGCGGCCGAGGACCTGGGCCTGGTGCTCAGTATCCATGGCGGCAAGCCGCGCGGCCTGCCGACCCGCAACGAGCTGGCGAAGCAGCCGGGCGGCAACCTGGTTTACATGCACATCGCCCGCGTCAGCATCATGGAGGCTTTCGCCTACCTGTTCTGGTCAGGTGTGTTCGAGCGCCATCCGAAGCTGAAGTTCGTGTCTGTCGAAGGCGATATCGGCTGGCTGCCGTACTACAAGCAGCGCAGCATCGACATCAGCAAGAAGCACGGCGCCTGGGCCGGCGCCAAGCTGCAATACCCGGCGGCGCACTGGTTCGGCAAAAGCTTCTTCGCTACCTTCGAGGACGACCGCGTGGGCATCGAGCAGCGCGAGCGCATCGGTATCGACACACTTCTCTGGGCGTCGGACTTTCCGCACTCATCGACCACCTGGCCGGAATCGGCAAAGGCCATTGGGCACACCTTTGCAGGCGTGCCTGACGATGAGGTGCGCAAGATCGTTTCGAGCAATGCGCGGGCGTTGTACCGGCTGGACTAGGGCCTTCGCGACAACGTGCCGCGTGACGGCGGGGCCGTCGCGGCGCGACAACTTGTGGCAGTTTACCTTCCGAGGAACACGCTCATGCCTGCTTCATTCCTCTCCCGTCGCGAGCTTCTGCTCGGCACGGGGGCCATCGCAACGGGTGCAGCGGCCAGCCTGGCCCTGGCCACGCCGACCTGCGCCGCAATTCACGAACGTTTGTCGTCGGGGTTTCGCGCTGCCGGCCGCAGGGGCGTGCTCGCCGCAAACAACGTGCTGTCAACGGTGCAGGATGTCATCTGCCCGTGTTGCGGCAAGCCGCTGTTCGACTTCGAGTAGAGCGAACGGGCAGGGCGCCTAGCGGCGTTGGTCGCCGTTCCGGTCCAGTTCGATCAGTGGCGCCAGACCGGTGCCCGGCGCAAAGCGCTCGCCCCGTTGCGGGCCCGACAACGTGTTGCCGCGCGGCGGCGTGATAGAGAACTGGAAGGGCGAGCCACGGCCGGAATTGCCCTGTCCATTGAAGTTCTGTACCTGGCCATCGGGATCGGCATAGCGCGCCGCATTCCTGTCGTCCTTGCCATGGGTCTCAAGCGTCAGCGCCATGGCCGGCTGGGTCCAGAGCGGAGCGGTCAGCAGGACGGCGGCAAAACCGGAATAAAGACGCTTCATAGGTAGCTCCAAGGTCCAATGTGGCCCCGACGGCGGCATGGTGCGCCGGTTGGGGCCTGTCCGCAAGCTGCAGATTGTCGCCCTCAGTTCTTCCGGATCGGCCCATACATGCGGTGTGCCGCGTCGATAATGGGGGAGTTGGTCCAGCGGCCGTCACGTGACTGGCGCCAGCCGGCCTGGGCCAGCGCGCCGCCGTCGACCAGGATCGTCTCGCCGGTGGTCCAGGCTGACATCTCGGTGGCCAGGTAGACCGCTGCCCCCGCGCTGTCTTCCGGCCTGCCGTAACGGCCCAGGGGAAACCAGCGCTTCACATGGTCCTGGTACTCCGGCTTCACCGATTTGACGATCTGGATCTGCGCCGTCTCGGTCGTCTCGGGTGCGATGCAGTTCACCCTTATGCCGTCGCCGCCCAGTTCGCAGGCGAGGCTCTTGGTGAAGTTCACGATCGCTGCCTTGTACGCGGCATAGACCACACCGACCGGGTAGCCGCGCAGGCCCTCGATGGATGACAGGCTGATGATGCTTGAGCCTGGCCCGGCCTTCTTGATCAGGGGCAGGGCAGCGTGAGTTACCAGCAGGACGTGGCGGAAATTGATGTTGTGCAGCCGATCCCATTCCTCCGGCGTCGATTCCTCGAATGTCTTGTACAGGTTCAGGGCGTGGCCGACATTGTTCACCAGCACGTCCAGTCTGCCGTACTTCTTGGCAATCTTGGCCATCACAGCCTTGACCTGCTTCGCGTCCTGCACGTCGGCGGGGATAACCAGGTTCTCGACCTTCGCGGCGTCGAGCTGCTTGCGGATTGCCTTGCAGTTCGCCTTGTCGATCTCGGCGATCACCACCTTGGCGCCGAGTTCGCCGTAGGCCAGGGCGATGGAGGCGCCAATTCCCGCGCCACCGCCGGTGATCAGGGCGACCTTGTTCTTCAGGGTGATTTTCATGGCGCTGCCTCCCGGGCAATCAGGGCTATGGTTCGGCTGTAGCAGAGCGCCTGTGCGACGGCAATCTAATGCGCGTACCAAATCGAAACAGCTACCCAAGCCACAAATGTCATCTTTCGGAACCTTTTGTTGCCACCTTCGTTCGCGCGACAACAGGTTGACCCGTATTCGGGTCCGACATCCGGGCGCGGCAATTACCGCCACCGGGCTATCACCGCGGTAGCCTGGTACCTGGTGTCTATGGGGTGGTGGGTTAGGTAATGCGTACGCCGGCGCCGCTTGGAAGCTTGGGATTTGAAAAACTTGTCAACGCCGTCGTTGACTATGCGATCTACATGCTCGATCCCGACGGCCATGTGGTGACCTGGAACAGTGGCGCCAAGCGGATCAAGAACTACGACGCCGCCGAAATCATCGGGCAACACTATTCGCGTTTCTACATCCCCGAAGACATCGCTCGTGGCCTGCCGGTTGCGGCGCTGGAAGCGGCGCGCGAAATCGGCCGCTACGAGGCTGAGGGCTGGCGGGTGCGCAAGGACGGCACCCGGTTCTGGGCCAGCGTGGTCATCGATGCCGTGCGCGACGATCAGGGCCAGGTGGTCGGCTTTGCCAAGGTGACCCGCGACATTACCGAGCGGCGCGACGCCCAGTTGCAGATGGAGCAGAGCCGCGAGCAGCTCTTCCAGGCGCAGAAGATGGAAGCGCTGGGCCAGCTCACCGGCGGCGTTGCCCACGACTTCAACAACCTGCTGACGGCAATTCTCGGCGCGGCTGAACTGGCGCGCCGCGCCGCCGGCGACAATCCCCGCTTGATGACCCTGCTCAATGGCATTGCCGCCTCGGCCCGGCGCGGTTCGGTGGTGACCCAGCAACTACTCGACTTCGCCCGCCAGCAACCGCTGGAGCCGGAGGAGATCGACCTGACCCAACGCATGGGGCCCATCGCCGCTCTGTTGCGCCACTCGCTGCGCGGCGATATTGCCTTGGTTACTGAAGTGCAGACCAACCTCTGGCCGGTCGAGGTCGATCCGGGTCAGCTGGAACTGGCATTGCTGAACGTTGCGCTGAATGCGCGCGACGCCATGCCCCAAGGCGGCAACCTGCGAATCGCGGCGAACAACGTTTCATTGAACCGTGAAGTTGAAGGCCTGGCGGGCGAGTTTGTTGCCCTGTCGATTACCGACACCGGCCCCGGTATTCCGCAGGAAATATTGCCGCGCGTCTTTGACGCGTTCTTTACCACCAAGGACCAGGGGCGCGGTACAGGTCTGGGCCTCTGCCAGGTGCACCGTTTTGCCAAGCATTCCAGCGGCGCGGTCACCGCCCGTTCACCGCCAGGCGAGGGCGCGACGATCACCCTGTATCTGCCAGCGCGCCGCCCGCAACTGGGTATCGAGCAGAAGGCGGCCGAAGACGAGAGTCGTCTCCGTATCCTGGTGGTCGAGGACGACATGCTGGTCGCGGAATACGCCGCGGAGCTGCTGCAGGAGATGGGCTACGCCACCCGTGTCGTGCACAATGCCGGCGAGGCACTGGCCGCTCTTGAGCGCGAGCCGCGCTTCGACCTTGTATTTTCCGACATCGTCATGCCCGGCGGCCTGAACGGCTTCGAACTGGCGCGCAAGATTGGCGACCTCCATCCCGAACTGCCGATCCTGCTGACCAGCGGTTACAACGACAACACCACCGCCCGCGCATCCGCGCTCCACATCGTGCCGAAGCCGTACCGTTTCGATGATCTGCAGGCAGCATTGAGTCAGCTACTGGAATTCCGTCGGGCATAACCTCGTCTTAGGATGGCATTGGTGTCGCTCAGCTGACGCGTGGCTTCGCTGACTTACTATTGGTCGCTTGTACAGCGCCTGCCAGTTTCTTCGGCGCCAAGGTGCGGTAGCTTTCGCGTAGCCATTCGGCGAGCATGCCGGCCGGTGGGTCATCGCCCTTCACGAAAGTGGCACTGACCCAGCCGCTTTTGCCCAGGCCGTACCGCGTCGGTGTTGCGAATGGCATCATCAGCGCGATGGCGTTTGAGTCGCGCAGCTTGAAGCTGAGCCGCAACTCGCTCTCGTCCAGATGCAGCATCAGGAAGATCTTGTTCCTCACCTTGAAGGCCGTGTGGCCCCAAGGGTGATCTTCGCGCGTCTCAGGCAGCGATAGCGCCAGCTTGGCCAGTGCCGTCGCAGTACTGCGCAGTTTCCGCACTATTTCGTCTCGTCGGCGGCGCGCTGGTAGACGTCGTCGTAGCGCACGATGTCGTCCTCACCGAGATAGGCGCCGGACTGGACCTCGATCAGGTGCAGCGGCAGGCGGCCCGGATTTTCCAGCCGGTGCGTCATGCCTATGGGGATGTACGTTGATTCATTCGGCCCCATGATAGTCGTCTGTTCGCCGCGCGTGATTTTGCCGGTTCCCCGCACGACGATCCAGTGCTCCGCGCGATGATGGTGCATCTGCAGGCTCAGCTGGCCGCCCGGTTTCACCATCAGGTGCTTGACCTGAAAGCGGTCGCCAACATCGACCGTTTCGTAATAGCCCCAGGGGCGGTGGTGGCGCGGATGGGCGCTCTCTTCCGGGCGGCCGCGGCGCTTCAGCTCAGCGACGATTTCTTTCACCTCGCCGGCGCGGCTGCGTGGCGTCACCAGCACCGCATCGCCGGTTTCAACAATCAAAAGGTCGCTGACGCCCACGGCGGCCACCAGTGTCTTCTCGGTGCGGATGTAGCAGTTGGTAACGTCTTGGGCGATTACATCACCGATGACCACGTTGCCACGGGCGTCCTTAGAGCCAATCTCCCACAACGCGTCCCACGCGCCCACGTCGTTCCAGCCGATGTCCACCGGGATCACCGCGGCATCCGCGGTATGCTCCATGACAGCGTAGTCGATGGAGATGTTCGGGCTGGCGGCAAATCCGGCTTCGTCGAGGCGCAGAAAATCGAGGTCGCGCTTCGCTTTGTCCAGCGACGCGGCGCAGGCGTCAACAATGGCCGGTTGTAGCCGGCGCAACTCTGCCAGGAATCGGGCGGCGCTGAATACGAAGATGCCACCGTTCCAGTAATATCGGTCGCTGGCGACGTACGCCGCAGCAGTCGCTGCGTCGGGTTTTTCCTTGAACCGTTCGACCGCGTAGACACCGTCGCCCAGCGAGGCGCCGCGTTCGATATAGCCGTAGCCCACGTTCGGCCCGGTCGCCTTGATGCCAAGCGTGACGAGCCGGCCGGCGCGCGCCTGTTCAGTGGCATGTGCGATGGCGGCGCGGAAGCCATCGGTATCAGCGATGGCATGGTCGGCGGGCAGGACCGCGAGAATTGCCTCTGGGTCGGTCGCGGCAATATAGAGCGCGGCGACAGCCACGGCGGCTGCGGTATTGCGGGCCACGGGTTCCAGGAGCATCGCCTCTGGGCGGATCCCCAATTGCTGCAGTTGCTCTGCGATGGCAAATCGGTGATCGTTATTACACACCACCAGTGGCGCGGCGACGCCAGCCTGCCCGTTCAGGCGCAGGGCGGTTTCCTGAAGCATCGTCTTTTCGGTCACCAGCGGCTGCAACTGCTTTGGATACAGCGCCCGCGACAACGGCCAGAGCCGGGTACCAGACCCGCCGGACAGGATCACGGGATAAAGGCTGTTTGGAGGGGCGTTCATGGAGTACCGCAATTCGGGGAATTTGCGGTAACCTATTGGCCTGCCCCGTGGCACGCAAGCGACCGCCGAATGACCGAAAAATCCACTCTTCCCGTCGATCTGGACCATCTTGCGACTTACACGCTGGGCGATGCCGAGCTGTAGCGCGATTTGGCGCAGGCTTTCACCGAAAGTTGCGACCTTTATCTGCCGGCGCTTGCCGCAGCGGAAACTGCCTATGACTGGAAGCAGGCGACCCATGGCCTGAAGGGCGCCTCCCGTGGCATCGGTGCCTTTCGGCTGGGCGATCTGTGCGAAGCGGCGGAACAGGCGAACACCGCTGACAACAATGTCCGCACCGCGCTGTTAACCCAAATCAGGGCAGCCGCGGCCGAGGCGCAAAGCTTCCTTGCCAACCGGAAATGAGCATTTTGACCGGGACAAGGCTGTATCATACCGGTATCGTGCGGGTAGCAAGACCTTGGGGGGCTGCAATGTCTGGGTGGCGTAATTTGGCGCCATCTTCGTGACGTGCGTCACAGCTGGCTTTCTCCATGCTTGCTATGAGTAACGGTGCCGAAGTTTCGGTAACCGTGAGGCACCCGGGGGGAGGGAGCGGGAAGCAATGAGCTTCAAGGTAAAGTTTTGGGGCGTCCGGGGCAGTATCGCGACCCCCTCCCCCAATCATACATTTTTCGGCGGCAATACCAGTTGCATCGAGGTGGCGGCCGGTGGTGAGCGCATCATTTTCGATGCCGGTACCGGCATCCGCAACCTCGGCCATTGGTTCCAGAAGAAGAACGTCACGCGCGCTCATCTTTTGCTGTCACACACCCATTGGGACCACATCAACGGCTTCCCGTTCTTCTCGCCCGCCTTCAAGAAGGGCAACGAGTTCCTGATCCGCGCCGGTCACCTTTCTGACATGGGCGGGGTGCACAGTATCCTGTCGCAGCAGATGTCCCAGCCGACCTTTCCGGTGCCGATCGAGATCATGGGCGCCAAGCTGGAGTTCGAGGACTTTCGCGCGGGCGACACGTTCATGATCGGCAATGAGGTTCGCATTCGCACCACGCCGCTGCACCACCCGAACGGCGCCACCGGGTACCGCGTGGAGCACAAAGGCAAGTCGGTCTGCTACATCACCGACACCGAGCACATCATCGGCAAGCCGGATCAGAACATCCTGGGCCTCGTCGAGGGTGCCGACCTGATGATTTACGACTCCACCTACACGGACAAGGAATTCCCCTCGAAGATAAATTGGGGCCATTCCACCTGGCAGGAGGGCGTGCGCCTGTGCCAGGCCGCGAACGTCGAACAACTGGCCATCTTTCACCACGATCCGGACCACGAGGATATGTTCATGGAGCGCCTCGAGGCAGAGGCCCGCCACGTCTGGACGGGTGCCTTGGTCGCGCGTGAGAACATGCGGATCACGCTGGCCTGATCTTGGCGCGTCTGTATCTCGTCCGGCATGGCAAGGCCGCGGCCAGCTATGCCGAGCACCGTGACCCGGGTCTCGATCCAGTGGTGGGGATGGGGCAGGCCGAGACCGTCGCCGCCCGGCTGGCACCATTGGGGCCGCTTCAGATCATTTCCTCGCCGATGCAGCGGGCCCGCGAGACCGCGGCGCCTCTGGCGCGGCTCTGGGGCGTGGCACCGTTAATCGAGCCACGCATTTCCGAAATACCGGCGCCGGTCGATGATCCGGTCGCCCGTGCTGGATGGTTGCGGGAGGCGATGAAGGGGACCTGGTCGGCCCTGGGACCGCTACAGCGGCAATGGCGCCTGGACGTGCTTGCAGCGCTGAAGGCGATTACTGCCGATACGGTGCTGTTCTCACACTATGTGCCGATCAATGCCGCCGCCGGCGCCACGCAGGGCACGGACGCAATGCGGATTTTCGCTCCGGATTATTGCTCGGTGACGATTATCGAAAATGACGCAGGGGAATTAAGGCTGGTGGAGCTTGGCCAAGCCGCCGAGACCAAGATTCTTTAGTTGGCGGGCGGGCAGGGTAGGGGTATAGACGAAACCGGTTGTTTAACCTCAATATCCACACCGAAAGCGCGGTAAATGAAAACGTCGCCGAACGTGGTCCCGTTGCCCCAGGCCGATGGCCAGAAGCCGGTTAGTCCCGCCGGTTATCGCCTTGAGAGCCAGGTTGGACATCTGTTGCGCCGCGCCCACCAGCGCGCCACGTCGATCTTCCAGACCACGATAGGGGACCCCAACGTCACGCCGACGCAGTATGCCGCCCTGGTCAAGCTGCATGATCTCGGGGAGCTGTCGCAGAACCATCTTGGCCGTCTGACCGCGATGGACCCCGCCACGACGCAGGGCGTGATTCGTCGCCTGCGCGACCGGGGTCTGATCGAGGCGCGCCCCGATCCGAATGACCGTCGCCGGACGCTGCTCAAGCTGACTGCCGCCGGCAACAAGGTCCTGTCGCGCCTGATCGGCAACGGCCCCAAGGTCAGTGAATTGACCCTGGACCCGCTTTCCGCCGAGGAACAGCAGACCTTCCTGGCCCTGCTGCGCCGGCTGGGCTGAATGAACGCCCAGGTTCAGCAGGCGGACGCACCCAAGCGCGCGCCCACTGGCAACTACAATCATGAGACTGTGCTGACGGTTCATCACTGGACCGACACGCTGTTCAGCTTCACGACCACCCGCGATCCTTCACTCCGCTTCGTCAGCGGCCAGTTTGCGATGATCGGTCTTGAAGTAGATAGCAGGCCGCTGGTCCGTGCCTATTCGATGGTCAGTCCGAGTTGGGCCGACACGCTCGAATTCTTCAGCATCAAGGTCCAGAACGGTCCGCTGACCTCGCGTCTGCAGCATCTGAAGGTGGGGGATACCGTACTCGTCGGCCGCAAGCCGACGGGCACCCTGCTGCTGGACAATCTCCTGCCCGGCAAGACGCTGTACCTGCTCAGCACCGGCACCGGCCTGGCGCCGTTCCTCAGCGTGGTGCGCGATCCGGAAACGTACGAGCGTTACGACCGCGTGGTGCTGACGCACACCTGCCGCAACGTCGCCGAACTGGCCTATGAGGACATGCTGACCCTGCAGCTGCCAGCTGACGACTTCCTGGGCGAGGCGGTGCGCGCCAAGCTGGTTTATTATCCGACCGTGACGCGCGAACCGTTCCGCAATCAGGGCCGCATAACTGACCTGATCCGCAGCGGCAAGCTGGCCGCCGACCTCGGCCTGCCGCAGATCGACCGCGAGAATGACCGCGTCATGCTGTGCGGCAGCCCGGAAATGCTGACCGAGACCAAGGCCCTGCTCGAAGGCCTCGGCTTCAAGGAGGGCAACATGTCCGAGCCCGGCCATTTTGTCATCGAAAAGGCCTTCGTCGAGAAGTAGTCGCCGGCAGCGGGTGTAAAGAAAACGGCTCCGGAAGCGATTCCGGGGCCGCTGCTTTTGATCCCGGCTAGGTGCGGACGTTTTTGTTGAAGAAATCCAGCGTGCGCTGCCAGGCCAGTTTCGCCGCCGCCTCGACATAGCGGGGCGTCGTGTCGTTGTGGAAGCCGTGCATCGTGCCGGGATAGACGAGGCTCTCGAATTTTACCCCCGCCGCCGTCAGCGCGGACTCGAACGCGGCTCGTCCGGGATTCACGAAATCGTCGTTTTCCGCGTAGTGCAGCAGCAGCGCCGCCTTGATCTTGGGTACGTTTTCGGCACTTGGCGACGGGCCGTAGAACGGCGCGCTGGCCGCGAGGTCGGGCATGCGGACAGCCAAGGTCAACGCCACGCCGCCGCCGGCGCAGAACCCGGTCGCGCCGATCTTGCCGGTGCATTCGGGGCGCGCCTTCAGATATTCGGCCGCCGCCACCATGTCTTCGATCCGCTTCGGGCCGTCGAGCTGCCGGTACATCTGCGCGGCCTTTTCCTCGTCGCCGGGGTAGCCGCCAAGCGTCGTCAGGGCATCCGGCGCGAAGGCGGCGAAGTTGGCGAGCGCCAGCCGGCGGGCGACGTCCTCGATATAGGGGTTGAGCCCGCGATTCTCATGGATCACGACCACGCCCGGCAGCTTGCTGGTAGCGTTTGCCGGCCGGGCTAAATAGCCCTTTACGGTGCCGGTACCTTGCGGCGAGAGGTAGGTCTGGTATTCCGCCTTGATGCGGTTGTCATCTTTCGCGACCTGCTGGGCGAAGGCGTAATTGGGCTTGAGCATTTCCAGCATTGCCGCAGCGGAAACGCCGCCGACTGCATACTTCGCCGCCCGGTCCAGAAAGCCGCGGCGATCCAGCCCACCGTGCACGTAGCTATTGAAAAGGTTCATGACCTCCGGCGGGAAGTCGGCAATCGTTTTTCTTTCCATTCTTCTTCTCCCTGTTAGTCGTTGCGGGGGTGATCCTACGCGACTGTTAACAGGCGAGAAGAGGCAAAAGTCCGGTGTGGAACAAGAAAAGCGCCTCTTCGCCAACTGCCTCTTGACGCCGCCCGGCGCACCGTAAACCCTTGCTCCATGGGAGATTATGTTCGGCCGGCCGGCCTTGACGAGGCCTTGGAGCATCTGGCGCGCCGGCCATACGCCGTCGTGGCGGGGGCGACCGACCTTTATCCCGCCCATGTGGGCCGTTCGCTTCAAGGCCACCTGCTCGACATTAGCGGCATTCTGACCTTGCGTGGGATCGTCCGTCACGACGACCACTGGCGCATCGGCGCGACGACGACCTGGTCCGACCTGATCGCCGCCGACCTGCCGCCCTTGTTTGACGGCCTGAAACAGGCGGCGCGGGAGATCGGCGGGCGGCAGATCCAGAATGCCGGCACGCTCGGCGGCAATATCTGCAACGCCTCGCCGGCAGCGGATGGCGTGCCGCCATTACTGGCGCTGGATGCAGAGGTCGAACTGGCGAGTGTCGATGGCATGGTGCGCCTGCCGCTCGCCGCGTTCGTTAACCGCAGCCGGTCAACTGCGCGGAAGCGGGGGCAGCTTCTGACTGGGATCCTGGTGCCGCAGCCGGCGCTTCCATGCCGTTCCGCCTTCGCGAAACTCGGTGCGCGGCGCTACCTGGTGATTTCCATCGCCTCGGTGGCAGCGATGATCGAAATCGACTGCGGACTTGTTTCGCGCGCGCGTGTGGCCGTGGGCGCGTGCTCGCCGGTGCCCTGCCGGCTGCCGGAGCTTGAGGCGGCGCTGCGGGGGGCGGTGTTGGACAAGCGTCTGGGCGACTGCGTGACTGAATCCCACTTGGCCGCCTTGGCGCCCATCGACGACATTCGTGCCGATGCATCCTATCGGCGCGCGGCGGTAACAGTGATGGTGCGGCGCATCCTGAACCAATTGGGCCCCGCATGACCTTGCCCCTCCGCATCGTCGTCAACGGGTCGCCAGTATTTTATGAGGGCGCGCCTGGCCGCCGGTTGTCCGATGTATTGCGTCACGACCTGGGACTGACAGGGACGAAGACCGGCTGCGACGCCGGCGACTGCGGCGCATGTACGGTATTGCTCGACGGCCAACAGGTTTGCGCCTGCCTGGTGCCGATGGGCCAACTCGCCAATCGCGGCGTGGTAACAGTCGAAGGGCTTGGCGCGCACGGCGCCCTGTCGCGTCTGCAAAAGGCTTTTCACAAACACGGCGCGGCGCAGTGCGGTGCCTGCACGCCAGGCATGCTGATGGCGGCGGTGGAGTTGCTGGCCCAGCGCACCGCGCCAACTCGAACGGAGGTCGAGGACGCCATCGGTGGCGTGCTATGTCGCTGCACCGGCTATGTGAAGATCATCGACGCCGTGCTCGATGCGGTCTCAATCGACGTCGCAATATCTGCTGGGCCGGCCGTTGGCACCGCCGTTGGCGCGTCGGTTCTCAAGGTCGACGGACTGGCTAAGATCACCGGCGTCGAGAAATTCGGGGCAGATGGCATACCCGCCGATGCGCTGTGGTTGCGTGTCGTGCGGTCGCCACATCACCGCGCCACGTTTACGCTCGGCGATATGACGGCCTTTACTATGGCCCGCGGGCTGGTGCGCATCCTGACTGCCGCTGATGTCCCGGCAAATGCCTTCAGCATTTTTCCAGAACTGCGCGACCAGCCGGTCCTGGCCAATGGCGAGGTGCGCTATCGCGGTGATGCGGTCCTGGCGCTCGTTGGTTCGCGCGCGGTTCTCGAAGACATTGCCGATGACGAGCTGCCTATCGCATGGACGCCGTTGCCGCCATTGCTCGGCTTTGCCGCTGCGGACGCACGGCTCGTCCATGCCGACCGCCCCGGAAACCTGCTAGTAGAAGGCAGGGTGGTCCGCGGTGATGCGACCGTCGCCGCTGCCTATACGGCAGAAGTGAGTATCGAAACTACCTTTGTCGAACATGCCTATATCGAGCCGGAGGCCGGCTGGGCGCGGCGTGAAGGTGATCGGCTGGTTATCCACGTCTCCACCCAGTCTCCATTCCTTGACCGCGATGAGACCGCCCATGTGCTGGGCCTCCCGCCCGACCAGGTGGTGATTGCGCCCACTGCCTGCGGCGGCGGCTTCGGCGGCAAGCTCGACCTCTCGGTACAGCCGCTCGTTGGTCTTGAGGCCTGGCTGCTCGACCGGCCGGTGGCCTGCGTCTATTCGCGTCCGGAAAGCATGATGGCCAGCACCAAGCGCCATCCCGCCGCCATCACCACCCGCATGGGCTGCGATGCGGACGGGATATTGCTGTCGTGCCGCGTCGAGGCGCGCTTCGATACCGGCGCCTATGCCAGCTGGGGACCGACGGTCGCGAACCGCGTACCGATCCACGCACCCGGGCCGTATCGGGTGCCGAATGTCGCCACCCACGCCGTCGCCCTGCACAGCAATGGCCCACCGGCGGGTGCCTTTCGCGGCTTCGGCGTGCCGCAGGCGGCGCTGGCGCACGAGGCGGCAATGGACCAACTGGCCAGGCGCCTCGGCATCGACCGGCTGGAGTTTCGTTATCGCAACGCCTTGCGGTCCGGCGACAGCACGCCAACCGGTCAGGTGCTGGAACATTCGGTCGGCCTGCGCGCCTGTATCGACGCGATGCGCCCGCACTGGAAACGGCTGCTCGCGGACTGTGCAATCATCAACGCGCAGGAGACCCATCTGCGTCGCGGCGCCGGCATTGCCTGCATGTGGTACGGCATTGGCAACACGTCGATCAGCAATCCCTCGACCATGCGCATCGCGCTCCGCCGCGACGGCCGGGTGGTGCTGCTCAACGGCGCGGTTGATATCGGCCAGGGCTCGAACACCGTCCTGGCGCAAATCGCCGCGGATGCCCTCGGTGTGACGCTGGATCACATCGATGTCGTTATGGGGCAGACCGATCTGGCCGCCGATGCCGGCAAAACTTCAGCTTCGCGACAGACGTTTGTATCCGGCAAGGCGACCGAACTTGCGGCGCTTGCTTTGCGGCAAAAGATTCTACGCCTGGTCAACGCCGATGACACGGCGCATATCCATTTTGAGGATGACAGCGTCGTTATCGACGACGGTACGCTGCGTCATCGTCTCGATCTTGGCCGTCTTGATGCCGATGCCTTGGACCACGTACTGGTGGGCGAGGGACGCTTCGATCCGCTCTCGGGCCCACTCGACGAACATGGCCAGGGTCAGCCCTATGCCACCTATGCCTTCGGCGCGCAGATTGCGGTGGTTGAGGTGGACGTCGAACTGGGCACGACGCGGGTGGTGAAAATCGTTGCCGCGCATGACGTCGGAAAGGCGATCAATCCGCAGCAGGTCATGGGGCAGATCCACGGTGGCGTGGCGCAGGGCATCGGCATGGCGCTGATGGAAGCCTATGTCCCCGGCCGCACCGAAAACCTGCACGACTATCTTATCCCCACGGCGGGGGATGTGCCCGATATCGAGTGTCTGCTGATCGAGGATGCCGAGCCTCTCGGTCCATCAGGCGCAAAGGGCGTGGGCGAACCAGGGCTTATCGCCACCGCACCGGCGATTCTCGGCGCCATCGAACATGCGGTGGGAATACGTCCGGACGTCTTGCCGGTATTGCCACATCGTCTGTACGCGTTGCTTCGCGGCTGACGCTGCGTAAAGCAAGGCGCATGCATTCGTAGGCACTCGTTCCACTGCCTATGAGACGCGATTTTTGCACGTACGGCTCGCAATGACGCGCCTATAGTGCGGTCCTTGAGGCCCGCCTCCGCGCCGGCCATCGCCTGACGGAGACATCCATGCGTTCTAAATTTCTTCTCGGTGCGGCCCTTATGGCTTCTGCGCTGTTTACCGCGCCGACCATGGCGCAGGCGCCGATCAAGATCGGCGAGATGAACAGCTACAAGAACTTCACCTCGTTCCTCGATCCCTACAAGAAGGGTTGGGAACTGGCGGTGGAGGAGGCCAATGCCGCCGGTGGTGTGCTGGGCCGCAAGATTGAGATCATCAGCCGTGACGACAATGGTACGCCGGGCGATGCCGTGCGCGTGGCCGAGGAGCTGGTCAGCCGCGAAGGCGTGTCGTTCCTCATCGGCACCTTCCCGTCGAACGTCGGCCTCGCGGTCGCCGATTTCGCGAAGCAGCGCAAGACGCTGTTCATCGCGGCCGAACCGCTGACCGACAAGATCGTCTGGGACCAGGGCAACCGCTACACCTTCCGGCTGCGCCCCTCGACCTACATGCAGACGGCGATGCTTATTCCGGACGCGGTCAAGACCGGCAAGAAGCGCTGGGCCATCGTGTTCCCGAACTATGAATACGGTCAGTCCGCCGCCGCCGCATTCAAGAAGCTGATCAAGCAGCAGATCCCAGACGCCGAGTTCGTCGTCGAGCAGGCGACGCCGCTGGGCAAGATCGAGGCCGGACTCGTCGTCCAGGCGATTGCCGATGCCAAGCCCGACGCCATCTTCAGCGCCCTGTTCGATGCCGATCTGGCCAAGTTTGTGCGTGAGTCCAGCCAGCGCGGCCTGTTCAAGAACCTGCCGGTGTTTACGTTGCTGGGGGGCGAACCGGAATATCTCGACCCGCTGAAGGACGAGACGCCGACCGGCTGGTACGTCACCGGCTATCCCTGGCAATATATCGAGACCGCCGATCACAAGGCCTTCATCGACGCCTACCGCAAGCGTTACAACGACTACCCTCGTATGGGCTCGGTCGTCGGCTACGCCACGGTGAAGACCGCCGTCGCCGCGCTCAAAAAGGCGGGTTCGACCGATACGGAGAAGCTGGTTGCGGCGCTCAAGGGCCTCGAGGTTTCCACCCCGTTCGGCCCGGTGAAGTACCGCGAGATCGACAACCAGTCGACGCTGGGCGCCTATGTGGGGCGCCTGGGTATCCGCGATGGCAAGGGTGTCATGACCGATTGGCACTATGCCGATGGCGCAAAGTTCTTGCCGTCCGACGAAGAGGTAAGGAAACTGCGTCCGGCGGACTGACCGGGCGCCGCCCGATTCGGTCCAGCCGCCAGGGGTGGCGTAGGAAGAGCGGGCGTTGGATTTTTCAAGCATCGTCGTCCAGTTTCTGAACGGCCTGGCGGGGGCGTCTTCGCTCTTTCTGGTCGCCGCCGGGCTGAGCCTCATCTTCGGCGTGACGCGAGTGGTGAATTTCGCCCACGGCTCGTTCTACATGCTCGGGTTGTTCCTGGCCTACTCCCTGGCCGGGCGGTTCGGCGGCACGCCAACAGGCTTCTGGATTTCGCTGCTGGTCTCTGCCCTGGTTGTCGGCGTTGTCGGGGCACTGGTCGAGATTGTCATCCTTAGACGCACCTATCGCTCGCCGGAACTGTTCCAGCTGCTTGCGACCTTTGCGGTAGTCCTGGTCATCAAGGACGTTGCGCTGGCCATCTGGGGCGCGGATAGCCTGCTGGGCCGGCGCGCGCCCGGTCTGTCCGGCAGTTTCCAGTTCTTTGGCAAGGTGATCCCGGCCTATGACCTGGTGCTGATCGCTGCCGGCCCCGTCGTACTGGGCCTGTTGTGGCTGATTGTACGGCGGACGCGGTTTGGCCGGCTGGTCCGCGCGGCGACCCAGGACCGCGAGATGGTCGGTGCACTGGGCGTAAACGAGGCGTGGCTGTTCACCGGAGTCTTCTTCCTCGGCAGTTTCCTTGCCGGCCTCGGCGGGGCCATCGTGCTGCCGCGCGAGCCGGCGAACCTGTCCCTCGACATTGCGGTCATCGCCGATGCCTTTGTCGTCGTCGTGGTCGGCGGCATGGGCAGCCTGCCGGGCGCCTATCTCGCTGCACTGCTGATCGCCGAAGTGAAGGCGCTGTGTATCGCTATCGGTGACGTGAGCATGTTCGGTTATACCGTTTCATTCTCGCGCCTGACGCTGGTGGTCGAGTTCGTGGTCATGGCCGTGGTGCTGGTCGTGCGCCCCTATGGTCTGCTCGGTCGCCCCTCGGCCACACCCCGCGCGCAGGTCGCCATAATGGCGGCTTCCCGTCCGCCACGCGGCCGCTGGATACTTCTCGTTATTGCCGTGCTGGCGGTCGCGCCGCTGCTCATCGACCGGTACAGCATCGTCCTGCTCAATGACGTCCTCGTCTTTGCCCTGTTCGCTGCCAGCCTGCATTTCTTCATGGGCACGGGCGGTATGATTTCTTTCGGCCACGCCGCCTATTTCGGCATCGGTGCCTATGCTGCCGCTTTGCTCCTGAAGCGCGCCGGACTGCAAATGGAAGTCGCCCTGACCCTGGCGCCGGTGGCCGGTGGTATTGCCGCCTTGTTCTTCGGCTGGTTCTGCGTGCGCCTTTCGGGCGTCTATCTCGCCATGCTGACGCTCGCCTTCGCGCAGATCGCCTGGTCCATTGCCTATCAGTGGGACGCGCTCACTGGCGGCAGCAATGGCATGGTCGGTGTCTGGCCGGCCGCCTGGCTGGCGGACAAGGCCGCTTTCTACTGGCTGACCCTTGGCGTCACCGTCGTCGGCGTCTTGTGGCTATGGCGCATGGCCTCGTCGCCCTTCGGCTATGGCCTGCGCGCCGGGCGTGACTCGCCGTTGCGGGCCGAGGCGCTGGGCATCGATGTGCGTCGGCAGCAATGGTTTACCTTCGGCGTCGTTGGCGCGGTTGCTGCCGCAGCCGGTGCGCTTTACGCGTTCTCCAAGGGCAGCATCTCGCCCGACGTTATGGGCATTCAACGCTCGGTCGATGCGCTGGTCATGGTCCTGCTCGGCGGCGTGCACTCGCTGGTCGGGCCGTTGGTCGGCGCGGCGGTACTGACCTGGCTGCAGGACGAGATCATCCGCGACACGGAATATTGGCGCGGCCTGCTGGGCCTCGCCATCCTCGCGCTCGTCTTGCTGCTCCCGCAAGGTCTGGCTGGCGCGCGCGACCTGTGGCGGCGGAAGCCCGCATGACCGTCCTTTCCGCCAGCGGCCTCGTCAAATCCTATGGCGGCGTCAAGGCCGTGCGCGGCGTCGACCTGCGCGTCGATGCCGGCGAACTGCTGGCGCTGATCGGCCCGAACGGCGCCGGCAAGAGCACCTGCTTCAACATGCTGATGGGGCAGATCGCGCCCGATGCCGGCCGGGTAGAATTGCTCGGCGCCGACATTACCGGCCAGGCTCCACGGCGCATCTGGCGCCAGGGCGTTGGCCGTACGTTCCAGATCACCGCGACCTTTGCCTCGATGTTGGTGCGTGAGAATGTGCAAACGGCTTTGATGTCGCGCCACCGCCGCCTCGGCAACCTGTTCCTCTCCGCGACCAAACTCTATGCGGAGGGTGCGCTGGCCTTGCTCGAGCGGGTCGGCATGGCCGACCAGGCGGAAAGGCCATGCAGCGTGCTGGCCTATGGCGACCTCAAGCGTGTCGAACTTGCGATGGCGCTGGCCAACGATCCGAAGCTGCTGCTGATGGACGAACCTACCGCCGGCATGGCGCCGACCGAACGTCAGGCGATGATGGCGCTTGTCGCGAAGTTGGCGCGGGAAAGCCGCATCGCGGTCCTGTTCACTGAACACGACATGGACGCGGTCTTCACCCATGCCGATCGCATCGTCGTGCTGAACCGCGGCCGCGTCATAGCGGAGGGCGAGCCTGCCGATGTCCGCGCCGACGAGTTGGTCCAGCGCGTCTATCTGGGCGGCGGCACCATGTTCGGACACGTCTGATGCTCAGCGTGCGCAATCTCGAGGTCGACTACGGTCAGGCCCATATCCTGTCGAACCTGGCACTCGAGGTGCTGTCCGGGGAGGTTGTGGTGCTGATCGGCCGCAACGGCGCCGGCAAGTCGACGACGATGAAGGCCATCATGGGCCTGGTGCCGGCACGCGCCGGCGAGATCCGCTTCCAGGGCCACAAGGTCGATCACCTGCGGCCCTATGCGGTTGCGCGGCTCGGCATTGGCTATGTCCCCGAGGATCGCCGCATCTTCACCGACCTGTCGGTGCGCGAGAATCTCGATGTCGGTCGCCGCACGCCCAGCGGCGCCGGCGCATTGTGGACACCCGACCGCGTCTTCGCCCTGTTTCCCAACCTGGCCGAAATGCAGGATCGCGCCGGCGGCATGTTGTCGGGCGGCGAGCAGCAGATGCTGGCCATCGCGCGCACGCTGATGGGCAATCCCACGCTGCTGTTGCTCGATGAACCGTCCGAGGGGCTGGCGCCGCTTATTGTCGAGCAGATGGCCGAGGCGATCCTGACGCTGAAGCGGCAGGGCCTGTCGGTCCTGCTGTCAGAGCAGAACCTGCACTTCGCCCATCTCGTCGCGGACCGCGCTTACGTCATCGAGAAGGGCCGCATCCGCTATTCCGGCACGATGGCCGAACTGGCCGCCGACAAGGAGGTGCGCGACGCTTATTTGTCGCTGTGAGCGACGCCGGCGTAGCGGCCCTTGAAGTAGAGCAGGGGGGCGACATCGCCCTCGTTGACCAGCATGCGGCGCACTTCGCCCAGATGGATGATGTGGTCGCCGCCCTCGTAATTGGCAGTGACCAAGCCTTCGAAACTGGCCAGCGCTCCGGGAATCACCGGCGCGCCGGTATCCCAGACGTCGAACGGAATGCCGGTCCACTTGTCGTCGAACCTTTTGGCAAAGTGGTTTGACAGGTCGATTTGTCCGGCCGCCAGCACGTTGATCACAAACGGCTTGCCGACGCCGAAATGCTGCGCGCTGGCGCTGGTCTCCCGCGCCAGGCTGAACAGGATAAGAGGCGGGGTCAGCGAAACCGAGTTGAACGAATTGACGGTGCTGCCGACCGGCTTGCCGGCGCCGTCGAGGCCGCTGACGATGGTGACTCCGGTGGCGAAGCTGCCTAAAGCATTGCGAAACGAACGCGTGTCCATGATTCCGGTGACGCTGAGTGGGGGGAAAGAGGCTGGAGAATAGCCCAAGCGGCCCATGCGCAGACAGGAATTTGTTACGTAATCCCTATTTCCGGACAAATAACAAACAACCTATGCAACCCAGCCGATAATTCCGTTTTCGTTCGCCAGCGGTCGAATGCTTCCGCTCTTTTCACGCGCGAAACTGCCGTTTTCCCCACTAAATCAGCCCGACGCCGGGTCCGCTACTTTTACGCATCCTTAACCGTATCGGGGCAAGGTATCGGTACTGCCAACCGTGCCGGAATAGCGAGCCGCCCATGAATTTTATCGCCGGAACCCTGGTCGTCTTTCTCTGCGTCTTCGGCGGCTATATGGCGGGCGGCGGCCATATGGACGTGCTCTGGCAGCCGTTCGAGTTTCTGATCATCTTTGGCGCCGGCATTGGCGCCTTCATCATCGGCAATCCCGGTTCTGTGCTGCAGGGCACCCTCAAGGCATTCGGCAAGCTGCTGAAGGGCTCGCGGTACAAAAAGGCCTCGTATCTTGAACTGTTGAGCCTGCTCTATGCCGTGTTCAAGCTGGCCAAGAGCAAGGGCATGCTGGCGCTGGAAAGCCACGTCGAGAAGCCGCACGAAAGCACGCTGTTTCACCAGTTTCCGATTTTCGCGGCCGATCACCACGCCGTTGAGTTCCTTTGCGACTACCTGCGTCTGATGACGCTGGGCACTGAGAACCCGCACGAGATCGAGGCGCTGCTCGACGAGGAAATCGAAACCCACCACCACGAAACCGGACTAATCTCGGGAGCCGTGCAGGGCTTGGCCGACGGCCTGCCGGCCTTGGGCATCGTCGCCGCCGTGCTGGGCGTCATTCACACCATGGGTTCCATCACCGAACCGCCGGCCGTTCTGGGCCACCTGATCGGCGGCGCGCTGGTCGGTACCTTCATGGGCGTGTTCGTTGCTTACGGCTTCGTCGGCCCAATGGCCTCCTCGCTGAAGAACACCTTCGAGGCCGAGGGAAAGTATTTCCAATGCATCAAGGCCGGCCTGTTGGCCCATCTGCAGGGATATGCCCCGGCGGTGTCGGTCGAGTTCGCGCGCAAGGCGCTGCTGTCCGACGTGCCGCCGGATTTCTACGAGGTCGAGACCGCAACCGCGAACGTGCAACCTGTCTAAGGACTGGTCATGAGCGGGAACGCAGCGATCGGCAACCAGCCGATCATCATCAAGAAGGTCAAGAAAGGTGGCCATGGCGGCCACCACGGTGGCGCCTGGAAAGTCGCCTATGCCGACTTCGTGACCGCGATGATGGCGTTCTTCCTGCTGCTGTGGCTGCTGAACGCAACGACCGAGGACCAGCGCAAGGGTATTGCCGATTACTTCTCACCCATGGCTGTGTCGCGCACCACGTCGGGTCCCGGTGGCATGCTCGGCGGCCAGACCCTGATTGTCGACGGCAGCAAGATTTCCACCAACGGTGTGCCCAGCGTGGTGGTGAGCATCGCACCGCCGCCGACCGAGGATTCGGACGAAGAAATCCAGAAAGACCCATCAGATCAGAATACTCCGCCCAAGCAGGGCAGGGCCAGTGACCAGGAGGTCGCGAAGCGGCTGGCCGAGCGCGAGCAGGAGAACTTCCAGCAGGCCGAGGCCGCCCTGCGCCAGGCTATCCAGGACAGTCCGCAGCTGAAGGAATTGTCGAAGAACATCATCGTCGACAGCACACCCGAGGGGCTGCGTATCCAGCTCGTTGATCAGGAACAGCAGTCCATGTTCCCGTCGGGCAGCGCCTCGATGAACGACCGGGCCAAGAATCTGACGCAGCTCATCGCCCAGGTCGTGGCCAAGTTGCCGAACAAACTGTCTATCAGCGGCCACACCGACGCCCAGCCTTTCCGCTTTGGCAATACCTACGGGAACTGGGAACTTTCGACTGATCGCGCGAACGCCAGCCGGCGCGCGCTGATCGATTCCGGGGTTTCCGCGGCGCGCTTCCGCCTCGTCACCGGAAATGCCGACCAGCAGCCGCTGATCGCCAGCGATCCCATGAACCCGTCGAACCGGCGCATCGCCATCGTACTTTTGCGCGACCAGCCGCTGGTCCAGCCGGCAAATTCGGTGCACTGAGGACCTTGCGTCCGCGCTCCTGAATACCCAATCTAGGGCTATGAGTGATTTTCGACGTCCGGGTCTTCCGGTCAGCAGCCCCAACTGGCGTCCGGGAAGCGACGGCGCGGTGTGGACCCCGCCTTTGGCCGCGTTCGAGGGCTTGTATGCGAGACGTATCTTCGCCTACGCCATCGATTTGCTGGTCATCGGGATGCTCTACATCCCCTTCGTGATTGCGGCCCTGCTGCTGGCTGACCTTCGGCCTGCTGTTCGGCCCGGCCGTCGCGCTCCTTGGTCTGTTGCCGCTGGCTTACCACACGCTGCTGATCGGCGGCGACAAGTCGGCCACGATCGGCATGCGCCTGATGGATGTCGAGGTCAGGACCTGGACGGGCGCCCGTCCTGGCTATGTTCAGGCGGGCGTGCAGACGGCCTTGTTCTATCTCAGCATCGCCGTGCTGACGCCGTTGATCCTGCTGGTCGCGCTGTTCAATGAACGCTGTCGCTGCTTGCACGACCTGTTGTGCGGCGCAGTGGTTATCCGTGCCGGACGGATCTAGCGAACGTTCTGCCTAGACGACGCGGAAATTCTTGAACTGCCACGGATCGTCGGTATCCAGGTCCTCCGGGAACAGCTTTCCGCGCCCGATCAAAGGGGTCCAGTCGGAATAGACTCCAACGACATTACCCAGATAGGGATGCACAACGTCGAGAATGCGGTGGTAGTCGAGTTCTTCGCACTCGACGATGCCGCGCTCCGGGTTTTCTATCGCCCACACAATGCCTGCCAAAACTGACACAGTCACCTGCAGCGTGGTTGCGCCGTTGTGCGGTGCCAGCGCCCGCGCCTCGTCGATGCTGAGCTGCGAGCCGAACCAATAGGCGCCCTTGGCGTGGCCCATCAGCAGCACGCCCAGTTCGTCAGTGCCGGA
Organism: Alphaproteobacteria bacterium; assembly: GCA_947473805.1. Lineage (GTDB taxonomy): Bacteria > Pseudomonadota > Alphaproteobacteria > Ferrovibrionales > Ferrovibrionaceae > CANJGB01. The sequence goes on from CANJGB010000002.1 coordinate 141,175, forward strand.
GACGATGTCATCACGGATGAGGCGCTTCCGCGCCGGATAGGCCCAGTTACGCCCGGCCATTTCGTGCAGCGAGGTCACCGTCGCGCCGCAAGGGTGATAGGCGTAGTGCACCGTCGGTCGGTACACCGGCTTGTCGCCGTCGAACACGGTGTAATAGTCGGCGGTGGAAATGCTTTCGTTATGCGTGATGATCCAGCCGTGCAGCGTGCCGCCACGCGGCGTCCAGGTGCGCACGCGAGTGGAGGCACCCGGGCGCAACAGGTAAATAGCCGCACCGTTGCCGTATTCCTGCGTGCGTCCGTCCGGCGGCAGCACCTTCTCGTGCGTGCCCCAGCCCATTTCCGCCGGTTGCAGGCCCTCGCTAATGAAGCCGTCGACAGACCACGTGTTCACGAACTCGTCGATCTGGCGCGGATTGGCATCGACCTGGTCGTCGCGCTCTGCGACGTGGATGGTCTTGATGCCCAGCTGCTGCGCCAGCTTCGCCCAGCCGGCGCGGTCGCGCGGCTCGGTCACCTTGACGCCTGTGTCTGCGGCGATGTTGAGAAGCGCCTGCTTGATAAAGCTTGAAACAAGGCCGGGATTGGCGCCGTGAGCGATGACAGCAGTAGGGCCCTTACCGCCAGTCTTGCGGCGCAGCTCGAGAACTGTCTCGCGCAGCGCATAGTTCGTGCGGTGCGCGAGGCTGATCGACGGGTCCGTATAGCCGCCCGGCCAAGGCTCGGTGCACGTGTCGAGATAGAGCGCGCCCTTGTCATGGGCGAGGCCGGCAAGGGCGACAGAGGAGACTTCGACCGAAAGGTTGAGCAGGAAGTCGCCAGCGGAAAGGCGGGCGCCCAGCAGGGTGCGGTAGTTCTCGCGGGTGACAGGCGCGATCAGATGTTCGACGCCATATTCGGCCGCGATACGGGAATAGCGGCTGTCCGCCGTGATAATGGTGATCTGCTTGGGCGCGATGTTGAGGTGGCGCAGCAGGAGAGGCAGAACGCCAGCTCCGATGCTGCCGAAGCCGACAATCAACATCCGTCCGCCAAACCGGCAATGCACCACGTGTTCTGTCAATTCGTCGATCTCCGGGAAAAACGGGCCGCGGCACGTACCACAACCGCGCCAGAGGCGCAATCGTTCCCGAGATTCATGTGCTTTTGCTTAGGGTTGCGTGTCGATTCGCGCGGCCGGAATTGTCAGTGAGACGATGGTGCCTTGGCCGGGTTTGCTCTCGATGGCAAGCTGTCCGCCGTGAAGCGCCATGAGCGCGTGGGCGAGGGGCAGGCCAAGGCCGGTGCCGTCATGCCTGCGGGACAGCGAGCTGTCGACCTGCCGGAACGGCTGCATCGCCACCGTGATCTCGTCCGCCGTCATGCCGATGCCGGTGTCGGCGATGCGCAGGATCAGGTCGCCGCCCGGCACATACTCCATGCTTACCTTCACGCTCCCGCCGGGCGGCGTAAACTTGATGGCGTTGGAAACCAGGTTCAGCACCACCTGCTTCAACTTGAGAGGGTCGCCCCACACAACCGGCGGAGCTGACGGGAGGTCGAGAGACAGCGTGACCTCGGACTCCCGCGCGCGGTCGGCGGTCAGGGTGATGCAGGCCTGGATGGTCTGCTCGAGGTGGACATGGTCTTCGCGCAGTTCCAGTCGGCCCGCCTCAATCTTCGACAGGTCGAGGATGTCGTTGATAATCGCCAGAAGATGTGTGCCGCTGCTATGCATGTCGCGCGCATAATCCCGGTAGCGTTCGTTGCCGATCGGGCCGAACATCTCGTGCAGCATGACTTCGGAAAAGCCGATCACGGCGTTCAGCGGCGTGCGCAGTTCGTGGCTCATATTGGCAAGAAATTCCGACTTTGTGCGATTGGCTGCTTCTGCTTCGTCGCGCGCCTTGGCCAGGTTTTCTGCGAGGGTAAGTAGTTCGCGGCCCTGCTGTTCCAGACGCTGTCGGATGGCTTCCAGTTCGACCAGGCGCGCCTCCAGTTCCTGTTGCCCCCGCCGGACTTCGGTGATGTCGATGGAGAGGGCGACAACGTCGCCGTCGGAGGTACGGCGACGCTGAAAAAGGTAGACGCGGCCGTCGTGAAACTTGCGTTCCACGGTGACGGAGCGGTCTTTAAGACCGTCAGTGCGCATTGCCTCGCGCGTTGATTCCTCAAGGTTTGGGCCGGACAGGGCGATATTGGCCTCAAGCACCTCCTGGTAGCGCATGCCGGGTTTCAGGAAGGGCTCCAGCTGGGGGTACATCTCGACGGTGCGCCGGTTGAACATGATCAGTCGTTCGTCGGGGTCCCACAACGTGAAACCCTCCTGAATACCTTCAATGGCATGGCGCAACCGCGCCTCGCTGGCTTTCAGGGCGGCCTGCGCCTGCTCGCGATCGGTGACGTCGTTATACGTGCTGATGAACCAGCCGTTGGGAAGCGGCTGGTGAACACATTCATAACGCCGGCCGAAACGTGTGATTGTCTTGATGACCCGGCGGTTCGAGCGGGCGATACGGCGCAGTTTCCCCAGGACAGCCTTTGTGTTTCCGGCACTTTGGCCCATGTAGCTGTGGTCGAGGTTGACAGCTTCCTCCAGGGTCATGCCCGGCTTTACCTTGGCCTGGCCGCCGGCGAAGATTTCGCGATAGCGTCGGTTGCACAGCAGCATCCGCTCATCAGCATCGTACAGCGAAACCCCCTGCTCGATATTGTCCAGGCTGGCCTGCATAATGAAGGACTGGCGGATCAGTTCCTTGCCCTGCTCGTCGATATGCCGGCGCGCTTCTTCCAGTTCCGTAACACGCTGGCGCAGTTCGGATTCCTGCCGGCGCATCTCGGTGATATCGATACTGATCGATACATAGTCGCCACCTGCCGTGCGATGGCGCTGGATCAGGTAGGTGCGGCCATCGGTGAAGTGCCGCTCGATGACTTCATGATGCGCTTCCGCCCGTTCCGCCAGTAGCGTCGAGATGCTGCGTCCCTGCGGGTCCAGCCCACCTTCCTCAAGATTGAGGCGAAGCACTTCGGAGTAGTGCACACCGGGCTTCAGCGCCGGCGCCAGGTAAGGATACATCTCCAGGGCGCGCTGGTTGAACAGCACCAGGCGATCCTCAGTGTCCCACAGAATGAAGGCTTCCTCGATGCTGTCCAGCGCCAGACGCAGGCGCTCGTCGGAATTCGCGACCGCCTGTTCGGCCTGTCTCTTGGCGGTGATGTCCATCATCACGCCTTGCCAGACCTGTGTCCCGTCCGGGCGAAGGACGATGCGGGCGCGCATATGCACCCATTTCATCTCGCCGCCAAGCGACTGAAGGCGCACCTCGTTTTCCCAGGCGCCCATGTCCCTGGCGCCGCGGCGCCGGCTTTCCAATGCTTTTGCCCGGTCGGCTTCCGGGATGAGATTGAACAGGCTGTTGGGATCCGCCATCACCTGCTCGGGCGTCAGGCCGGATATGTGGCGAATTCCCTCGCTGACGAATTCGTACTTCGTCGAACCATCGGGGAAGACAAGCCATGTATAGGTTGCAGCGGGCAGATGGCCAGCCAGCGACTGCAAGGTCTGCGTCAGGCGTCCAACCGTGTCGGCGCGCCGGCCATGCTCGATGGCAATCCCCGCGATACGGGCAATGCTGCTCAGGGCACTGCGTTCTGCGGGCAAGGGTGCGCGCGGCGCGCGAAAATAGATCGCAAAGCTGCCCAGCGCCACGCCATCGCGGCCAATGACCAGTTCAGACCAGCACGCCCTGAGGCCGTGGGCGCGCGCCGCTTCCCGGTAGTCCGTCCATAGCGGATCGGTCAGGATGTCCTTAGCAGCGACGAATTCCCGCCGGTACATGGCGGTCCCGCAACACCCGCCCTTGGGCCCGACAGGGGCTCCATCGACGGCGCTGATGAAAGCCGCGGGCAGATTCGGCGAGGCGGTATTCTTTGTCACTCCCCTCTGGGTATCGTGCAGGACCAGGCTGCCAAGGGAGGTGGGGATGACGGCTTCGATGGCGAGGCAGAGACGCTCGAAAACCTGGTCGAGCGGCGCATCCTCGGCGATGAGCTCAAGTGCCGCCTGCTGCTGTTCCAGCAGAGCGAGCCGGATGACGTTTCCGGGTGCAGTGTCCGGCGGTTGCGCCTTTTTTCTGACTGCCATACCGACCCGACTCCCAAGGGGCCAAGGCCGTAAGTCTAGCACTTCCGCCGGGCCCAGCAGACACCAATCGTGGGCGTCGATAGGCCTATACCGGGGCCGTATGGTTAATGGTTCGCGCGAACAAGACCGGATCGACATTGCCGCCCGATGCAACCGCGACGACGGTAGCGTAGGGCGGGGCCTTGGCTGAAATCGCGGCCGCCATTGCTGCGGCACCACCTGGTTCCAGCACGATCTTGAGATACCCGAAGGCGGTCGCCATGGCGACTTCCACTTCGGCATCCGAAACGGTCAAGCCACTGGTGACGAGGCGTTGGATGACAGGAAAGGTCATTTCGCCGGGCATAGGCGATAACAGGGCGTCGCAGAACGAGGTTGCCCCATCGGGAACTCCCACCCGGTTCCCCGCGGCGAGCGAGCGCCGTGTGTCGTCATACGCCCCTGGCTCGACGACATGAACCTTCGCCGCCGGCAGGCGCGCGCGCAGGGCTGTCGCGGTACCGGCTGACAGGCCGCCGCCGCCACAATTGATCAGCACGGCGTCGGGCGCGACGCCCAGTTCTGCGCACTGCGCGGCGATCTCGAGGCCGACCGTGCCCTGGCCCGCGATGATGTGCGGATCGTCGAATGGGGGCACGAGAATCAAGCCGCGCTCGGCCGCCAGCTTCGCGCCAATAGCCTCGCGGTTTTCCGTGTACCGGTCGTACAGCACCACTTCGGCGCCATAGGCCTTGGTATTGGTGATCTTGAGCGCTGGTGCATCCGCCGGCATGACGATGACGGCCGGCGCGCCCAGCACCTTGGCGGCATAAGCGACGCCCTGTGCATGGTTGCCGGACGAGAAGGCCACGACGCCGCGCCGGCGTTCCGCTGCATCGAGTTGGACAATGCGATTGTACGCGCCCCGAATCTTGAACGAGCCCGTGCGCTGCAGGCATTCCGCCTTGACCAGCAGGCGAAAGCCCAGCCGTTCGTTCAGCAAAGGGTTTTCCAGCAGCGGCGTGCGCAGCGCCACCGGCGCGATGCGCGCGGCCGCGGCCTCGATGTCGGCAATGCCGACCGGCATGTTAGAAGCGGGCGAGGAAGGCATCGATAGCTGCCTCGCATTCCGGCTCATCCAGCAGCGGAACGTGGCCGCGGTTGGGGATCTCTGCCTGCACCAGATTTGGCATATCCACGGCCATGCGCTTGAACACATCAGCGCTCAGCAGATCTGAAAGTGCGCCCCGGATGGCCAGCAGCGGAATCTCGCGCAGCGAATGAAACAGCGCCCACATGTCTGGCTGTTTGCCATCGGCGCCCGACTGTTCCTTGAACGGCAAGGCGAGATTCAGGTCGTAGTCCAACCGGACATCGCCGCGCGCGGGATCTTCGACGAAGACGTTCTGCGCAAAGCGCAGCCAGCCCTCTTCTGACAGATCTGGTGAGGCATTGAGAAACTGGATGCGCAGGGCCTGCGCGGCAGCTTGGAAATTTGGCAGGCGAACGTCGGCGCCGACATAACCGGCAATCCGCGACAAACCTGCGGTATTCAGTTCAGGTCCTACATCGTTCAGGATGGCGCCGGCGACCGCGGAGGGCATCGCCGCGCCCATGGCCATCGTGACGATACCGCCCAGCGACGTTCCCATGAAAACCGCCCGATGGACGTTGGCCACCGTCAGCAGGGTCATCACGTCGGTGACGTAGGTGCGCGGGTGGTAGTTCCGCCAGTTCGGGTCGTAGGCGGAGCGGCCGCGGCCGCGATAGTCCATGGCCAGTACGCGGCGGTGCGGTGCGTGATGCAGCGCGAACTGGTGGAAATCTTTCGAATTGCGCGTCAGGCCCGACAGGCATAGCAACGGCACGCGCGGGCTGTTGGGGTCGCCGTAGTCCCGATAGTAGATTTCGATGTCGTCCTGGGCGCGGAAACGGCGTTCGACGAAGCCGGGATTGGACTGGACATTCATCGTGTCGGTTCCGTTTGAATGGCGGCTTCCTTGCGCCGGCCGCGCAGATCCAGTTCGATCTGGACCACGGCCTCGGACGGCTTCAGGCGATAGCGATAGACTTGCAGGCTCTCGGTTACGCGCTGGACATAGTTGCGGGTTTCCGAGAACGGGATCAGCTCGATCCAGTCCACGACATCCACACTGTACATGCGTGGGTCGCCCCAGTCCTTGATCCACTTTCTCACGCGCCCCTCTCCGGCATTGTAGCCGGCAAGGGCCAGCGCAAAGCTGCCGTCCCAGTTGCCGAGCAGCGTGTTCAGATAGGCGCTGCCCAGCCGCGCGTTGTAGGCGGCGTCGCTGGTCAGCCAGTCAGCCTGGTATCCCAGCTGCAGGCCGCGCGAGACTTCCTTGGCGGTCGCCGGCATCAGCTGCATCAGGCCACGGGCGCCGGCGGGCGATACCGCGTGTTGGTTGAACTCGCTTTCCTGCCGTGACAGGGCCAGTACGGCAGCGGGTTCGGGCAGGGGCTGGGCCGCCAGGACGTCGATGATCGGGAAGGCGCCATCGACCAGCAGCACGCCACGCTGTGCCGCGCGTTTCGCCGCCACCACGCCCAGGTCGACGCGGCCGATCTGGCGCGCCAGGGCGATGACCATGGCATGTTCGTCGGGCTGTTCCGCCTGTTCCTGCAACCGCAGTATGAAGGCACGCAGACGGTCCTGCTGGTCCAGTTCGGCCAGTACTTGCGTCGCCTGCACGACGGAGCGTTTTTCGAAGGCCTGGAATTTCTCGCGCGACGGCTGCGGGTCGGGCGGCAGCGGCAGCGTGCCGGTGCGACCCAGCTTTGCCAGGGCCAACTGGCCATAAAAGGTTGCCGGATGGTGCGCGGCTTCCGCATACCATTGGTTGGCGCGCTCGGCGTCGTTGCGTGCTTCTGCCGCCCGCCCGATCCAGTAGGCGCCGCGTGCACGGCTGACCGGAAAGCGCGCGACCTCGTAGCTGGCGAGGAAGTGCTGCGCGCCGACTTGTGCCTCGTTCAGGAAACGCAGCGCGATCCAGCCAGCCAGCCATTCCGCTTCCACCATCGACCGGTTGTCGAGTGGGCCATGGTTTGAGGCCAGTTGATAGGCGTCGCTGATGCGGCCCTCGTTGAGGGCAGTGCGGGCGCGGATTTGCCGTTCGGTCCACCACTTCTCCGCCCGGCCGAGATCGGCGACCGGCGCCAGCAGGATCGCCTCCACTGCGTCGGTCAGGCCCTTTTCGCGCCGCCAGCGCAGACGCTCGTAAGCCAGGCCCGCATCCGCCAGCAGGTTCGCCGGTACACTGGCAATTGCCTTGTCGATATTGCCGGTGCGGGTGATCAGTGCAATACGCGCCTCGGCCAAGGCGCGCTGGCCTTGGTCAACGCGTGGCATCATGCGGCGCGCTGGCTCGATCTGCCGGTCCCACAACAGCCGGTTCAGGCGCGCATTGTGTTCCGTGGGGCCCAGATAGGTGTCGTATTTCCGGAGAATGTCGTTCTCGTCACGGCCGGCGAAATTGTCGCGCATCCACGCACTGCGGATCTGCTGCTTGGCTTCTTCCGTGCGGCCGAAGCGCAGCAGCGCCTCCGCCAGGCGCATGCGGCCGTCGCCGCTCACCGGCTCGCGATTGGCGAACCAGGCGATGACGCGGTCATCGGAGACATTGGCGTCCAGCACTTCTTCGGCACGCCGTTGCAGGGTCTCACGCGCCGGCCACTCCGCATGGGTGTCGATGAAGCGGGCGATATCCTCGAAGGCCGCGCCATTGCCGGGGCGCTGCAGCCAGACCCAGGTGACGATCTGAAGGGGAATATCGCTTTGGCATCGCAGCGCCGCGGTCCGCGCCTCGTCGTATTTGCCGGCTTCCAGCGCGTCGAAAGCCGCCTTTGCATTGGCGCGGTCGGAAGCGGACAGCGCGACGGCCGGCAGCCCGAGGGAAGGGCGCACGACCTTCGCGTTGGGCTTGGCCTGCTGTACCGGCGCCTTGGCGCTTGGGACAGGCTTTTTCGTCGTCGCAGGTTTCGCCGTTGCCGAAGGTTTTGATGTCTCGGTCGGTTTGGTCGTGACGTTCTTAACTGGCGCAGGCTTCGCCACCACCGGTTTCGCAACCGTGGGCGCGACCGGCTTGGCCGGCTTCTTTACCGTCTCCTCGGCCGCGAGTGCGGGCAACGAGACGAGCAGCAGGAGGGCGATCAGTGCGCGAAACAAGAAATCTCCGGGGTGCGGATTCCCCGAATCATAGCAAGTTATTGGGATTCAAGCAAAAAGCGCCATGTTACGCCCGCGCCGCACGGTAGACCTTCCCGGGACGTGCGCCAGTCAGCGCATCGCCCTCGGCGATCGATATGCCGTCCACCAGCGTCGCCAGATAACCGACCGAATCCTGGATCAGCCGCCGCCCGCCAGCGGGCAGGTCGTGCGCCACCCGGAGCGGCCCTAATTGGATACGCGCGGGGTCGAACACGTTGACGTCGGCGCGCAGGCCAGGCGCCAGCCGGCCACGGTCGGTAAAGCCGAAATGTTCGGCAATTGCACCGGTCATCAGATGAACCAGGCGCTCGGCCGGGATCAGCGGGCCCGCCTTGCGGTCGCGGTTCCAGAACGACATGCAGAACGTCGGGAAGGCGTTGTCGCAGATCAGGCCGACATGGGCGCCGGCATCGCCCGCACCCATGATGGAGTTCGGGTGCATCAGCATCTCTCGCACCGCGCTGAGGTTGCCGGGCGTGAAATTGTAGAACGGGAAGTAGAGGAACGAGCGCCCGTCATCCTCCTTCACCACCCAGTCGTAGAGGATTTCGAGCGGCGACAGCCCCTGGGCCAGGGCCTGCGCGCGTACCGAGGTCTCCGGGCGCGGCTCGCTGTCCGGCACGTCGCTCATGGTGAAGATGCGGTCCGACGTCTTTTCGAGATTGGCGAAGAAGTCTTCCCAGAAGGCGGGCAGGGTGGAATCGTCGCCGCACAGGGTGATCGGCTTTTCGGCCAGCACCTTGGCGCGGAAGGCCGGGTCACGCATGCGTCGGACCTGCTCAGGCAGTGGCAGATCCATGATGGTGCGATAGGTCGGATGGCCGACGAACGGGTGCAGCGTGACGCTCAAACCCATGATCATGCCGATGCCGCGGCTGGCCGCCTGCATGCGCATCTTCAGACCGGCGGCATTCGCCGCCGCCGTACGGCGCATGGTGTCCTGCCACTGCGTGGGCGAGCCGGCCCGGTCCAGCAGGTTCAGGGACAGCGGCCGCCCCGCGGCGCGCGCCATCCGCTCCAGCAAATCGAACTCGGGATCAAACCCCTTGGGTCCGAGGTGCAGGTCAAAGTCAGTCGCGACATGCAGGACGCGGTACGGCAGGTCGCGGAGGGTCGAGGCCAGGGCGACGACCTCGTGATAGTCCGCGTCGCAATCCGGAGTGGTGCCGCCGCCAACCATGCGGTGCGACGAGATGCGTCCCGACGAGAAGCCGACAGCACCCGCCAGCAACGCCTCGCGCACGATCTTCTGCATGGCGGTTATGTCATCGGCGGTCGCCGGCGCATAGGACAGCGCGCGATCGCCCATGGCGTACAGGCGCACCGGCCCGTGTGTCACCTGCGCCGCGATGTTGATCGTGTGGGGAATGCCGTCCAGCGCGTCGAGATATTCGCCGAAGGTGTCCCAGTTCCACTTCATGCCCTCGTGCAGCACCGGGCCGGGAATGTCCTCGACGCCCGACATCAGCGCGATCAGGCGTTGCTGTTCGCCGGGCTTCAGGGGGGCGAAGCCGACGCCGCAATTGCCCATGACCGCCGTGGTCACGCCGTGGCGCGACGACGGGTGCAGATCGCTGTCCCAGGTGGCCTGGCCATCGTAATGGGTATGGGCGTCGATGAAGCCGGGCGTGACCATGGCGCCATCCGCCTTCATCTCGCGCTTGGCCGGGCCGGTCAGCCGCCCGATTTCGGTAATGACACCGCCGGTAATGCCGATATCGGCCTGGTACGGTTTGCCACCACTGCCATCGACGATCTGGCCGCCGGTGATCTTGAGATCGTAAGTCATTGCTGTTTCCTCACCTTTGCCCGCCAGTCTAGGGGAAATCCGGCCCTTCGCCGAGGGCACAAATATTTGCTGCCGGGAGGCCTTGCCGCTATGGTCCTGCGCTGTTTGCCAAAACCCGGAACCCATCATGACCGCCTTCGACCGCTCCGCCTTTCGTGGCTCCTTCGTTGCGCTGATCACGCCGTTCAAGAACGGCAAGGTCGACGAGAAGGCGTTCCAGGCCCTGGTTGAATGGCAGGTAAAGCAGGGCACGCATGGCTTGGTGCCCTGCGGAACGACGGGCGAATCGCCGACCCTGACCCATGACGAACACAAGCGGGTGGTCGAACTGTGCATCGAGGCGGCCGCCGGCAAGGCCCCGGTCATGGCCGGCACCGGCTCGAACTCGACCGCCGAGGCGGTGGAACTGACCCACCACGCCCGCAAGGCCGGGGCCCAGGCGGCGCTGGTGGTGACACCCTATTACAACAAGCCGACCCAGGCGGGTCTGTATGCCCATTACAAGGCGCTGAACGATGCCTGCCGCATGCCGGTTTTCGTCTACAACATCCCCGGTCGCAGTATTGTCGACGTCAGCGTCGATACCATGGCCGCTTTGGCCAAGTTGCCGAACATCGTTGGCTGCAAGGATGCGACCGGTGACCTGACGCGCCCGGCCAAGACGCGCCTGACCTGTGGCGCTGATTTCGTCCAGTTGGATGGCGACGATGGCACTGCGCTGGCCTTCAACGCGGCCGGCGGCGTCGGTTGCATTTCCGTCACCGCGAACATTGCCCCGAAGCAGGTGGCGAAGTTCCAGGAGGCGATGATGGCCGGCGATTACGCCAAGGCGCGCAAGCTGAACGACGAACTGATGCCGCTGCACCATTCGCTATTCATCGAAACCAGCCCGGGCCCGGTCAAGTATGCCGCCGGCCTGCTGGGCCTCTGCGAGCCGGACATGCGCCTGCCCATGGTGCCGATCCAGGCCGCCAGCCGGAAGGCCGTCGAGGCGGCGCTCGAGCGTGTCGGCCTGCGTGGGAAGCGCAAGCCCAGGTGAGGCAACTCGCACCCAAGACCGTTGCCGAGAACCGGCGCGCGAAGTTCGATTACTTTATCGACGACACGTACGAGGCGGGCATCTCCCTGACCGGGACCGAGGTCAAGAGCCTGCGCGACGGCCGCGCGAATATCGGCGATTCCTATGCTGCCGTGGAAGCCAACGAAATCTGGCTGATCAATTCCTATATCCCGGAATATCACGGTGGCAACCGCTTCAACCACGAGCCGCGCCGGCACCGCCGGTTGCTGCTGAACCGCAACGAGATCAACAAGCTGATCGGTGCGCTGAAGCGCGGCGGCGTGACCCTCGTGCCGCTCAGCGTCTATTTCAACGAGCGTGGCCGTGCGAAGGTCGCGCTCGGCCTCGCGCGCGGCAAGCGGGAGCACGACAAACGCGCGACCGAGAAGGATCGCGAGTGGAAGCGCGAGCAGAGCCGGTTGATGCGGCCAAAGGGCTAGGCGGCCGCACCGGGCCGCAAGGACGTCGCGACAACGACTGCGGCCATTGCCAGCCCGCACACGATGGCCGCACCGGTCGGCAGGTCCAGCAGCATCGATCCTGCCAATCCAAGCGCATAACCTGCCGCCCCGGTGAGCCATGCTAGCGGCAATCGTCGGCGCGGCTGCGCGACGGCGGCAAGGGCCGGCACGATCAGCGACGCGAAGACCACGAACACGCCGACCAGCTGCACCGACGCCGTGATCGTCATGATCTGCCCCCTTCAGAGTGGTCCATCGACTATTTTAGTCTGGACCCTGAAGGAGAAGGAAAATGGGCAAGAGACACGGGCCTGAGGAGATTATCGGCAAGCTGCGCGAGGCTGAGATTATTCTGGCGCAAGGCGGGACGACGGGGGA